>DAOUKW010000130.1:0-5960 GCA_034420915.1 Dehalococcoidia bacterium
GCTCAGCGAGTGGCAAGCGATTTCGGCCGAACTGACAGAGAACCCTCGCGCTCGCCAGCCTCAACTGACCCAGCACTTTGGAGCGGAATCATCTATAAGTTAGCGCCTATGGGCCGCCATCCCCGCCGTCGCCCCAGAGAGCGATCGGGGATTCGCCGGAACCGGGAACAGACGAGCAGTCATCCGAAGAATCGAAAGTCCTCAGTGCCGCCGAACGGGAACCGTCGGCTCTCTGGCGTGTCCTCGATCCCGAGGTAACGCCGCAACGCCTTGTGGATGTGCTTGGGGTGGATCAGCGTGCCGCTCGAGTCGTTGCGCTGCAGCGTGGCCGGATCGATCTTCAGCGCTTGGTGCAGTTCGTCCGTCTCCCCCACCGCGCGTCCCGTCCACGGCTGGTTCTTCTCCATCACGACGAAGCTCCCGATCGGCCAGTGATCCTTGCCCTCCTCCGCGTTGTAGTGGTTCGTGCGCCCGAAGTCCGACCCCATCACCACCACCAGCCGGTCCGCCAGCCCCTGCCGCTCCGCGGACTCCCACAGATAGTCCACCGAGTCAGTCAGGTGCCCCAGCAGCTTCACTTGATTGCGGTCGTTCCACCGGTGGGTGTCAAAGCCCCCCTGCCAGAGATCCGCGCTCACCGCCACTCCCGCCTGAAACGCGAGCAGCGCCAGCTGCACCTGCCGCCGCAGCGTGCTCCTGGGACGCCGCGTTGTGCCCAGGTCCTGCGCCTGCTCCAGCTCGTCGTCCGGAGGCACCAGCGCCGCGAACTCCCGCAGGCCCGCCTGGGCCTCCGCCGAGATGGCCTCGACGAACAGCCGACGGTTCCGCTCCGCCCGCGGCAGCAGGTTCGGCGCCTCCGCAAGGCGGGTGCCGCGCGCCAGCATGGCCTCCCGCAGCCGATCCCAGGTTGCCGGCTTCAGGAAGGGCTCCACCTCGCTGGTCCAGTCCGTGACGTGCAACTCCGGCTGAGCGATGTTGCGCACGATGGATGGGTTGTCCAGCCGCGTGAAGGCGCCCACGCCGGCCGTGTCCGAAAAGCCGCCGAAGCTCAAGTACGGCATCGCCAGACCCGGCCCGTGACGAGCCGCCAGCAGGGCCGTGGTGGTCGGGTATCCCACCCCGGTGCGCCCGCTCCAGTTGTGCGTTATCCCGACCGTGTGAGAGTTCGTTTGCGCGTCCACGCCGTTGATCACGAGCATTCGCCGGTGGTACTTCTCGAAAAACTCCCGGTTGCGGGCGAACGGCGCATAGCGCAGGTTGCCCGCCTGGCGCGGCTCGTCCGTCTCCGCCCAGCGGTTGATGACGGGCTCGCCGGGCTGGTTCGTCTTGGGGTCGCAGAAGCTGGTCGGGTCCCAGCCCCCGTCCGCCTGGACAAACACAAACAGGGGCCCGCGGTAGTCGGCCCCGTGGGCCAAGGGCAGGCGGAAGCCACCGAGTGCCCCGCCAACGGGAAGAAGCAGCCTCTGGAGCAGGTCGCGACGGCGCATGATCCCCCCTCTTTCTAGAAATAGAGATACCGATAGTCCGCCATCAGGTAGGACAGTACGACCGCCCACGTCCGGGCAATGTACTGCGGGTCTCCGAACGGACGGATTCGTTCCATCTCGAAAAAAGCGTCCCAGTTGAAGTCCGATCCTCCGCTCTCGTCGGTCGTGAGGAGTTCGGGGGCCACCTCCGAAAGGAACAGGTGGTCGGCGGCGACTCTGCATTCCTCCTCGCGCCACAAGTAATGGGTCGAGTCCGCATCGGCGAGGTTCTGGTTCCACACGTCGACAAACAGGCGGTATGCCGCTTCGACCTCTGGAGAGTCGACTGTCTCCGTCACGCCGAGCAGCCGGTCGTAAAGCTCGACCAGCTTGCGCCGCACGGCAATGGCTCCCGCAGACGCCCCGTCGTCCGACTCCAGCATGATCCGCAGCACCGCTGGCTCGGAACCTGCGGCCTCCTGGTAGGCCTCGACCGTGATGCCGTATACGCCGTCGGAGGGTATGGACACGTCGATCTCCAGCGAGCACCCGTCGTCATTCCAGAGCGTATGGGTTTCTGTTGCCCAGACGCCGCTGCACGGCACGGTGTCCAGCCTCTCGAACTCGAACTCCTGTACCACGGAGCCGTTCCGGTCGCGAACCGTCAAGCGATCGAGCAGCAGTTTCCGGTGTGCTATGTACTCGTTCATGAGCCCGAGGCGGACCGTGCCGCGGCCAGCTCCCAGCGATGTGGTCAGGACCACCGTCTGCGGCCGGTCGGAATCCTCGGCGGTGATCTCGAAGTCCTCCGCGGCCGTGCTGCCGCCCGACGGCACGGCGACACGCAGCACGGCGGGCTCCGCGCCGTGGGCGAGCTGGTAGCCCTCGACAGCGATGCGGTACACGCCCTCGGACGGAACCTCCACCGGAACGTCCAACCAGTCGTCATCGCACTTGAGCTTGTATGTGCCGTTCTCCAGATCCCGCCAGCCGCAGTTCAGCCCCTCGACGGCAAGCAGGTCCGGCTCGTGCACCACCGAGCCGTTCTGGTCTCGCACGACCAAACGATTCAGAACCAGTTCACGCGCCTTGAAGTATCCGTTGGCGTGCGCAACGCGGACCGTATTGGCACCTGCCCTCAGGGTCGCGTCGAACCCTACCGCCTCCGGGCGCGAGTCCCGTCCGTCCTCAGCCTCGGCTGTGACAGCAAGATCGTGGACGGCGTCGGTAACGGGTGTCACGTGCAGGTCGGTCCCGTTGAAGAGCATCCTTTGGCCGTCGGGCAGGAAAAAGAACTCCCGTGCTGCGACGGCGCAGCCGGCTTCAACGGCGTGAGACCGGGCCACCGCCGCCATCACCGTCGTCATGTCTCCCGACCGCTCGATGATGCCCTCCGAATCGATCCCGCCGTAGAGGAGCCGGTGGGATTCCAGCAGTTCGCTGTGCAGGACGCCCTCGCCCGATACCCACCGACCCAGCATGAAGCCCGTCAGCGCCTCCGTCTTCCACGCCAGTTCCTCGGGCGTGAGCAGGCGCTCCATCCCGGCGTCTCGCAGCGCTGCAACTCGCACCGGGTCGGCGTCAGCCAGCGACTCGGCCCGGAACCACGGCGAGAGCGCGATCTCCGCCAGCAGGTCCTTCAGGTTGTAGGGCCTCCCGCCCGCGATCCCCTCCCGGAACGCGGCGGCGAGCCGCTGCACCTCCGCCGCCTGCGCATTGGAGGCTAGCAGCCGGCCGGCGAAGTCGCTGTCGCCTTGGTCCTCCGGCGGCTGCGAGACGGGCACCCCGAGCACGGCCGGCCACCAGAACCTCACCGTGCCCTCCGCGAAGCGCTCGTCTTCCGCAATGCGTCGCGCCAGCCACTGCAGGCTGTTCGCCGCGTCCGGTGCCGCCGTCCCGTCGAATCCGGGCGCGCGCATGTCGCGGTACCACGTGTCCCCCTCGACGTAGGGCGAACCCTTGCCTTCCTTGTAGAGCCCGTCCAGCGAGTCGAGACCGCCCCACGCCTGCCGGTACGCCCCGTTCTCCCCGTAGTTCTGGAACGCGCCGGCCACCGGATCCAGCACGCTGTGGCAGACCGTGCAGGCCGCGTTCTTCATCGTCGGGTTGTCGGTGTCGGCCAGGGCGACCGGGTCCGTGGTTCGGGAAGCGGACTTCTCGATGTCCAGGCCGAGAAAGTGGTAGTACGTCCACCGTGACCGCGCACGGTTGCGGTTCGTGGGCGTCGTCGGGTAGCGCTGCAGGAACGCAAAGGTGTTGAGGATTCCGGCGTGTGGCCACTCTGTCTTCAGATTGCCCGGATTGATGACGTTCTGTCCAAAATTAAGGTGGAATTCAGTCACCATCGAGTCGTCCTGGCGGTAGTAGCTGGCGATCCTCGAAGGCTGGAACTCGAACGGATTGCCGGGATCGTCGAACTTTGTCCCTGCACCGTAGGCCCCTGCCGTCTTCGCGTTGGCCATGACGTAGTCCGCGGTCAGGATCTCCGTGTAAGGCAGGTCGTTCTCCGCCACGTGCGCGATCAGCTCGAGCGGTGCGCGGGCAAGCCCATGATTCGTCCCGAGTTTCCAGGCTCTGTAGTCTGGGTCCTGCCAATCGTCTTCAAATCTCTCGTGTGCCACCTTGGTCAAGTGATGATGCTGATTGACATACTCGACGAGTCCGGGAAATCCAAAGGGACTGTACGCGGTCCGGTCGAGCCACTGGTCCGTGAGGAGCCGGTCATTGCCGCCTCGGATCAGGAATCTGTGGAAGCCCTTGTCCGCCATCAGCCGCCGGATCGCGGCGCGCAGGTGCTCCTCCCGGCCGCTGCTCACGGACGCCAGTTCCGCCGCGGTCGGGGCGCGGCCCGCGAACACCAGCGCAGCCCGCCGCAGCGTCCTGGCCGGGGAGGCCATGGTGACGCCTTCGAACAGGGTCTCGGGCGTCCGGCCCGACCCGCCGGTGCTGCCGTCAAGCAGCCGGAGAAACCGCTCCAGAAACGCGAACTCCGGCGAGCCTGCGGGCACCTGCACGCCGCCCCCATGGGCGACGCCCTGGATTTTGTGGAGCATTAGGTCCGCCCCGCCCCCGACGGACGCCAGGAACTCACGAAAGGCCGCCAGGTTGCGGGTTTCGTGATCCGCTGCCTCCTCCTCTATGAAGACCAGCCTCGTGTGACCCGAAGCCCCGCCCTCCACATGGCAGCGGACGCAGCGGTTCTGTACGATCGGCACCGCGACATGTTCGCGGAACACCTGCTCGGCGGAAGCGGCCGAGGCGGCGGCTATGTTGCGCCGGGCAAGCGGCCTCGCCTGGCTGCGGGGCGAGGGATAGGGCCGTAACCCGCCCTTGCCGCGTCGAAGGTCCGGACCGACAGGGGAGAGCGCCGGGCAGGCCTCGGCACCAACCGGACCGGCACCACCGCCCGTGGCTGCGAGGCGGGCGTGTGCAAGCGCCCGGTCCCACTCGTGCTGCGCAATCCGACGCCGATCCTCCTCTGCGATGTCCCCTGACCACACCCTTTCCGCAGGGCGCAGGACCTGCGCGAACGCGCCGGCCCAGGCTCCTGTAACGACCGCAAGCGCCGCCGCTGCAAGGTGTCTCAGCATTCTCTCCGAGCCCCCGTCGTGTGCGACCACATCACACTCTCGTCAATGCGCGCCAGCGCGGAAGCGGAGCGGAAGCCTCGGAGAAGGATCGACCACGCTCGCTGCAGGCTCAAGGCTGTCTCCCCGAGAATCACTCTGTGATGGAACCCCAGCCCGTTCGCATCTGCATTGAGGCTGATCGACATTGACCTCCTTTGCGCTTGCTGTAGGCAGACAGAGTCTCCCTCAGAATGCACCTATCATGCCACTTTTCTCCTGAGGATGTAGATAGTAGGCGAAATATTTCGACACTATCGGGACAGGCGACAATTCGCAAAGTAGGGGAACGTAGGGAATTAGGGAGTAGGAGGTCTGGCTGGGGTTTGGAGGCCACGACGGGCGTGCGCATGAGGTGGTACCGGTTGTTTGGAGCAAGTTGGATCGCTCGCGATCGTCAACAGGGTCCGGATCGGCCGGTGCAAACGGACTGGAGTCGGTGAACCGACCCGGCGAGGCGCACCGCTGGCGGCGGCTCCGGCAGGAGCTCGGAGGTGCCCGCACTCCGCACCGCACCGGCGCCCCGACGCGAATGCCGTCGGGAGTCTGCCGGAAATCCGAGATGTGCCCCTGGATGCGGCCCTTGCACTTCTTCACCAAGGGACACTTCTCCGGCCGCGGAGCCTTCTTCCAGCCCTCCGTGTAAACGTGTTCCCAGCCGGTGCATTCTCTCTGATGCGGCAGCTGCATGCCGCCGACCGCGGCCCCGCAGTTCGAATTCGCGGGTCGCACTCCCTCTTGTCCCTGGGGCTCCGCCAATGGCATTCGTTTAAGAATTGAAGTGGATTTAGCTTAAGCACCGCCGGTTGGGGGCAAAACAGGGTGCGATTCAGTCTGCGGTGTGGGGATCGGCGGGCTTGCGGTTCCT
>DAOUKW010000131.1:0-4880 GCA_034420915.1 Dehalococcoidia bacterium
GCCCGCGGACGGCCGTCTTCCTGCGTCACCCGAAGGTGCACAGCGCCTGCGTGACCTCTACGAGGACTACTACGCGGCTGAGCCGTTTGTGCGCGTGACGCAGAAGCCGCCGCAGACCAAGCAGACATCCGGCAGCAACATGACGCAGGTCTACCCGGTGATTGACCAGAGGACGGGGCGGATCATCATCGTCACGGCCCTCGACAACCTTGTTAAAGGAGCGGCGGGGCAGGCGATCCAGAACATGAACCTGATGTTTGGCGCGCCGGAAACCGAGGGACTGGAAGAGTTCGCGCTCTTCCCTTAAACTTTCCTCTCCGTCCAAACCCCCGTCATTCCCGCGAAAGCGGGAATCTAGCCCGTATTTTTGTGGCCCGACTCCGTTCCGCCTGCCTAAACCGCCGTTGCCACCCAAAGATATTGGCTGATGGGTCCATCCGCAACGGGGTAGTTTAGGCGCTCAACCTGGAAACCGGCCTCCGTAATCAGCCGCCGCCACGTATCAACCGGAAACAGCCCGGTCGTGTGGTGGTCGAGTTCCATGCGCCGCTCGCCGTTCTCCGTGATGACAAACAGGAACGACGATTGCAGTAGAGATGGGTCATTCATGTCGGGCGCTGAGTATTCGATATACGTGAGTCCCCTGTTGCCCTGGGTATGCGTCCGGTGGCCGATGTACGGCCAGACGGGGCGGTCGATGTAGTGGTCCGGGATCGTCATAAACAGCCCGCCCGGCTCAAGGTGCGTGCGGGCGGTGGCGAACGTGGCGGACAGGTCATCCTCTGACGTCATGTAGGCGATGGCGTCGTGGATCAGGACAACGTCAAAAGTCCGTTCGAGGCGGATCGACCGCATATCCCCGACGATATGCTTGACGCGTGGGTTCAACCGACGCGCGTTCTCCAGCATGGCCTCGGACAGGTCAACCGCCGTCACGCTCAGGATGTCAGTCAGGTGCGAGATGAAATGCCCGCCGCCGGTGCCGAGTTCCAGGGCGCGTATGGGGCGCTTGTCGAAGTGCGTCAGGATCTGGTTGCGCCAGTGCGGGGATTCGTCCGCATACTCCTCCGGCGGGCTCATCAGCGGCCAGAGATAGGCGAGATCCCCATAGAGGCGGTTGCGCCCGCTCGTGTTGAAGAACGTCATTCGTTGGCCTGAGCGGCCAGGTGTTTGGCGAGGGCGCGGTAATCCTTGCGGATGGCGCGCACCATGAACCGCACACTTAAGCGTCCCAGGAATTCCATGACCTTGGTGAGCCCTGTGATCTCGCCGCGCATGGACATGCTGGTGCCGCCATTGTCCTCGTCCTGCTCCAGGTGGTAGAAGAACGTGTACTGACCAAAGCCGCTGCTTCCTTCTGATCCGTCGACGGTTAACTCAAACATCTCCGGTGGTTCATACATGCTCACCCGAAAGCGCTCCGTGGCGTCACGGAAGAACATGCGGCGGGTCTCCTCGAAGACCGTTCCCACCCCAATGTCGCCGTCTGACAAGACTCTGATTTCCTTGAGGTTCGGCGTCCAATCAATGAACGAGTTGACGTCTGTCAGGGCCTCAAACACCTTCTCCGGAGGCGCATCGAAATGGACTTCCACGTTGAATTCAATTGCCATGACGCCACTCTCCAACTTGTTCGCGCCCGCCACGTTCCGGGCTCAATCATCATTGTAGTGCGGCGTGTCACGGGTCGCTCGCGCTACAATCCGAACGTGACTCGGTAAGGACGCAAGACACATGACACGGGATTGGGGGGAGTATGGCGGCCCGGATGATTTCGGCAAACGGCATTGAGCAGTGCTATGAGACGAGAGGCCCGGAGGGCGCGCCGTGGGTGACGCTTATCCATGGCTCCGGAGACAACCACAATGCGTGGTGGCTGCAGGTTCCGGCGCTGGCGGAGTCTTTTCGCGTCCTGGCATATGACGTGCGTGGACACGGGGACACAGAGACCCCGGAGGATGATTCGCTGAGCCAGAAGACGTTCATCGATGATCTTGCGGCCTTGCTGGACGGTTTGGGCATCGAGCGCACGGCGCTTATCGGCTATTCGATGGGCGGCGGCATCGTGCGCAACTTTGCCGCGACGCACCCGAATCGGGTGTGGGGCGCCGTGATATCCAACGGAGGACGGCTCGATCCTCCGCCGCCTGCAAACGAGGAGGAAGCTCGTGCCGCGCAGGCAATGCGAGACGAGCGGATCGCGGGCATACGCGCAGGCGGGATGCAATTCGTGTGGGACGGATGGCTTGAACAGGTGTATACACCGGAGTTCCGGGACGCGCGGCCGCAGATTGTTCAGGACCATTACGCAATCACCACAGCTAACGATCCAGAAAAGTACGTCCGTGTTATGGCGGGAATGGGCGGCCCGTCCGGCGTGGACGTGGCCAATATCACGTCCCCCACGCTGATCATCGTTGGGGCAGGGGATCAGTACACCGGCCCCGAGGCTGCGCACGAACTTGCGGCTGCGATGACGGGCGCGCAGGCGGGTGTCGAGGTGTTTCCCACCCGCCACGGCACGCCGTTTGAGCGCCACGAGGAATACAACAGGACCCTCCTGGCCTTTCTGAACGAGAACAGGCCGACAAACTAACAGGAAGCCACTGTTAATTGAGAGGGCGGCCCGTGAGCCGCCCTCTCGTTTCTGAGCAGGAATCGCGAGAAGCATCGTCGGTTTTCGCTTAAAACAGCCTCGCCCCCTTGACATCCCTTGACGCCATTTTTCCGCGTCGATTCGTACAAAACGGCCTAATCGGCAGCGTTCGACTTGACCCTTGCAATCCGATGGTTAGACTGGCCTGAATATCCGGCGCGGTGAAGGACGACACCGCTCCGGGGAAGGCTTGCGCAGAAGGTCATCGCACGGGGAGGGCGAAACCAATGTGGGCATATATTGTGCGCCGGCTGTTGCTGGCAATACCGACACTCTTGGGCGTCACGGCCGTTGTTTTTCTGATCATGCGGATTGCGCCGGGCGATTTGGCGCTGATGATACTTTGTGGCACGGGTGAGAGTTGCAATTTCGATCAGGCGGCCCTCGATCATATCCGCGAGGAACTTGGGCTGAATAGGCCGCTCTACATTCAGTACTTTGATTGGCTCTTCAGCCTTATGACGTTGGACTTCGGGCGGTCATTCTTCTACAACGCTGAGATGTCAACGCTGCTGGCCCGCAAGGCCCCGTTGAGCCTGCAAGTTGGGCTGATGGGGCTGCTGTTCGGCAGCTTTCTCGGCATTGCGGGCGGGGTCATCGCGGCTCTCAAGCAGGACACATTCACCGACTACGTTATTCGCGGCACGGCAATCCTCGGCATCTCCGTCCCGACGTTCTGGAGTGGGATGATGCTGATCCTGATCTTTGTGCGGATGTTTGACTGGATTCCGCGACAGGGATACATCCCCATCTGGGAAGACCCGGTCGCCAACCTGGCTCAGTTGATGTGGCCTGCCCTGATTATTGGTTTGGGATTCCTCATGGGCGTGCCGCTTCGCATGATGCGGGCAACCATGTTGGAGGTCATGCGAGAGGACTACGTGCGCACTGCGCGCTCCAAGGGACTCAAGGAACGAGTCATCATCGTCCGCCATGCCATGCGCAACGCTCTTATCCCCGTGCTCACGCTGATCGGAATCTTCTTGCCGATCACGGTGACGGGACTCGTGGTGACGGAGCAGGTCTTTGGCCTGCCCGGCGTGGGCCGCATGATGGTGGATGCCATAAATCAGCGGGACTATCCCGTTGTGCAGCTCGTGGTCACGATGACGGGATTCGCGGTGGTCTTGGCGAATCTCGGCGTCGACATGCTCTACGGTTGGCTCGATCCCCGGATTCGATACTAGGAGGGAGCTATACCCAACGCAGTTTGAAGGCAGACGCAAGGAGAGACCTAATACGATATGTGGCCGTACATCATTCGACGCCTTTTGCTGGCCATTCCAACGCTGTTGATCGTTACGGTCGTTGTTTTTCCAATCACGCAGACCATGCCGGTCAACATCATGCCGATTTGTCCCTCGTGGAGCTATTCTTTATCCCAACTCGATCATATCCGCGAGGAACTCAGCAAGCCGCTCTACGTACAGTACTTCGACTGGCTATTTGGCATCCTGACGTTGGACTTCGGGAGATCGATCTGCAACGTCGATATATCCTCCCGGCTAGCTTGGAGACTGCCCGTGAGTCTTCAACTGGGAGCCATGGCTCTGATGTTGGGCGGCACGTTGGGAGTGGTAGGCGGTATTCTCGCAGCGCTCAAGCCGGACAGCATTATTGATACTGTAGTGCGCGGCATCTCGATTCTGGGAATCTCGTTGCCGACGTTCTTCACCGGAATGATTCTCATCATATTCCTTGTGCGATTCTTCGACTGGGCGCCGCCGACGGGCTACATTCCATTGACCGAGGACCCCACGGGAAACCTCGCGCAGCTCATCTGGCCCGCACTCGTTGTTGGACTCGGCATGGTCATGGGAACGGTGCTGCGAATCACGCGCGCTGCCCTCATGGAGGCCATGGCATCCGACTACGTCCGGCTTGCGCGAGGCAAGGGAATGCGGGAGAAGGTAGTCGTTCTTCGTCACGCGCTGCCGAATGCCATGATCCCGATTGTGACTGTGATTGGAATCCTGGCCCCAATCGTACTCGTCGGCCTGGTTCTCATTGAGGAGGTCTTCAGCCTGCCGGGAGTTGGGCGGATGTTGCTCGATGCTATCAACGTTCGTGATGGTCCGGTGGCCAGGGCCATCCTCTTATTGTCGGCACTCCTGGTTATTCTGACGAATCTCGTTGTCGATGTGCTCTATGCACGCCTTGACCCGCGGATTCGGTACCAGGGCGGCCACATTGCGTGACGAATCCGTGCAAATAGGGAGCCGAA
>DAOUKW010000132.1:0-10797 GCA_034420915.1 Dehalococcoidia bacterium
ACAGCGGGCCGTGCGGGCCGTGCTCCGAGATCCACTATGACCTGACGCCGGGTGAGCCGTTGGATGATGGCTCCTGCGGCAATGACTCCTGCGGCCCGAACTGCGAGTGCGGCCGGTTTGTTGAGATCTGGAATCTCGTGTTCATGGAGTTTGACCAGGCGGAGGACGGCACGCGGACGCCGCTTGAACAGAAGAACATCGACACGGGCATGGGGCTTGAGAGGCTCGCGGCGATCATCCAGCGTGCCGAGAATATCTATTCGACAGACCTCTTTCAGCCGCTCATCGTATCTGCGGCGGCCATCGCAAGCGCCGAATACGGCAAGGACGCGGAAACGGATCGGGCGCTGCGTGTGATGGCGGAACATGCGCGGTCCGGCGCGTTCCTGATCATGGACGGCGTGACGCCGGGGAATGAAGGACGCGGGTACGTGCTGCGCCGGATGCTGCGCCGGGGGATCCGTTTCGCGCAGAGCCTGGGCGTGGATGAGCCGTTCCTGGGTCGGATTATCACGGAGGCGGTAGTTCCGCTGATGGCGCCGGCGTACTCGGCGCTCAATGACGCTCTCGATCACATTGTTCAGACGGTGACGCGCGAAGAGGAACAGTTCCAGCGGACGCTCTCCGTGGGGACGGCGCTCCTTGATGAGGTGATGGCGCGGATGGAGTCCGACGGCGAATCCGTTGTGCCGGGCGACGCGCTTTTCCGACTGTATGACACCTACGGTTTCCCGGTGGAGCTCGCGGAGGAGATTGCCCTTGACCGAGGTATGAGCGCTGATCGCGACGGCTTTCAACGGGAGATGGAGGCACAGCGGGAGCGCGGCAGGGCGGCGACTTCGTTCGGCGGTGGAGACGAAGGCTCAGAGGCGTATCGACTGCTTTCAAGCCTGACAACGCAGTTCACGGGCTATGAGGTTGCGCGAGATGAGAGCAACGTCACGGGCCTGATTGTTGGCGGGGGCGTGACGGAGTCGGCCTATCAGCAGCAACAGGTGGAGATTGTGACGGCGCGGACGCCGTTCTACGCAGAGGGCGGCGGGCAGGTGGGTGACGTGGGCGTGATCCGGGGACCTGCAGGGGCGGCGCGGATCACGGATACGCAACGGCCGATCGGAGAGCGGCCTGATTTTGTTGTTCATATCGGCGTGGTAGAGGAGGGGACGCTGAGGGTTGGGGACGCGGTGACGCTTGAGGTTGATCCAATGGCGCGAGGGCAGGCGACGCGGCATCATACGGCGACGCATCTTCTACACGCGGCACTGCGGTCGACGTTGGGCGGGCACGTCCGACAGGCGGGATCGTATGTTTCGCCGGACCACCTGCGATTCGATTTCTCGCACACGGCTTCTCTGAATGAGCAGGAGATCGCGGCGATCACGCATGCGGTCAATGCGCGTGTGATCCGCAACATTGTGGTGCAGTCGCAAGTGCAGCCGATACAGGATGCACTGGCGTCTGGCGCGCTCGCTTTCTTTGGCGACCGCTACGGCAGCGAGGTGCGCACCGTTTCTATTGACGGTGAGGATGACGGCGCGCCGTTCAGCCACGAACTGTGCGGCGGCACGCATGTTCACGCGACGGGCGAGGTGGGGTTTATCTACGTCGTTGGCGAGAGTTCCATCGGCGCAGGGATGCGGCGTGTGGAGGCTGTTGCGGGTTCCAACGCCGACCAGCTCCTGCGTGATCGAATGTCAGTGCTTGAGCGTTTGTCGCGGCAGTTGACCGTACCGGTAGAGGAGATCGAGGCGCGGATCGCGGACCAAATGGCGGAGTCGGAACGGCTGCGTCGGCGCGCAGAGGAGCTGGAGAGGGAACGAGCGCGCTCTCAGATTGAAACGCTGCTGCCTCAAGCGGTGCAGGTGGGTGACCCGCCGGTTACGCTGCTCGCCGCACGAGCTGAGGGTATTGCGTCAGCCGATCTGCTTCGGGATGTCGCGGACATGACACGCGCGGCTTTGGGTTCAGGAATCGTTGTGCTCGGAGCAGATGTTGGAGGAAGGCCGTCGCTTGTGTGTGCGATCAGCGCGGACATCGTTGAGCGGGGCGGCTCCTATGATGCCGGACGCATCGTGAAAGAGACGGCCGCGATTGTGGGCGGCGGCGGCGGCGGCCGCAAAGACTTCGCGAGCGCGGGCGGGCGTGACGCCTCCAAACTGGATGAGGCGCTTGCGGCGGTGGCGGGGATAGTGGAGGCGGGGTAGTAGGGCTACACGGAATAGAGTGGAACGGCGAACGGATCAACGACCCGCACGCCCAGTCGCTCAAAGTCGCGGACGTTGCGTGTGACGACGGTCAGGGAATTGACGATACCGACGGCTGCAATCAGGGCATCCTTCAGCAGTTTGTCTGACTGTCCGTGCATGAGCCGCGCCCACTCGCGAAAAGCGGCGGCGTCCGCAGGAATGACGCCGAAGGATACCAGCACTTCCTCCAGCCATCTTTCTATCTCGTCCGCCTTGATTGGATCATTCTCTCTCTTTGCTTCAATCCCGGCCTGGATTTCGCCTATCGTCACTGCGGAAACGTGCAAGCTGCCGGCGGGAACCCGTTCCAGCCAGCGAACCACAGCCGCATTCGGCTTCATGCGGCGCAATTCCGAGACGACGTTGGTGTCGAGAAGAAACACGTAACGGACTAATCAAAAGATGGAGGCTGAAGGCGGAAGAAGCCGGAGTTGGACGGCACGAGATCATCCGTCCGCGCCTCCGGCGCAAGGAGGAGATCCTTCAGAGTCCGCCTGTTGGCCCGCTCATACTCAAGCCACTGTTCATAGGGAATAACCACCACGGCTTCCACGCCCCGCTTCGTTACGATCTGCGGGCCGTTCTCCAGCGTGTTGTCCAGCAACGTGCTGAAGCGAGCCTTTGCCTCTTGTACCTGCCACGTATTTGGCTTGTCATCTGTGGGATAAAACGTCATGGGTTCTCCTTTCCGTGATGGTGAACTGACTAGTCACCAGACTAGTCATGTATGGGTGGGATGTCAAGTAAATTGGTGATGGCTAATAAGTGATGGCGGTTGTGGAGCCGCCGTCAACGGCGATGGTCTGGCCGGTGATAGCAGCTCCGGCAGGAGATGCAAGCAGCAGAGCGAGCGCGGCGATGTCCTCCGGATGAATCATCCTGCCAACGGGAATGGCGGATGCCATTCGAGCCTCCGCCTCCTCAAATGTGCCGCCGTTGCGCTCCATTTCAGCTGCAACCCGAGGGCGGTTTCTTTCCGTGAGGACCGCGCCGGGATGGATGACGTTGACGGTGATGCCGTGCGGACCGAGTTCGGTCGCCATGTTCTTGCAGAGGGCGGCCAGGGCGGAGTTGCGTACACTCGCACTGGCAGAGCCGATCTGGCGTGATGAAGCCCCGCCAACGCCGATGATCCGCCCGTAACCCGATGACTTCATGTGAGGAACGACAGCCTGCGCGAGCCGCAGGATGCCAAGCACTTTGACGTCGATGGCGTTGCCCAGAGAATTCACGTCTAGTTCGGAGGGCGTGCCGGGGAGCGCCCCGACAACGTCCACGGCGGAACTGATGACGGCATCAATTCTGCCAGTTGCGTCGAGGACGGATTGGACGGCAGATGCAACGGATTCGGCGTCCGTGACATCCATCTCCGCGACGCGGACATCCACGCCCGCCCGTGACGAAATTTCCGCTTTGGTTTGCTCCAGCCGTTCGCGTCCCCGCGCGGAAATCGTCACGTCCGCGCCTTCTCGTGCGAACTGCTCAGCGACTATCGAACCGATGCCGCCGCTGCCTCCCGTGACGAGGATACTGCGTCCAGCGAGTTCCAGGTCCACGGGCTAGTCCCGCTTGAGGTTGTCGAAGATGTTGGTCGTCAAGTCCGCGGGGGCCGGGCCGTCGCCCTCGATGACCTCGAATGTCACCTCGCGGACGACGTGTTCCGCCGCGTCGCAAATGGCGATGCAAACATCTGCGACGGTCTCGCGGCTGATAGATCCGTGTAGTGTATCGCCCTGACCAACTTCAATTGACTTTGTTCCTCCGGCATCATCTGAGAGGCCGCCGGGACGGACGATGGCGTACGAGAGGCCGCTGCCGCGCAGGTAGTTCTCACCAAACATCTTCCAGCGGAGGACGTTCTTGAATCGGGCGTTCAGGTCATGGTCGCTTTGTGTGACTCCAATGGAGGACACGAGCACGAATTGGCGGATGTGGCCGTGTTCCGCGGCGGCGTTCACAAGTGTGTGGACGCCCTGATAGTCGACCCTCTCCGGCTCGCCGTCCGGAAATTTCGCGCCGACGGTTGAAATGACGTAATGCGCTCCCTCCGCGGCCTCAAAGGCGGCGGCGTGATCGGCGATATCGCCAACGAAGATTCCGAGATTGTCCGGCGTCCCGAAGATTTCCCGAAGTTTGCGCCCGTTCCTGACGAATGCGCGCACGTTCTCACCGCGCTCAAGCAGCTTGCGTGTGACGTGCATACCGACGCCGGATGCGGCGCCTGCGACCATGTAGGTGTCTGGCATAATTCCCCCTTTCTTCGAGCTTAGCGAGTTGAGGGGAGGTATGGCAATTGGCGGGCAACCCTTCGACAAGCTCAGGGCGACCGGGGTGCAGGCTCAGGGCAAACGGGGTGGGCTATCCTTGTGGTATGAGTGGACGAATCATTGCGCTGGACCTTGGCAAAGCCAGGAGCGGCGTTGCCGTGTCTGATCCGACGCAGACCATCGCCCAACCGCTGGACCTCCTGCCCGGGGCGGACGCTCCGACGTTCGTTGAATTGCTTGGGGGTGTTGTCGCGGAGTACGAGGCGGAGCGCGTGATTGTCGGCATTCCCCGAACCATGGATGGCCGCATGGGTGAAATGGCACAGTGGGCAGAGGGGATTCGCCGTGCCTGTGAACGCGGGCTGTCCGTGCCGGTTGAGGGCAGGGATGAGCGACTGTCTACTGTGTCTGCCGAACGGGTGATGCGGGATGCGGGCGGTCGCAAGGGCGGTTCCTCAAGCCCGCCGGATTCGGTTGCCGCTGCCGTCGTTCTCCAGGCGTATCTTGATGAGCAGAGGATTCGGGGCGGTGGTACGGGGTCCGGCTAGCAATTACGATTCAGATTCCCGCTTTCGCGGGAATGACGAATGAGAGCGGGAATGACGAATTGGAGTAGTAATGACAAGTGGCCGGTGGGAATGACGAGGTGGCAGTTATGACGTCACGCGTTGGGATCATCGGCTATCCCTTGGGGCACTCCATTTCGCCCGCGTTCCAGCAGGCAGCGTTCGACGAGCTTGAAATCGACGCCCAGTACGAGACGTGGGCGACGCCTCCGGATGAACTTGGCGAGAGAGTGGAGTCACTGCGGGTCGATGATGTGCTGGGCGCCAACGTGACGGTGCCCCACAAGCAGGCTGTCATGCCGTTGTTGGACGAGATTCTGCCTGTTGCTCAGTCCATTGGCGCGGTCAACACGATCATCAATCGTGAAGGCTTTTTGATCGGGGCGAATACGGATGCGGGCGGTTTCACGAGGTCGCTGGAGCAGGAGGCCCGCTTTAGCGCTGCGCGAAAGCGGGCGCTGATTGTTGGGGCGGGAGGCGCGGCGCGGGCCGTGGCGTTTGGGCTTGCGTGGGAGGGCGTTTCGGAGCTGGTGTTCGTGAATCGGACGCCGGAGAGAGCGTCAGAGTTGGCGCACGATGTTTCGGAGGCGACTGCGGTTGAGACGCGCGGCAGTAGCCTTGAGGACATAAGCGGCAGCGACGGCGTCGATCTGATTGTGAACTGCACGTCCATAGGTATGGCGGGCGGGCCTGATCCGAACGGCATCCCGCCGGTTGAAAACCTTCTCCAGCGCGGCGTTCTTGTGTGTGACCTCGTTTACAACCCGCAAGAGACGCCTCTGTTGGCACTGGCTCGGGAACGCGGCGCGCGTGTCCTGGGCGGGATCGGAATGCTCGTGTACCAGGGCGCGGCGTCGTTCGAGTTCTGGACGGACCGTGAGCCGCCGGAGGACATCATGTACGCGGCGGCCCTCAAGGCGCTGATGTAATCTGAATAGTAGTCAGAATGAACCAGGCACACAGGAGCTGCTGATACTCGATGGGACAATTTCGCTTCTTGACGGCAGGAGAGTCGCACGGGCCGGGCTTGACGACGATTGTTGAGGGGATACCGGCAGGTGTTTCTCTGTCCGAGGACTACATTCGGCAGGACCTGGCGCGGCGGCAGCGCGGTTATGGGCGTGGGGCGCGGCAGCAGATCGAGACGGATCGCGCCCGCATCTCGTCGGGTGTGCGGCACGGCCTGACGCTCGGCGGGCCGATCGCCATGTTCGTTGAGAATCGTGACTTTTCAACGGGCACGGGGCCGGACGGCGTTCCGTGGGTGGATGAGATGTCCATCGAACCGTCGGACGTTCCGTTTGAGCCAATTACCAAGCTGCGGCCGGGTCACGCCGATACGCCGGGGATTACCAAGTACTCGCACGATGACGCGCGAAATGTCCTCGAGCGCTCGAGCGCGCGGGAGAGCGCGGCACGCGTGGCGGCCGGAGCGGTGGCGCGGCGATTCCTCGAGGAGATCGGCATAGAAGTACACAGCCACGTTGTGGGTCTTGGGGGCGTGGTGGCCGCGCCGCAGGAGACCATCGACTGGGTGCAGCTTGAGGAGTCTCCGGTTAGGTGTGCGGATCCGGTGGCAACGGAGGCCATGATCGGGGCCATCGACGCGGCGCGACGAGACGGAGACAGCCTAGGCGGCGTATTTGAGGTTGTCGCTACCGGGGCGCCCATCGGACTCGGGTCGCATATTCAATGGGACCGCAAGCTGAGCACGCGGCTGGCTGCCGCGGTGATGAGCATCAACGCCGTCAAGGGCGTGGAGTTTGGGGCGGGGTTTGACCAGGCGGCGATGCGCGGTTCAGCGGTGCATGACGTGGTGAAACCCATCGACGAGTGGGACAGGAATCCCGACGGGACGTGGGTGCGCCCGTGGCCGCGGCGCTCAAACAATTCCGGCGGGCTTGAGGGCGGCATGACGACGGGCGAGCCGGTTGTTGTGCGGGCAATGGTCAAGCCCATCGCCACGATTATGAACGCGCTGGAGACGGTGGATCTGCGCACGGGCGCCAAGGTGGACAGGGCGCACTACGAGCGCAGCGATATCACGTTTGTGCCGACGTGCGCGGTGATTGGCGAGGCGATGGTCTGCATTGCGCTGGCGGACGCAGTGTTGGAGAAGTTTGGCGGCGATCATCGTGATGAGACGGTGCGGAACGTGCGGGCATATATGGAGACGGCGGGGCCGAGCCACGCACCCGCGTCAACTGTCTAGGATTCTCGCGTGTCCGCGCCACGCCGCAATATCTACCTGATCGGGTTTTCCTACACCGGAAAGTCGTCAGTCGCGAGGCAGATTTCCGTCAATCTGCACATCGATTTCGCCGATACGGACGAACTCATCGAGTCTCGCGCAGGGAAGACCATCCCGGAGATTTTCGCCACTGAGGGGGAGTCCGTCTTCCGAGAGTTGGAATCAGAAGTGCTGCGGGAAGTCTCGCAGTGGCCGAACATGATCGTCGCGACAGGCGGCGGGATCGTTCTTGACCCGGCGAATCGAGAGGTTATGCAGCGTACGGGCGCGGTGATAAGCCTTGAGGCACAGCCGTCGACCATCCTTGCACGGATGCAGGCGGATGAGTCGGATGCCACCGAGCGACCGCTGCTTGCGGCCGGTGACTCGCTTGGCCGAATTGCGGCTTTGAAATCGAGCCGGCAGGCGGTCTATGCGATCGCCGATTCAACAGTGAATACAGATCGCCTGACGATGGAAGAGGTGGCTGCTGAGGCACAACGCGGCGCGGAGGCGGGATGGAAACGCGTCGCGGATGGGCAGCTTCTGGAGCCACAGGCAAGTGACGTGGATTCGGACATTGCGTTCATGGTGAGGACGGAGACCGCGGCGTATCCAATCGTTGTTGCCCCGGGGGCGCTGGAGACACTGGGGCAGCGCATGAGCGAGCTCGGGCTGTCGGGCAGGGCGTGTGTGATCACGGACAGCGGGATACCCGGGCAATGGCGAGAGACGGCGCTTGGGAGCCTTGCGGAGGCCGGGTTCGATCCTCTGCTGCTGGAGATTCCTGAGGGTGAGACGTCCAAGAACCTCGCGCAGGCCGGCGAGTTGTTCGGGGAGTTGAGCGGCAACCGGATTGAGAGACGGGACGTGGTTGTCGCGCTTGGCGGCGGCGTTGTTGGGGATCTTGCCGGTTACGTGGCCGCGACATATCTGCGTGGCGTGGCTTTCGTGCAGGTTCCGACAACTTTGCTAGGGATGGTTGACGCGTCCATCGGCGGGAAGGTCGCGATTGACCTGCCATCAGGCAAGAACCTTGTGGGGTCGTTCTATCAACCGCCGCTTGTACTCTCGGATACGCGCACGCTGAATACGCTGCAGCCGCGCCAGTTGACGGCGGGGTGGGCGGAGGTCATCAAGACGGGCGCGATCTTCGATGCAGAGTTATTTGATTTTCTTGAGGCCAACGCGGAGGCGATCCTTGCGGGCGCTGAGGACAAGCGCGCGCACGCCGTTCTGCGGTGCTCCGCGATTAAAGGGCGTGTCGTTTCGCTTGATGAACGAGAGATGACGGGGTTGCGCGCGCGGTTGAACCTCGGACATACACTCGGCCACGCGGTGGAGAACGCGCTTGAATACACGGGCATCCTGCATGGGGAGGCGGTCGCGATCGGGACGAGCTTCGCGGCGCACCTGGCGGAGAGAATAGGGTCGATTACGGCGGAGGAGCGTCAGCGGCAGATCGATCTGCTGAATGCTTATGGGCTGCCGACGACCGCGCCGGAAGGACTGGAACTACCCGACATCCAGGCCGCGCTGGCCGTGGACAAGAAGGTTGCCGCGGGGCGGACGCGCTGGATACTGTGCGATGGCATCGGGCGAGGTCGGCTGCGGGACGATGTGCCGCCGGATGTGTCCGATGAGGTGTTGAGGGCGTTTCTGGATTCTTCGCTGCGCTCAGAATGACAGGGGTCGCGATTTGCCGTTGGGCGTGTCTGTGACTATAGTTGCGAACGGCGAGCAGGGCCGGGGGCCGGATGGCCGCGCAGGCTGCTTTAGCGGCTTGGGAGGAAAGTCCGGGCTCCATGGGCAGGGTGCTGGGTAACGCCCAGGCGTTTCGCGGGTAAACCGCGGGGCGACGGACAGCGGCACAGAAACATACCGCCGATGGCCCTTTGGGGCACAGGCAAGGGTGAAATCGGGCGGTAAGAGCGCCCGGCCGACCGTGGTGACACGGCGGCGGCCAAACCCCACCTGGAGCAAGGCCAAATAGAAGGACGCGCGTCGAAAGACGGGCAGGGGACCGCCCACCCCGTCCTCGGGTAGGCTGCTTGAGCGTCGGCGCAAGTCGGCGCCCAGATGGATGGCCATCGACCGGTTGGCGGTGACGCCGGCCGGGGACAGAACCCGGCTTACAGGCCTCCAGGACCTGCTCGCTGTTCTCTTTCAGATGCCGATTATGCCAACGCCGTGATGAATCCGGCCGACTGAAAGTCCATATCGAACGTGAGGGCCTGGCGAATTCCTCGTTCCTGCATGACGAGAAAACTAGCGCAATCAGTCAGGCTATAGCGCTGATCAAGGCGTTGCGAGTAGAGTTGCGCGGCGGCGTCAAATTGCTCAGGCGTTTGCGGGATGATGGTGACGTTGGGGTCGTTACGTAGTCGCTGGAGGAACGCCGAAACTTCTCTACGGATGTAAGGCCCCTGGCGTGATGCGGCTGCGAAGAGTTCGACGAGAACCATCTCTGTCGTGATGAGATGGACGTCTTCTGATGAAACGGCGGCACGTTGTGCACTCTCGCCATGCTGATCGCGTGGTAAGAGGAGGGCGATGAAGTAGCCGGAGTCCGCGAAGACCTCGCTCATTCTTCGTCGTTGATCTCTTCGGTTACTTTTGGCACGCCATAGGCGTAGTGATCGATGTTAATTGAGAGATCCGTTGGGACATCGTCGAATGCGCCGGGCGGGAACTTCTTGTGGAGATTGGCAATCCACCAGAGTGTGGGGTGGAATCCGGGCGGCGGCTCATCCTCAACAGACGTATCCATTAGGTCTTCAAGCGACGGGCCTTCGACATCCTGCAGCAATTTGGAGGGCGGCGCGTCGCCGTTCTCCGTCGCCCGCCGAGGGTCGTCCTGGGCGGGCACGTAGACATCCACCTCCCGACCTTCTTCAAGGTCGAGAGGTTCAAGGGGCTTGAGGACGCCCTTTTCGTAACGGGCGCGGATGGTCGCCATTACAGTCCCAGCAGTTCCTCGTATTCGTCTTTCTTGAAGCCGATGACGGCCTGGCCGTCTACGACGAGGGTTGGGACGGACATGCTGCGGTAGTTCTGGACGAGCTCAAGCATATACTCGCGATTCTCAACGACGTCCTTTGATTCGTAGCCGATGTTGTGGTCGGCAAGGAACCGCTTGGCGACTTCGCAGTCGGGGCAGTTCTCCTTCTTGGTATAGAGGACGATGGTCCTGGTCTGGGTTGCCATGGTTTGCTCCTTATACGCCGACGGCTTCGCGGACGTTCTTCATGGCGTCGATGATGTCATCCGTGTCGAGGACGGACTCCATGATCTCCACCTGCTCCTTGTAAACGGCGGCGTCGAACTGGCTCTTGACCTCTTCTTCCAGCACATGGAAGACGGGGAGGCCTAGCGCGATGCCTGCCAGCGGGCCAACCCAGGACGGATCGCCCTCCGTTACGGTGCGCGCATAGACTTCTGCGCTCTCCGGAGTGGGCGAGCCGAGCAGCACAACCATGTCCTCTGCG
>DAOUKW010000133.1:0-5240 GCA_034420915.1 Dehalococcoidia bacterium
AAGCCGGTGGGATATCCAGAACGAGGATGATGCCTATGAAGCAGGCGTGGAGTTCCCCGACCAATCAAGAACGACAGCAAAGTTCCGTGACATTTGGGACTTCAAAGTACAAGTTACGCAAGAGCAGTGGGACAAGATCGGTGAACGGTGTCCTGCAGCACTGCGCTTGATAGAAGCCACGCGGTATACGCATTCGGATAGTATCGCGGCGTATATCGCGTTTATGACGCTGCGCATGATAGAGATGAGACGGGTGCTCAAGAAGACAGGCAGTGTTTACCTGCATTGCGATCACGAGGCCAATGCCTACCTTCGGCAGATGATGGACGCCATTTTCGGGCCTGCGAACTTTCGGAACGAGATTATTTGGAGTTATCGAAGGTGGACTGCAGGAGAAAAGCACTTTCAACGCATGCATGACACGATCCTGCGTTACACCAAGTCACCGGACTTCACTTTCAATGTTCAGTACGAACCCTATGGGGATTGGATCGAAAAAGACTATGGTTATGTTGACGAGAAGACAGGCAAGCGATGGCGGTGGCATACGGTCAAAGGAAAGAGATACAAGGTCTTTCTTGAAGACGAGAATAGGGGTGTGAAACTCAACGATGTTTGGACATCGATTCCTTACCTCGGATCAACTGCTAAGGAGCGTACGGGTTATCCAACACAGAAACCACAGGCATTGGCACGGCGCATTATCGAGGCGTCAAGCAATCCCGGTGATCTCGTGCTGGACTGTTTTGCCGGATGTGCGTACGTCCCTGTGGCAGCAGAACTCACAGGGCGGCACTGGATAGCCTGTGACATGTCACCGAGAGCGTGGACCGTCGTGAGGCGTCAATTCCAGAAGCAGACCGATCTACGTATTGTCACTGAGTTCGACTATGCGCGTGCTAGAAGAGAAGGAGGCCTTGTCCCTGAGTTTGAGGAAAGCGCTTACACCCAACCTAACCTTGGAGACGAGCGCATCATTCGCGTGCGCGGGCCGAATGAACTGCCGCAACGAGCGATACCTGACGAACCGCAGGAGCAATCATTAGTATCTGACCTGCCACCCCTACAATTCCGTCAAAAAGCAGTCGAAACCTCGGACAAGATATGGGATGCATTCGTAAGTGAATGGGGTACGCGGTGCTGGTATTGCGGCACTGAAAAGCCGGCGGACAGGCGCGAACTACACCTTGACCACATCGAGCCAAATAAGCGCGACGGCTCCAATGACGATTGTTGGAATCGCGCACTCGCTTGCGCTCCGTGTAACAGTGACAAGGACAATAAACTCACTGTTGAACAGACGATAGACAAGGCCCTCGCTGCAGGTCGAATACAGACACGCCCTCTACGAGACGAACAATTGGCGATTTTTGAGCAGCGGAGTGAGTGGGCGAAAGCTCGCTGGAATACAATTCGGATTCTGGCCGCCTCATAGTAAGAACCGTGGCCATATCGCGCCACTTTCGAAGGCTGTCATCGTTACTCCCCCTTTCCCAAACCCCCAACTGCCCCCCTATACTGCGGGCACACGCCCAAACGCAGCAGGAACGCACGCATATGCACGTCATCGGCACCGCCGGACACGTCGACCACGGCAAATCCACCCTCATCCACGCGCTGACTAGCATCGATCCCGACCGCCTCCGCGAGGAAAAGGAGCGCGGCATGACCATCGATCTCGGCTTCGCGTGGCTCCGTCTCCCCTCCGGCGAGGAGATTGGCATCGTTGATGTCCCCGGCCATGAGCGATTCATCAAGAACATGCTCGCCGGCGTCGGCGGCATCGACCTTGCCCTGCTCGTCATCGCCGCCGATGAGGGCGTCATGCCCCAGACCCGCGAACACCTGGACATCCTCGATCTCCTGCGCGTCACGCGCGGCATCGCCGTCATCACGAAATCGGACCTCGTCGAACCCGACTTCCTCGAACTTGTCCGCGAAGAAGTCGCGGAAACCCTTGCGACCACCACTCTCGCAGGCGCTCCCGTCGTGGCCGTCTCATCCCAAACCGGCGACGGCCTCCAGGAACTGATTGAACTGCTGGATTCGCAGCTGCAGGAAACCCCGCAGCGACCTGACCGGGGGCGGCCCCGCCTCCCCATCGACCGCGCATTCGCCATCTCCGGTTTCGGCACGGTCGTCACCGGCACGCTGATCGACGGTTCCATATCAGTCGGCTCGGAGCTTGAAATCGTGCCCGGCCGCCGCAATGTCCGTGTGCGCGGCCTCCAGTCCCACAAGCAGGCCGAGACATCTGCCGAGCGAGGCTCCCGCACCGCCGTCAACCTCACCGGGATTGATGTCGACGAGGTCTCCCGAGGACAGGTCCTCACCACGCGGGGCTGGCTCAAGACAACCGGCGCGGTGGACGGTTTCATCCGCATGGCCGCCAACGCCCCCGGCCCCCTCCGCCACAACATGCAGGTCACCGTCCACTGGCTCGCCGCCGAATCCCTGGCGCGCGTCCGCCTCCTTGATTCCGACCGCCTCCACTCCGGCGACGAAGGCTGGGTCCAGATCGTGCTGGAAACGCCCCTGCCGCTCATCAAGGGCGACTCGTTCATCCTGCGCTCCAACGTGGGCACGCTGGGTGGCGGCGAGATCATCGAGACCGACGCCCGTCGACACAAGCGCAACGACCCGAACCTTATCGCGCGCCTTGAGGCCCTCAGCGCGCCCGATCCCTCCGAGGTCATATTGCGAACCCTGGACTCCGGCGGCCCGCTGACCGTCGCCGAATTGGCGCGCCGGTCCGCGCTCTCGAATCAAGATGCCCGCGACCACGTCGCCCAACTGGAAGATGAAAGCCGGATTGTCGGCGTCGGCGAAGGCACGAATCGCCTGCTCTACTCGCAGGGTGGGTGGAGCGCCCTCACGTCCGCCGCCGCGGATCAGCTGGCCGCGTACCACAAATCATTCCCACTCCGCCGGGGCGCGTCGCGAGAGGACCTCCGCAGCCGCCTCCGCGCCCAGCCCGAAAGCTTCCCCGAAATCCTTGTCCTCATGCAGACCGAGGGCGTCCTGGTCGATGAGGGCGCGACCGTCCGCCTCCCCGACCATTCCCCCGCCCTTAACGCGTCCCAACGCGCCGATGCAAACGCATTTGTCACCCTGCTGCGTGAAAAAAGTAACAATCCACCAACGGGGCAGTCGATCGACCCTGAGCTATTGGGTTTCTTGACAGATTCGGGGGAGGTGGTACCCATCGGAGACGGAATTGTGTACGACGCCGAGGCCTACCAAAACATCACCAACCAGGTCCTCGATTACATCCAAAATAACGGCAAAATTACCGTCGCAGAGACCCGAGACCTGCTAAATAGCAGTAGAAAATATGTACTCCCGCTCCTCCAGAGCATGGACGCGCGAAGACTAACCCGCCGCATCGGCGATGACCGCGTTCTGGCCTAGGTGCTTTATGCCTATTGATCGTTTCCAACTCTCACGCCAGGTCGGCGAACTTGCCGACTACCTTGACGCCCAGAGCGCCGAGTTCAGCCGCCGCCTCGCCCGCGCTATCCAAGCTGCGAATACCCACTCCGAGCCTGACGCCTTTGGACAATTGACGGACAAACTCGAATCCCAACGTGGCGTCTATTCATGGCTCGTTCCCGGAGTCACGGAACCATTTACCAACACATATGAACCCTCCGCGCCGCCCCGCGACTACATAGTCCTGGCAGTTGATGGCTCCCAGATTGAAATCGACCGTGACTCGCCGTTCGACGCCTATCTCATAAACGTTGGTCGTGTATACATCCGCTACGGCCAATCATCCGATGCCGTCATCAATAGCCAGGCTCAGACATACTACAAACCGGAGGATCTGGTACTTGGTGGTCGCCGCCGCCCTGGCCGTGAACATGTAATCGGCTCATCTGTAATTGCCGCCCGCCGAGACACGGCAGAGGTCAGCGCTCTGGCGGACATGGCGGAAACCCTACCTGAAAACGTCCCCGCCATCGGCCTGCTCGACGGCTCACTTACGCAATGGCGTATCTCAGAAGCGGACAACATCGCCGACCCCGAACTCCGCAAGCAATATCTCGACGCCCTATCCCGCCTTCAGGAAGTATCCAGGCAGCGCGACTTTGTAGTTGCTTCCTATATTTCCCGCCCGCGCGCCCGTGAGGTCATCAACGCCCTCCGAATTGCAATATGCCCATTCGACACTCCAAACTGCGGCGCATACTGCCGCGACAAGTCTGAAGGTGAACGTCCTTGTGATGAAGTAGCCCGGGTCCGTGACCGCGACATATTTGAAGAATTGCTAGAAACTTCAGGAGCGCGCTCGGGCATATTCCAAAGTACCGCCGATGAAATTGCAGGATACGGAGATCATATTCCCCATTTCTTCTATATGGCTGCTGAAAACGAACTCGCCCGCATTGAACTTCCGCAATGGTCATTACAACGAATAGAGCTCCTGCATACGCTCTTGTGTGACCAATTGCAGCTTGGCAACGGCTATCCGGTCGCCCTCGCCGAGGCCCACGAGGAAGCCGTCGTTCGGGTCGATGATCGCGCGTTGTTCCGACAGCTGCTTGAGGATGAAGCTATACGCAATTCCGCGCCGAACCGCACATCCGCAAAGACTACAGCGAAGCGTCAACGTTCGCTATGATTCCGTCATGACAGACAACATTTCAGAGCGAAACACGAACGGCGAAGTGCAGCTTGGCCGCATTGGTGAAGTCATTGAGGCCAACACGGGCGGCTTCGTGGCGGAGGCCCAACTGCTCCACACGCCCCCCGCGCTCGGCTCGGTCGCCGTTATCCGTGATTCCGGCATTGATATCCTCGCCATCGTGTCATCGGCGGAAACGACTCCCAGGGACGCGGGCCGCCGGCCAACAGCACGCGGCGCTGATTACCAATCAGAGGATGAATTCTACGAACGGCATCCTGAAATATCACGTCTGATTCGTACTACTTTCTCTGCCGTCATCGTTGCGCACCGCGGTGACGCTCAACTTTATTCCTATCTGCCGCCACGCCCTCCACGGCTGCACGCATTCGTCTACCCCGGTGGTGTGGAAGACATAGTAGAACTCGCAAATGACCGACTCACTTTGCAAAACATCGCCGCGGCGCGGTTGGACGCAACGAACGAATTTCTGCCCGCCGCCATCCGCACACTTTCAAGCGTCCAGGGATCCACACACGCACAGGAGGACTACCTGCGAGAAACGGGCCGTCGCCTCGTTCATTTCATGCGGGACGATATGCAGGGCCTACAG
>DAOUKW010000134.1:0-1543 GCA_034420915.1 Dehalococcoidia bacterium
ATTTCTCCTACGAATACGTGCGCATCAACGGCGAATACACCACCTGAGTATCAGGACACGGTTCGCTCGTCCCGCCTCCATCCGTACTCTGGTACTCTGAATGCTGTTTCACCACGAAACTGAATCGGGAAGGTAATGGCAGAGAACGCGCGTATTGTCGTCAAGATTGGCGGCAACGCCCTGGGGCCGGAAGACACGACGTTTCGGGACCTCGTGGCCGTGCAGAGGCAGGGCGTCTGGCCTGTTGTCGTTCACGGCGGAGGCCCGCTGATATCTCAGTGGCTCGACCAGGTGGGTGTGGAATCGACATTCGTGCGAGGCTTGCGCGTCACGAGTGATGAGGCGTTGGACGTCGTCACGGCAGTTCTCTGCGGCCTGGTCAACACGCGCATCGTGGCCTCCATCGGAGAAGCGGGCGGGCGCGGTGTTGGTCTGACCGGCGCGGATGGCGCAGTTATCGCCGCCGAAGTGAAAGACCCTGAGCTTGGCCGTGTGGGCGAAGTTGCTTCAATCCAGACCGATCTCATCACCGGCCTGCTGCACCACGATTTTATCCCCGTCTTTTCGCCCGTCTCTGTCGATGCGAATGACAAGGGCAGACTGCTGAACGTGAACGCGGACTCCGTGGCGGGCGCGCTGGCCGGGGCGTTGGAGGCGGACCGCGTCATTTTCATGACGGACGTGCCCGGTGTGTTGGGCGCTGACGGGGAACTGCTGCCCACTCTGTCTGAGGAGCGCGTACGAGAGTTGATAGATGACGGTATCATCACCGGCGGCATGATTCCCAAGGTAACGGCCTGTCTGAACGCTTTGGCCCATGCCCAGACCGCGCAGATCATCGATGGCCGTGTTCCGAATGCGCTGCGCGACGCACTGGAACACGACACCGGAACGCGTATTGTTCGAGAGACTGAACGGGCCGCAACGGCGGGAGCAACGGCGTGAGCTTTTTGGACGAATTCGAACGGCGTGAGCCGCCGCGCCTCTCATCTATCCTCAACTGGGCGATTCCGCTCGGCGCGCTGCTCCTCCTCTGGATTGGCGGCTCCATAGCCGCCAACATCTACGTCGATTGGCTCTGGTTCGACAATCTTGGCTATCTGTCCGTCTTTACGACCATCCTGACGACTCGCGTCGCCCTGTTCGTGCTCGGTGCGCTGATCTTCGCCGTCGTCTTTGGCGCGAACGTTTACCTGGCGGAGCGCTTCTCGCCAAAGGGCATCTCACCGGAAGCGGCGCTGAACATCCCGCTTGAGGCGCTCACGTGGGCGCGGCGGCTTGTCGTCATCGGCCTCATCGTCGCCGGCGTCCTGCTGTCGATTGTCTTTGGCGCGGCGGCGTCAGGGTATTGGGAGACGGCGCTGCGGTTCACAAACGCGGAGATGTTCAACCTGACGGACCCGCTCTACAACCGCGACGTGGCAGCATATCTGTTTGATCTGCCCTTCTATCGATTCCTGCAGGGGTGGGCGCTGGGCGTCGTCATCGTCAATGCCCTCTTTGCCGTGGGCATCTACGCCATCAATTTCGCGCTTGGCGGCTT
>DAOUKW010000135.1:0-20241 GCA_034420915.1 Dehalococcoidia bacterium
GAGGGTATTCGCGGGCCACGAATCCTCGTGTCGCGGGCACACCGCGACCTGATTCGCCGGCTATTTGAGCTGGAAGTGCCGGAGATTACGAGCGGGACGGTTGTCATCAGGAACGTCGCGCGAGAACCCGGCTATCGTTCCAAGGTGGCCGTTGAGGCACGACAGGAAGGCGTTGATCCCGTTGGCTCATGCGTGGGCCTGCGGGGCGTCCGCATCCAGAACATCGTCAACGAACTGCACGGCGAGAAGATCGACGTCATTCCGTGGAATGAGGACCCCTCCGTTTACATCGGTCACGCATTGAGCCCGGCGCAGACATCACGCGTGGAGATCACGGGTGATCGTTCGGCGCTTGTGGTGGTGCCGGAGCAGCAGCTATCACTCGCCATCGGTCGAGAGGGGCTGAACGCACGGCTCGCGGCGCGCCTGACCGGCTGGAGAATCGATATCCGCAGCACGTCAGAGGTGTTGGCGGAAGAGGCTGAGCGCGCGGCGCGCGGGCCGGAGCAGGCTGCCGTGGCAGAGCAAGCAGCCGATGCCGAGGAGCCGGCGGTTGACGCCGCTGTGGCGGAGGCCGTCAGCGTGGCTGAAGAGGCTGAGGCAGAGACCGCCGTGGAGGCTCCTTCGATTGAGGAAGCCGCGGCAACCGTGACAACAGTTGAGTCAACCGAGACCGAGGAGCAAGCGGTTGAGGCCCCTGAGGAGCTTGAGGCTGTTGCAGAGGTTCCGGCAACCGATGAGGCACAGTCCACTGAGGCTGCCGCTCCCGAGGCTCCCCAGACCGAAGAGGAAATCGAGGAAGAGCTCCGCAAGCTGCAGGAAGAGGAAGAGGCGCTACTGCGCGCTCTTGAAGAAGCCGAGGCGGAATCCGACGAGGAGGATGAAGAGGAAGAGGCCGATGAGGGTGACGAGGAGTCGGCGACATTCGACTTCGATGCCTTCCTGCAGGAATACCAGTCAGAGCGGCAGGGCGAGACGAGCGGCGGCATCCGATTCGCCGAAGATATTTTCCCGGAACGCGGCGGGCGTTTCCGTGGCGGCCGAGACGAACGGCGCGGCGGGAGGAGAGGCGGCAACCGCTAGACGTGACGGCAGCAACGAGAGAGCGACGACAACAAGGCACGGAGGCGCGGCGCAAACCACAGCGGACGTGCATCGCCTGCCGGAAGACTCGGGCCAAACATGAGCTCGTACGGGTTGTTCGTGGTATCTCCGGTGCCGTGTCCGTAGACGGCTCAGGCAAACTTTCAGGTCGCGGCGCGTATCTCTGCGCAAAGGACACATGCTGGGAACGCGGCCTGCGCGGCTCATATCTTGAAAATCGTCTCCTGCTCGGAGCGCCCCTATCGTCCGAAGATCGTGACCGCATCCGCCATGAAGCCCAAGCCGTGATTCAGAATCGGCGGGACGGCGAGGAGGTTACCTCGCCATGACGACACAGCGACGCGCGGCGGATTCCGAGGAGCGGGTATTGGAGTTGTCCCGCGGAATCACCGTGGGCGAACTCGCAGAGCAGGTTGGCGCAAATCCCGTTGAGGTCATCAAGAACCTGATGCGCATGGGCGTGATGGCGGGCCTGAACGACGCCATCGACGCTGACGTCGCGACACCGATCGCGAAATTCTATGGCTTTGACGTGAAGGAAGCCGAGGCGGCGGACGCCGCTCTGGGCGAGCGGATGGCGGATGCTGAGAAGACGGAGAACGCGCAGCCGCGCCCGCCCGTCGTGACGGTCCTCGGTCACGTCGACCACGGAAAGACGAGCATCCTCGACGCCGTGCGGAAGACCAACGTGGCAGACGGGGAGGCGGGCGGCATAACCCAGCATATCGGCGCGTACCAGGTGGATGTCCGGGGAACCCCGATCACTTTCCTGGATACGCCGGGACACGAAGCATTCACGACACTGCGGGCGCGTGGGGCGAACGTCACGGATATCGCCGTGCTCGTGGTGGCGGCGGACGACGGCGTGATGCCGCAAACGATTGAAGCCATCAACCACGTTAAGGCGGCCGACGTTCCGATCATTGTGGCAATCAACAAGATGGACGTGCCGGCCGCCGACCCGGAGCGTGTAAAGCGTCAGCTGTCCGAACAGGAAGTGCTTGTCGAGGATTGGGGCGGGGACGTGCTGAGCGTGCCGGTATCTGCACGAACGGGCGACGGTCTGGATGACCTGCTGGAATCTCTGCAGCTTGTGGCAGAAATCTCCGAGTTGACTGCCGACCCTGAGGTTTCAGCCCGCGCAACCGTGATCGAGGCCCGACTGGACCAGAACCGCGGCCCGGTTGCCACCGTCCTGGTGCAGTCCGGAACGCTGACCCCGGGAATGACGGTGCTCGTGGGGGCGACGTGGGGCCGCATCCGGGCTATGACGGACTTTCGAGGCAATCGTCTTACGGAGGCAGGGCCGTCGATGCCCGTGGAAATCCTTGGCCTGACCGACGTGCCGCGGGCCGGCGATGTGCTGGAGGTTGCGGAGTCGGACCAGGACGCGAGGGCGGCTGCCACGGAAAGGGCGGACGTTACTGAGGCCGTCGACCGGCGGCAGCCCTCCAGCCTAGAGCAGTACGCTTCACAGATTGGCACCGGAGATGTTCGAGACCTGAATCTGATTATCAAGGCGGACACGCAGGGCAGCCTGGAGGCGCTGCGGAGTTCGATTGCGCGCCTGGGCAACGAGACAACACGCGGCAAGATACTCCACACGGACGTTGGGTCCATTACGGAGGGGGATGTCCTGCTGGCAACCGCATCGGACGCGACAATTCTTGGATTCAACTCCCGCATCGAAACGGCGGCCCGCCGCCTTGCCGACTCACGTGGCGTGGAGATTCGGAATTACGCCATCATCTACCAATTGCTGGACGATCTTGATAATGCGCTGCGCGGACTGGCAGCCCCGTTGCTGCAAGAGGTTGAAGAGGGCCGCGCGGAGGTTCGCCAGGTCTTTGATATCCGCGGCGGCCGCGTGGCAGGATGTCTCGTTACGGAAGGGCGCGTACGCCGCACCTCACTGGCGCGTGTTCTTCGGAACGGAGAGGTCATCACGGACGCTCCCATCGCCAGCCTTCGCCGGTACCGTGATGAGGCGCGAGAGGTGAATGCCGGCCAGGAGTGCGGCATCGGCATCGAGGGCTTCTCGGACTTCGAGGAGGGCGACGTTATCATGACGTACGTGCAGCAGGAGCGGCCGTCCTACTAACCCTCGCTTCGGCGCGCGCAATCACAGTCGACGCAACAGGAGGGCTCCATGTCAAGGCGCACGGAGCGCGTCAATGAACTCCTTCGCGACCACATCAGCACGATATTGGCTCGTGACATTAATGACCCGCGCATAGACGGCATCGTTACGGTTACCGCCGTGGAAACGTCGCGGGATTTGGCCCATGCGCGAGTTTGGGTGAGCGTGACGGGCGGGCAGGAAAACGCGCGGCGAACCCTGCAAGGACTGCGCTCTGCTAGGGGATTCCTCCAGCGCAGCCTGCTAAGCCTCGGGCTGCGGCGAACTCCCGAACTTCGATTTGTCATCGACGACACAATTGCAAGGGCGGACCGGATCAATCAACTGTTGGACAGCGTCAGTCCGGGTGAACAGCAAACCGAATCAGCGAACGGGGGAGGTCGTGGCGAACACTAATCTGCACGGCTTCCTCTCAATCTGGAAACCTCGCGGAATGACATCGTTTGATGTCGTCAAGCGGCTGCGGCGGGCGAGCAGGGTGAAGCGCGTAGGCCATGGAGGGACGTTGGACCCTGCTGCCGAGGGCGTACTGCCGATCCTCTTCGGACAGGCGACCCGTCTCAGCAGCCGCATCGAGGAACTGGCCAAGGGGTATGAGGCAGAGATCCTGCTCGGCACGGTGACGGACACATTGGACATGGACGGAACGGTGCTGGAGACCAGAACGACGGAAGACGTGACAGAGGACGATATCCGGCAGGTCATCCCTGAGTTTATCGGCGAGATCCAGCAGGTGCCGCCGATGTACAGCGCCCTGAAGCACCAGGGTGAACGGCTCTATGAGATTGCGCGTCGAGGCGAGGAGGTTCAACGCGAGCCCAGAGCGGTGATGGTCTACGGAGTGGAGGTGGAGTCATTTGCCCTGCCCCGCATTCGCCTGGCCGTGGCATGCGGGCGCGGAATGTACGTGCGGTCGCTCGCGGCGGACATCGGCGAACGACTTGGATGCGGAGGGGTGCTGAACGGCCTGCAGCGCGTTCGGGTGGGGCCGTTCAGTGGGCAAAACTCCCTGGGGTTGGAGGAGGCTGAGGAGGTACTGGCGGGGGATGAGGCAGCAGAGGCGCTCACCCCGTTGGAGTCCGTGTTTCCGGGCTGGCCTGCCGTGCAGGTACGCTCGGGGTTCACCGGACGAGTGCGCTCCGGCATGGATCTTGCGGCCGCGTCCGGTGACTGGGTCAGCGTGCCGGGGGAATCCGATGATGTCTTCTGCCCGGGACCGGAAACGGGCAACGCCGTCGCGTTGGCGCCGGACGGCTCCCTGCTTGCGCTGCTACGGCGTACCGGCGCCGGCAGATGGCACCCGCACACGGTTTTCGGAGGGTGATTCAACAGAGGGGTTCGCCCGACTTCATGCGTATCGTCCCTATTGCGTTGAGATTGCCCCGTTAACGCGCGTTTACATCTTGACATGGGCGCACGGTCAACCCTAGAGTCAATAGAACGAACCTAGTGGTGAGGGAAGAAAATGGCAGACACGGAAGCCTATTGCCTGAAGTGCCGAACGAAGCGCACCATCTCTAATGCAACTGAGGTAACACTCAAGAACGGGCGCCCTGCCACACAAGGCACGTGCCCTGTTTGCAACACCAAGGTTTTCCGCATCGGCAAGGGCTAAAGCCCAGCGGAAACGGTGTGAGCCGCCCCGCCAGGGTCGGCGGGGAATTTACTTCAGACGGCTGATCAGCGACCCCAACAGAGCGCGGGGATTATCTTGAGTTGCTTTGCGCGCCTCATCTGCGTGCAGGCCCGATCCTATGGCTGTCGTCCACGCGAGTTCCTCTGTTAACAGGTCCCCCGGGGCGTGCGCATCTGAGTTGACCAAGAGCTTTGCGCCGGTTCGCTGGGCGGCCAACGCGACATGGCCGTTGGCCAGTGAGTGGCCGCGTCGGGTCGATAGCTCCAGGTAGACGCCGTTCTCGGCAGCCAGTGCAGCATCTTCATCCGTGATCAACCCCGGGTGCCCGAGGACATCCACGTCAGTGCAAGAAGCAGAGGCATGATTTGTCCCGGGCAAAACGGGCTCGACGGGCGTCTCTCCGTGAACAAGCACAAGGGCAGCGCCAGCATCACGAGCGCGAGCGGCTGCCTCGGCGATGCGATTCGGTGGGAGGTGGGTCAATTCAACGCCGGGGATTGCCACGATACCCCACTCATCACGAGCGATTCGGCAGTCCTCAGATAACCGCTCAAGCAGGGGCCCGAAGCCGCCCATTCCTACATGATCTGTAATGGCGATGGCCTCGTAGCCGTTGTGGTGGGCGCGGCGAATGAGTTCGATGGGCGACAGAACGCCATCGCTGAGGAATGATTGTGTTTGGAAATCGTAGACCATGGCTGACAAAAGCGTAGCATCCGCCTGTGAAACGCTACAACCGACAAGAATCAGGCGAACCAGATAGGAGCATGTTAAGGGATTTGACGCGAGACGTGTTATGTGGTTACGTGACTTACTTGTGCTCGTTGTGGGGGCGAGCGGGTTGTTTCCGTTTCCGTTTCGCAAGAATCTGACACGCCGGATTGGAGGGATCTATGGGAGACAAGATAAATGTGGCAATTGTGGGGGTCGGCAACTGCGCGTCCTCACTGGTTCAGGGCATCCACTACTATCAGAATGCGTCCGATTCCGAGTCAATCCCGGGCTTGATGCACCCCCGACTCGGTCCATATCACATCTCGGACATCAATTTTGTCGCGGCGTTTGACGTGGGAACGACAAAGGTCGACAAAGACCTCTCCGAGGCAATCTTTGCCGAGCCGAACAACACGTATAAGTTCACGGACGTTCCGAGAACAGGAGTCACCGTCGAGCGCGGCATGACACACGACGGCCTTGGCGATTTTCTCTCGCAGAAGATCGAGAAGGCCGAAGGGCAGACGGCGGACATCGCCAATATCCTTAAGGAGCGTGAGGTCGATGTCCTCATCAGTTACCTGCCCGTCGGCAGCGAGATGGCAACGAAGTGGTACGTGGAGCAGGCGCTTGCAGCCGGCACCGCCGTCATCAACTGCGTGCCCGTCTTCATCGCGCGAGAGCCCTATTGGCAGAAGAGGTTCCGCGACGCGGGCGTGCCGGTGATCGGCGATGACATCAAGTCGCAGGTCGGCTCCACCATCGTTCACCGTGTTCTGTCGCGGCTGTTTGGAGACCGCGCCGTCAAGCTGGAGAACACGTACCAGCTGAACTTCGGCGGCAATACGGACTTCTACAACATGCTGGAGTGGGAGCGCCTGACATCAAAGAAGGAGTCCAAGACCAACTCCGTGCTGTCACAGCTGGACTTCGACCTTGATCCCGACAACATCCACGTGGGGCCGAGCGACTACGTGCCATGGCTTCTGGACCGCAAGTGGGCGTATATCCGCATGGAGGGGCGAACGTTCGGCGACGTTCCTTTGAACCTTGAGCTCAAGCTCGAAGTTTGGGACAGCCCGAACTCCGCCGGCGTTGTCATAGATGCCATCCGCTGCGCGAAGATCGCGCTGGACCGCGGCATCAGCGGAGCGCTCGTTCCGCCGTCCTCCTACTTCATGAAGTCCCCACCCCTGCAGATGCGGGATGAGGAGGCGCGTCGCCGTCTTGAACAGTTCATCGCCAACGAAGGCGGCCCTGACGACACGCTTCCGCACATCGAGGTTTCACGGGACCGAGAGGTGGTTCTGTAGGCAGCTCCTGGTTGAAACAGGCATCGTCGACCCGGCCATCGTGATAGCATTAAGCAACGGTTACGCCGATGAGTGCCATTGCTGAACACGAGGCGTTAGACGTGGCCGCGACCGATGGGTCGCGGCCACTCCGCATCGCCCTTGTCTCTCCATACGATTTCGCCTACCCGGGCGGGGTGACGAATCATATCTCCGGCCTGAGCGACGAACTGCGTCGACGCGGACACCATGTCACTATCGCTGCGCCGTCATCCAGGCCGCGCGACGACGTTGACGCGGACAACCTCGTCATCATCGGGCGCCCCATTCCCGTCCCAACAGCCGGCTCCATCGCGAGAGTTACCTTGTCCTTAACGTTGGGCAAGCACGTGAAACCACTGCTTGAACAGGGAAATTTCGACATCGTGCATTTGCACGAGCCGATGACTCCCACCCTGCCGCTGACGTTCCTGCGCCTTGCATCCGGCCCTGCGCTGGTGGGCACGTTCCACGCCTATGCGGAGCGGCGACGCGCGCTGGGGCTTTCACGCCCGCTGTTGCAGCGGTGGGTGCAGAGGCTGGATGAACGCATCGCGGTAACGGAGCCGGCCAGAGAATTCGCGAATCGCTATTTCCCCGGTTCCTACTCGATCATTCCGAACGGCGTGGACACGGAGGCGTTCTCGCAGGCCGCCCCATTCCCAATGTTCCAGGACGGGAAGCTCAATATCCTGTTCCAGGGGAGGATGGAGAAGCGGAAAGGGTTTCCGCACATGCTCCGGGCCTATGCTCAGATACGCTGGCAGTTCCCGAACTGCCGTCTGCTTGTCGTTGGGCCCGGAAACATGGATAGGGAGAGCGCGCGCGTCATCGGTGAGCGGGGACTTGAGGACGTGCATTTCATCGGCTACGCCTCAAATGAAGACTTGCCACGCTACTATCGGACGGCAGACATCTTCTGCAGCCCTGCCTTGGGCAATGAGAGCATGGGAATCGTGCTTATCCAGGCAATGGCCGCGAGAAGGGCCGTTGTTGCGTCTGACATTGCCGGGCACAGATCGGTAGTCGACCATGAGCACAACGGGTTGTTGGCCGATCCACGCAATGAGGAGGGCTTTGCCTCCACGCTCATTCAATTGCTGCAAGACGCAGAACTGCGCCGCACTATCGCCAACACCGGCTCCGAGACCGTCGCCCGCTACCATTGGGGCGTGGTGACCGATGAGATTCTGCAGGTGTATCACAGCGCTTTGGAGCGTCGTTCCCAAAGAGACGCGAGTGGACGCCATGCGAATCCGCGCGCAACGCTCACCGGTTCCTAGCTGCTGATCCTTCCTCTCCCTGCCCCGAGACGATGGGGCGCGCTTGACTAAGTGGGCAAATCAGCGGATTGTGGACACGTCAGACTGGTAATCAGGAGAGGTGACAAAAGATGTCTAATCCGCTGCAAGACCTCCGCAATCTGGGACAGTCTTTCTGGCTTGACTACATCGACAGGGACCTCCTCGATACAGGCGGGCTGAAGCGGCTTGTCGACGAGGACGGGCTGCGCGGCGTGACGAGCAACCCAAGCATCTTCGAAAAGGCCGTCACGGGCAGCACGTCATACGACGCCGCCCTGTCTTCCTACATGGCCGCGAATCCCGGCAGCGCCGCCAAGGATCTGTTCGAGCATGTCGGCATCCGTGACATTCGCGATGCCGCGGACGTGCTGCGCCCCGTTTATGACGCATCTGACGGCGCGGACGGCTTCGTTTCTCTCGAAGTGTCGCCACATCTGGCCTACGACACGGAGGGGACGATCAACGACGGGCTGCGGCTGTGGGGCGAGGTGAACCGCCCGAACCTGATGATCAAGGTTCCGGCCGCGCCACAGGGCTTCCCGGCGGTGGAAGAACTGATCGCGCAGGGTGTGAACGTCAACGTGACGCTGATGTTCTCACTGGAGCAATATGAGGCTGCTGCGCGAGCCTACACCCGCGGCGTGGCTCGACTGGCAGACCCGACACGCGCGGCATCCGTCTCATCGTTCTTCGTGAGCCGTGTTGACTCAAAGGTGGACGCGCTGCTGGATGCGATCGGCACGGACGAGGCGCTGGCCTTGCGCGGCAAGGCGGCGGTGGCGAATGCGCGGCAGGCGTTTCAGCTCTCGCTGCGGCTTGCCGAAGAGCCGGAGTTCCAGGCGCAGGCGGCGCGCGGAGCGCGACCACAGCGGCTGCTCTGGGCGAGCACGAGCACGAAGAACCCCGACTACTCCGCGACGTTGTACGTCGATGAGCTTGTTGGACCCAATACGGTCAATACCATGCCTCCCGCAACGGTAGACGCGTTTCGCAGCGTGAGCAGCGTTCAATCCGTGATTGGGGATGATCCGGAGGGTTCCGCGAAGGTTCTGTCGGACATCGCAGCCCTGGGCGTCGATTTCCAGAAGGTGCATGCTGAGCTGCTCGACGAGGGCGTGATCGCGTTCATCAAGGCGTATGACGCCCTCTTACAGGCGGCGGAGAGCAAGGCGCGGGTCGCCGCGGGACTGGCGACGGCAAGCACCTAGGCCGTTACGTACGAGGCAATCTTCTTGGCTGCGCCGGTGGGCGCGGTCTGTACACTGGTTGATTACATGCCCCTGTAGCTCAGAGGATAGAGCATCGGTTTCCTAAACCGAGTGTCGGCGGTTCGAGTCCGCCCAGGGGTATTTTGCTTCGGATTAGTGTTTCTTTCTCCATGGTTTGACGCTTGTGTCATGTCCCTCTATTTGTGACGGCTGCCCTCAAATGCGAGGGATTCCTTGTAACTAGATTAGAGAAGCACCGCATGTTCAATTACGGATTTCTTGAGAGGTAGCTGCGGAATGCGAATACATCAATCCTGAGTCTCGCCATCCATGCTCATTGGCAACGCAAGCCGGGTTCAGACGCGTATACTTTCCTAAAGCGATCGGAGAGGATGCGCCCGTGACAGCGCCACCTGAGCCATACCGCGAACGCCGTCGGGCGCAGAGACAGCGAGACCTCTAGTGCATTTGTCGCCGACGAGGCTGCGCGTATTACGCAGCATTGCCCTGCTACTCTTGTTGGCAGCATCCGTCGTCGGCTTCATGATGCTCATCGACCTGCTTGCGGAAACAACGCCGCAGGACGCGAACGAGCTACTCGCAGCGACTGACTCCCAATCCGACGTTATCAGGCTCCCCAGTTCCGGTTCCCTATTCGCAATCGGCCTGGCGGCGGTGGCTATTATCGTCGCTCTTGCCATCATCGCGGCGCCATCAAATTGGCGTCGGTCGCAGGCCGGACTCCCTCGCCCGCGCTGGGCCTCTATGGGCCTCGCCGGCGTTCTTGCGCTCATCATTGCGGTGGTCGGACTGTTCCTGGCCTTCGCCGATGCATCACCTCTCTTTCAGCAGCAGACCGGCGCAGAGAGCACCGCTGTGACCGAGGTGGCCGGGGGGCATGAGGTCAACACCAACTGGGTGGCGCCCACCGGCGTCGCCCTGTTGGCCGCCTTCTTCTTCACCGTCATCCTGATCGGATTTCTCAGGCCGCGCCTGATTCTGCCCGTTCTCGCACTCTGGCTCGCCGCAAGCCTCTTCTTCGGGTTCTTTAGTTCCAGCGCGATCGCCGGCTTGAGCCTTTTCAATCCCGTCATCACCCTCGAAGTGCCGGACGCCTTTGCCGATGAAGTGGCAAAGCACCGGACGACGGTAACCTCACCCAACATTGACGGCGATGGCGTACCGGGGCCGGATGACCCATCGTCTGACCCTAACCGCCCACCTGGGACCGGAGAAGGGGAAAATCCCGATGCTGAAGGCCCCGGAGGCATCGATGATATTGGCCAGGATGCCCCTGGAGAGATTACCGAAGCCGCCATTATCGCCAGGCTCCACGGCGCGCCGGGCCCGGATGACCGCGCCGACGCCGCGCAACAGCTGGCCGAATTCAGATCTGACGATGCGCTGGATGCCCTTGCGCACGCGGGCCTTTATGACCCATCCCTGCTCGTGAAAGACGCGGCCCTCGACGCCATTTCGGAATGGGACTTCGAGACGCTCTTCGAGTTATTGCAAGAGCACCCGGAACCCGTTATCCGACAGGCGGCCGCGGCCGCCCTGGGCCGATTGGACGATCCCCGGGCGGTCGAACCGCTCGCCACTGCCCTGCTGACGGACGATGTTGCTGAGGTTCGGCAGGAATCCGCCAAAGCCCTCCGCAGACTCAGCGACTCGGAGGCCGTTAGCCCGCTGATACAGTCCCTCCTACAGGATGAGGATTCATCTGTCAGGGCCGAGGCAGCGACCGCGCTCGGCGCGCTGGAAGATGAGCGCGCCGGACAGGCGTTGCTCGAAACACTGCAGGCCGATACCTCGGCGCTCGTGCGGGAGGCAGGCGCGAAGGCGTTGGGACGCATACGCGGCTCCAATCCACTGGCCGAACTCGATGCCGCGCGAGTAGATGATCTTTCAGCCGGTGTGCGCGAGGAAGCAAGCCTGGCCCTCAGCCGCTATACGCCCGGTGAGTTGATTGACGCCCTACATAACGCAACGGCGGCTGACGACCGCGCCGTCGCGGCAAGACTGATCGGGGAACGCAAGATAACGGTGGCAATACCGGATCTTATTCTCGCGCTCAATGACTCCCATAAGATCGTCCGCGAAGCAGTTGCAGCGGCCCTTGCTGAATTCGGCGATCTACAGGAACTGGAGAACGGCAATTCTCTCCTTTCCCACAGAGGCGGCACGGCGATTATTCCCGGAACATCCACACAGCAATCCTCCAACTTGCCCCACACGCCTCTGTACAGGGTCAGAGGCACAAACAACCTGGATTTCCTTCGAACCGCCGCCGGTGACGCGTACGACGCCGATGGCTGGTTGGACACCCATACTGAGTCCTTCCGCTATGAGCCCCGTGAACGCTTTGGGGAGATCGACGCCTCTGGCAGCCCTCTCACCTGGACCTTATCCATGGAGGAGTTTCCCGCGAGGTTCAGCCCGCCGACTGGCCAGTTTAATCTCCCCGGTGGCATTTTCCCGTTTGGTTATGTCACGCGGGATACAAACGCAGGCGGCATATATCGGCCAGGGAGTTCAACATTCCTCCTCGAGGACAGGCGCAGTCAGGTCACACTCTTTGTGACACCGCCTCTCCATGATGAGTCAACCCTCAGATCTGCCGTTTTGGAGCAAGGCCTGGGCATCGGGCTGCCGGACTCCGTGCCGAATCGCGTCCATGAACTCGCCGGCCAAATCACCGTGGGCCGCACCACGGCCTACGACAAAGCCAAGGCGATTGAACAATACCTGGCGCTCAACTACGCATATCGGCTGCCTGATGAGACAAGGACTCCCATGCCAATAGGACATGATCCCGTTGACTGGTTCCTGTTCCAAAGCCGTGAGGGAACCGGCGGCCAATTCAGCAGCGCCTTTGTCGTGCTTGCGCAGTCGATAGGCCTCCCTGCCCGCGTGGTATCAGGCTTCGTGATCCTCCCAACCATCGAGGAACAGATCATCTATGCCGACCTGGCGCACCAGAGAGCTGAGATCGCGTTCGATGGGCTTGGATGGGTTGCCTTTGAACCCACGCCGGCCGGGGAAGGAGCGCCCGGGCGAGCGTTGGACTACTTTGAGGCCGCTCAAGCCGAAGCTGCCGAACTCCAGCGACTGCGCGAATTGGCGGAGAAACTGGATGATTCCGATTCCAGTAATGACGCGGGGGCATTGCAGGAACTTGAGGATGCTGGCGCCAGCGTCCACATGCTGGAGAATGGGAGACGCCTCGTAACTCGTGGCGAATCCGGTTTTTCCACGACTCCAGGTACGACCGCGGATCAATGTTATAGCTTAGTAGATACTCCTTTGTTCACGGTTACAGGAGCGCGGAAAACCGGATACCTGGTGGATGCGACCGGTGACGTCTACCTTGGTCACGGGTGGCGCCAATTGGATCCGGTGGCCCTGGACTATGACAGATCGGAATCAGTCCCTGATCTGGTTCGCGATTCATTCGAGGGCGGCCGGGAACCGTGGAGTGATCTTCCGGAGTCTCGAATAGAACCGATCCTTTTGGCTCCGGACGAAAGCGACTTTGACAATGACATCAGCGTAAGGCTGCGCGTTGCCCCTCTTACCGGCTCCGGCAGAATCCCCGCCGGCGTGGTGCCTGTTTCGCGCCACGCCAATAGCGTGGGGGTTGACGGCTCATACCGGCCTTTCAGCGGCACCTTTGAAATGGAAGAACCGGTGCTTGGCTATCAGTGGTGGTCGATACTCCCTCGCCTGAGCGAACGTGACCTCAACAGGGCAAAAACAATCGACGACACCACGTACACTCAATTGCCTGATGACCTTGACGCGCGCATCCATGAACTCGCCGAACGAATCACCGCAGGCCACAGGACACCCTATGCCAAGGCCCGCGCCATCGAGCAATACCTCAGCAGCAACTACAAATACGTGCTGGGCAAAGACTCGACCAAGCCCCCGCGCCCGGCGGGGTTTGACGCGGTAGAGTGGTTCCTCTTTGAGACCAGGGAAGGAACGTGCGGCCAGTTCAGCAGCGCATTTACCGTCCTGGCAAGATCGGTGGGCCTGCCGGCGCGTGTTGTGTCCGGCTGGATGATTGAGCCCACTCCCAACACACAAACAGTTAGGGCAAATCAGGCCCATCAATGGGCAGAGGTTGCATTTGAAGGCATCGGCTGGATCACATTTGAGCCAACCGCTCCAGGCGGAGTGCCTTCGCGCGTCAATTCAGACGGGCCGCCTGAGAGAGCATTTGAGATAGTTATCGACACCGGCCCCACGATCCTCCCTACCGTCACGGATATCACATCCTGGCCGCGAGAAATCGAACGGGGCAGGCCATTCATCGTCGGCGGCACCGTGACAACCGAGCGTGGGCGAAGAGTCAATGGTATGGAGGTTGAGATCTTCGTCAATGAGATCAAGGCCTTCGGCGGACTGCGCATTGGTTCAGGAACAACGCAGAACGGCCGCTACACGATCGAAGTCACGATTCCGCCTTCAATAGAGCGCGGCGATTACCAGCTCATTGCTCACGCCATCGCCAACGACAACTACTTTGAATCCTGGAGTGACCCTGATATCGCCGTCTTTTCACAGAGCGGCCTCGTCTTCTCCGGCCCGCAGGAGGTGAACGTTGGGACGGAGGCTGTTTTCCGCGGCCAAGTGACGGAGGATAACGGACGGGGTGTGCCGGGAATACCGGTGTCCGTGATCATCGATGGTCGCTCATTCCCTCAGCGCACCACGGGCGAGGACGGCAGCTTCACCTTCTCCAACACGTTCCTTCTACCCGGCAGGCACTGGGCCGAGGTGCGTTTCTCCGATACCGATTACCTTCGTGCCAACTCAGCACGGATTAACCTGCAGGCCTTCATGCCCACCAACCTCACCCTGGACGTTCCCGTGCAGGCGAGAGTGGATGAGCCGTTCACCGTCTCCGGCGTGCTGGTTGACTGGCGGGAAACGCCGCTCAACGGCAGGCAAGTCACGGTTACCGTCGGTGACAGTGCCGGCGCCACAGTGGTCGCGGGCGTCGATGGCTCGTTCACCCACCAGGTCACCCTGCCCTCCTCCGGCCAGGTCACCTTGAGCGCAACTTTCGTGGGGGCCGAGTCCGTGCTCCCCTCTTCGGCGTCTGCCAGTGTCATCGTTCGGGACGTAACCGTTCTGTCACTCGAAGGACCGGGGCTGGTCCTGGCCGGGGAGGCGGCAACATTCCACGGCGCCGTCACATCCCCCACCAATGAGGAGCTTGAGCCGCTGACCGTTGAGATCATCAACAACGGCGATGTCATCACCACCATCCAAACCGATGAGAACGGCCTTTTCTCCTACGACACCGGCAGTCATGACGAGACAGGCCCGCGAATGCTGACCGCGCGTGTACCGGAACAACAGTTCCTGACATCGAGTACCGCTACTATCGCCTACTCCGTCATACACTCCACTGCCATGACCCTCGATGGTCCGCCGGTCGCCATGACCGGCCAACACATCGAGTTCACCGGAACGCTTATGCAGGCCGATGGGCAGCCGATTGCTGATGCGTCGGTGCTTCTGGACGGAAACCCCGTCGTCACCACGGACGACGGCACATTCAGCTATGTTGTCACGCTGCCCGAAACGCTGGACGGCGCGGCTATAGAGGAGCAGATCGGCATACTATATGAATTCGAGGGAACGGATCACCTCGCGCCTGCGTCCGGCAGCCGTTCAATCATCGTAGGCGTCCCGCACATAACGACAGAACGAACTGCGCCTATCGCGCGCGGCGACGTTGCCCTGGTTCGCGGCACGGCATTCTCAGGCACGCGTCCACTTCCCAACGCGGCCGTTTCCCTAACGGGCGGACAGACGGATGAGACCGGTCAGGCCGGCCAATTCCTGTTCGAATACCAGGTCCCGCCAGATACGCCGATCGGCCCGCTGCAGCTGACCGCATCATTGGACACCCTGGGCGTTCAGGTTCCCATTGAACTGGAGATACGCTCCGGAACGCATCTGGTCGCAATGCCTCTCGATGACGTGCGGCCGGGCCGCGTGGCAGAGGTACAGGTTGCTCTCTATGACGACACCGGCGTGGGAATCAGCGGCGCAAATCTGCGAACAAGCACCGGTCTCGATCTGCTCACTGATGAACTCGGCAACGCGCTATTTGATCTGACCGTGCCGGAGTCCGAGACGCTTCTCGCCGTTCCCCTCACATTCACATACAACGGTGACACCCAAAACATGCCGCTCAATTACTTCCTCGTCATCCCGGTGAGTCCACCGTCATTCAACTGGCTCTTGTGGGTCGTCCTCCCTGCTTTCCTCCTCCTCACAGGCGCAGGCGGCTATGGGGTATATCGACTGCGCGCGGCGGGGATACCACTTGCCGTGCAGCGTTGGTCTGTGGGCGCGATGAAAACAATCAGGATGCCATCCGAAGCAGAACGCGAAGAATCGGAGTCGCTCTCTCAGCCCCGCGTGACCACGCTTGAACTACAGGTCAGCGGCCCCGGCACGACGACGGGGAATGTGTTCGGCCTCGATGAGGAAGTAGTTGTCACCGGCAGGCTGATCAGTGAGGACGGCGCGCCGATTCCGGGCCGATCCGTCGAACTGCGGGAGCCGCTTGGCGATCTCGTGGTGTTTGACACGAATCGTTCCGGAGAATTCCGGCTTGTGCTCAAGGCGGAGGAGCGTGGTGAATTCTCGCTGTCGGTGGGGTTCGATAGCGATTCCTCTTACCTTGGGGCATCAGCCTCCGTCTCCTATCGCGTTGTTGAGTTCCGCGAGGAGATGGTGCGCGTCTTTGCTGATTTCATGGAGTGGGCAACACGGCTTGAGGTTGGCATTGCCGGGCAGTCACCACGGGAAACCGAGTCCATCCTTGTCTCATCCGGCGTGCCCATTGACCAGCGCGCGCTCGACGAACTGGTTACCCGTTTCGAAGAGGCCGACTACAGCGAACATGATATAGAGCGCCGCCACTATGAGGCCATGCACCAGGCATGGCGGACGATCATTGGAGACCAGGCTTCTTGGCAAGCTCCGTAAACTCCCAACTCGCGCCGCTAACGGCCCCACTACTGGCATTCCTCACAGTTGCCTCTTTTGTGGCGACACTGTCACTCGTCGGGCTCTATCCATGGCTTGCGGCATCCCTCTTGCTGCTTGGAGTCGGCAGAATTCTCGTGTCCCTGCAGGGAAGCGCATGGCAAGTGACCGTACAGGAAGGAGAAAGGCGGCGTATCAGCCTTACCCGTCTGTTCCACGCCCTGCGCGCCAATCCGGCCTCGGCTGGCATCGCCCTGCATGGCCTCGCGATTGCGTCACTCACCTACACTGCGTTCGCCGCCACTGCCGGCATCGTAGATTCATTGGAAATCGGCATTGCCGAGAGAGACAGCGGACCTTCTCCCTACTCTGCCGCCTTTGGTTCCCTCGCGTGGCTGTCACTTGCAGCGATTGCCACGATAACCGCTGTTCGTGTGACGACCTACCTCTACCCCAACCTGGCAGCCCAATGGCCGTTACCTTGGGGGCGACTTGCGATGCTCGCTGCTGCATACCCGCTGCTTGCGGACGGCGGCATGGTAAGCAGAGCCCTGGACGCCCCAACTGCAGCCCTCTTCCTGGCTGTTACCCTTGGCGTCGCCGGGACATACATTGCGAATGCCGTCAGACCCATTGCGGAATCGTCTGAATCCCCTAACCGCCGGTGGTTCGCCCGGGCTGCGTTGGCCGCAACCGGAGGGCATCCGTCCGTGCTCCTGTTGTTCGGCCTGGTTCTTGCCGCTCCGTTGACGGGCAGCTCTGAGAACGGCGGAGACGGCTACGGCGGCGCCATCGACTCACTTGCGGCGTGGTCACTCTTGTTGATCTTCCCGATGTACACAGTGCGGCGCGGGGCGACGAAGTGGTCGATTATATCCGCCCTGCTCCCGTCGCCCATCGCCCACAGCGCCGCATTCGTCATTTCCATCATCCTCTTTGATCAAACCGGAATACTGACAACGATCTATGAGTACCCGTCCTCCGGTCTTGCGTCCGCGGCCATTGCCGCCATCCTCCTTACATACGCAGCGTGGGTGCTGCGGAGAACAGTCCGCCTGGAGTATGAATTCCGCTTCAGAGGGATCTTGAACGCTGCGCTTGCTCCTGCGTCATCCGTGCTCATCGCGCTTGGCGCAACACTGCCTCTTCTCGCTCTCCTGAGCGACGCGCCCGTCATCAATGCCCTGATGCTGGACTACGTTGAGACGGAGGAAATCGGCAGGCTCTATCAACCCTATGTGGCGGCCATCTATGAAACTCGCAGCCTTATCGCTTTCCTGTTCTTTATCGTTGCCCTGGCTCTCACACTGCCGCAGGCGGTGTGGAGCCTTCCACGATGGGAAGCGAGACCGCTTGTATCCGCAGTCGGCTTCGCATTTGCCGGCTGTCTCGCGTGGCTTCTCGGACTCGCCATGGCTGACCTGGGCTACGGCTACGCCCTCGGCGGATCAGTTGCGGGAGCGGGGTTCTTCTCCGTCGCCATCACACAGATGGGACTGCAGTTTTCAGGCGACTCAAACTCAATCGTGGCTGACTCGATACGCTGGATGGCAGAATCCAAGACGCGCTCGTTCATGCCCGGCGCGGCCATAGCCATCTATGCCCTGCTCCTGCGGCCAATCATCTACGACACCCTGGCGTTGGCTGCAGTATTGGAATGGCTGGCCCTGCTGGCCGCCATAGTCGGCGTTATTCTCCGAATGAGAAGCCGTCTGCAGACTGACATCAACGTCGTGGAAACGGGCGCTGCCCCCACCGTCGACTGGAGCCGCCACCAACAGCATCTTGAAACCCTGCCGGATCCTCGCACCGCAACCGTGTACAACGTGCGGCAAGCGTGGATCCAGGTTGGTGATCCAAGTGGAGTCTGGACGTACATGATGGGGTTGCTCTGTCGAGGGGGCGCGCCGCCGGACTCTGTCAGGCACGTCATGTCTCCACTGCGTGAAAGTTCCGCGCGGAAAAGTCCGAAAGACCGGTACGATGCGCTTACTGAATCATTCGCAGCGAACAGAGTGACGGCCGGATCGACCAACACCGCAGAAAACTATACGGGCAGCCTGCGGGAGTTGAACGAACTCGCTGCTGATTTTGTCGAATCGGGCGATGACGCCGATGTTTTCGCCGCGTACGTCACCGCCGCCTATTCGCTGCGCGGCGGGAACGTTGGCCGCGCTGTCAATCTCTGCTTCCACCTGACCCATGATGAAACCACGCGCCGCGGCGCGGGCAGCCCCCTGACGCGTGGAAGAACCCGGAGGCGAATGAGTGAGCGTCGTGAACGCCTCATCCGGGCCGTGCTGGAGCACCTTGCCGGGGAACGGGACATCCTGGCTTTGCCAATCGCTGTTTTAGCGTCGCCTGTTGAGATGTATCGGACGCCCGCTGCAGCCCTTAACATGGTCAGTCCGATTACGACAATCCTCGCCGGACAGGCGGTGGAGATACTGGCCGATACGGGCGCTGCCCTATCCGCGCGCGCGCCGGACGGAACTCAGGGTTACATCGCGACTCAATTACTCGAAAGACACGCTTTGCTGCCGAGGGACGAGGCTGTTCTGCGGGCCGGCCGCATCATGCGGCTGGGGACGGCGGACCAAGAAATCAGTGATGATTGGGGTGGCGACCCGGCCGGGGATGATCAGCGTGAGGCCGAGCATGAAGGGGAAGAGATTACTGCATGAATGAACACGAACTTGAACGGGTGCGGCAAACATGCGATCACATCATCGACCGTGTTGGCGAAGCTTTTGTCGGCAACCGTCTGCTTCTCCGCAAGTTGTTGGCTGCCGCCCTTGCCAACGGCCATGTCCTGTTTGAGGATTATCCCGGCCTCGGAAAGACGCTGCTGGCAAAGGTCTTCTCTCGGGCAATCGGCAGCGAGACAAAACGGGTGCAGTTCACGCCGGACCTGTTGCCGTCAGACATCCTGGGCGTAAACGTCTGGCGGCAGAATGAGGGCATTTTTCAGCTTATCCGAGGCCCGGTGTTCACCAACGTCCTCCTCGCCGACGAGATCAACCGCGCCCCGCCAAAGACACAGGCCGCGCTGCTTGAGGCCATGGAGGAGAGGCAGGTCACCATCGACGGCGACACACTCGGCCTTGGCAGCCCCTTCATCGTCATCGCCACGCAGAACCCAATCGAACAGGAAGGTACATATCCTCTGCCCGAGGCACAGCTTGACCGCTTTCTCTTCAAGCTCGGCACAGGCTATCCCGCTAACCAGGAGCTTGAAAGCGACATACTCAACCGGCGCATCGCATGGCAAAAGGACGACCCCACCGGGGACCTTGAACCGGCCATCTCCGTCGAGGGTTTTCTTGAACTCCAGAGGCTGGTCGAAACCGCCGTTTACATCGATACCGTCATCGTCGATTACATCACCGAACTCGTCAGGCTAACGCGAGACCATCCGCGCGTCGCCGTGGGTGTCAGTCCGCGGGGCTCCCTTGCCCTGCTGCGTGTGTCCCGCAGCATCGCGCTCATCCATGGGCGGGATTTCGTCGTGCCGGATGACGTCAAGATGATCGTCACGGATGTCCTCGCTCACCGCATCATCCTGAACATCGAGGACACACTTGAGGGCGTGAGACCGGAATCGATCATCGACGAGATTCTGGACCAAGTTCCCGTGCCAACGGAACTGGGCGTGCGGCCCACTTAACCATGATCACACCCGCCCTGCTGAGCTGGACGTGGCTCAGCCTCGCGCTCCTTGTAGCCGGCCTCTTTCTCGGCAACATTGTCCTGCTGGCGGGAGCAGTCTTCCTGTTCGTGGCAGTCC
>DAOUKW010000136.1:0-10284 GCA_034420915.1 Dehalococcoidia bacterium
GCCGTGTCCTTCGGGGACAACTGGCGCAGTCGGGTGCTGTTCAGGGACTGGACCTGCAGCGCCTCGCGCACCGGCAGGTGCAGCGTGCGTGCGATGTGCTCCTTGGCGACGCGTGTCGCGATGGGTGAGCACTCTGTGACGATCTCCGTCGCCATGGCGACGGCGGTGTCCATCAGCTCCGCCTGCGGGACCACCTGGCTGACCAGGCCCATGCGGTAGCAGTCCTCGGCCTTGTAGCGGCGGCCTGTGATGATGAGCTCCATGGCGAGGCCGATGGGGATGGCTCGGGACATGCGCGTCGTGCCGCTGATGGAGAGCAGGCCGCGTCGCGGCTCAAGAAGTCCCATCTCGGCGTTCTCAGACATGATGCGGATGTCCGCCCACAGCGCCATCTCGGACCCGCCGCCGAACGCGTAGCCGTTGATGGCCGCGATGACGGGCTTGAAGACCTCGATGCTGGGATAGGAGTGCAGTCCCTCATTGGGGATCTGCGGAGGAGGAGGCGGCTCCTCGTTGGACGCGTCCTGCTGCGACTGCCTGCGAAGATCGAGGCCCGTGGAGAACGACCTCTCGCCTGCGCCGGTCAGGATGAGCACCCATGCGTCCGGGTCATCGCGAAACTCGCGGACGTAGTCGAGCATGGTTGCGTTGCCGTCGAGCGTCAGTGAGTTCAACGTCTCCGGCCTGTTCATGGTGATGAGCCGGACGTGATCTGCCGGCGTCGTGTACATAATCTCAGGCTGCGCGTTTTCCTGGGTCATCTCCTACCTCCCGGTCTGATTTGTGCGCCATTGCCGCGCCATATGGAAACCGCAAACAGGGGTATTCTTCGTCCGGCCCTTTGAACGGGCGCTCGCCGATTGCTCCCCCACCACGGCGACCGTTTGGAAACGGCGCACAAACTATAGCACGGGGAGGGGGATGGCGTCAGTTTTGGGGAGAGGAATCAGGCACCGTTGAGGAGGGACTCAATTCTCTCAATAAATCGGGCGACCTGTTCGAGGCTATCCCGGACATCTCTGCTGGAGAACTGACCTTCATAGAAGTTCTCGTGTAAGCCGCCAGCGTCATTGAACTGGATACGGAAACTGTTATCATCCGTCTCCTCCACCAGCCGGCTCACCACGCCATAGAGTCGAGCGTGGCTATTGTGTTCCAACCCTCGCCTGTCAGCGTAGGCCTTAACCATCTGCGCGGCGGCACCCCATCCCTTTTCCGAGGCTTGGCGGAGATCTTCGGCTTCTAGCTCCACCCACGCCTGATCAAGGAATCGGCGACTCTGTTCGGTGTATCCGTTGTCGTAGTTTGTCATGCGGTCAGTATACGGGAGCGGAGTCCGCGCGTTTGCGGAAAAGATGGAAAGAAAAACGCCCTAGCAGCTGGATAGTGAAAGAAAGGTTTTAGTCTTGCGTTCTTTTTGTTGCATTTGTGAGAGTGCAACAGGTCTCTTTGCGCCGAAGCGCGCAGCGATCTATGGTGCCCTGCCCGCGATCCGGCCGGGGTTCCGCCATCCGACGAATCGGACGGTTCATGCCACTCAGACACCGGATTGTAAGGCAGGAGAATCGCTGACCGACCTGGGTGCAATGCACGCCGCAGAAGCGACGTAATTGGCTCCCTAGAAAGGAGGTGATCCAGCCGCACCTTCCGGTACAGCTACCTTGTTACGACTTCGTCCCAATCACTAGTCCCACCCTCGGCACCGACCTCCCCGAAGGGTTGGCGAAGCGACTTCAGGTGTTACCAGCTTTCATGACGTGACGGGCGGTGTGTACAAGGCCCGGGAACGTATTCACCGCGCCATGCTGATACGCGGTTACTAGCAGCTCCTACTTCATGCAGGCGGGTTTCAGCCTGCAATCTGAACTGGGGCCGGTTTTGATGGGATTCGCTCCGGCTCGCGCCTTCGCAGCCCGTTGTACCGGCCATTGTAGCGTGTGTGTAGCCCTGGGCGTAAGCGCCATGATGACTTGACGTCATCCCCACCTTCCTCTCCGTTTTGCGGAGCAGTCTCGCCAGACACATGTAACTGGCAACAAGGGTTGCGCTCGTTGCGGGACTTAACCCAACACCTCACGGCACGAGCTGACGACAGCCATGCAACAGCTGTGTACGTTCCTGACTTGACAGGTCGTCCCCTTTTCAGGTTCCTACTTCGTACATGTCAAGCCCAGGTAAGGTTCTTCGCTTTGCATCGAATTGAACCACACGCTCCGCTGCTTGTGCGGGCCCCCGTCAATTCCTTTGAGTTTTAGCCTTGCGGCCGTACTCCCCAGGCGGAGTGCTTAATGCGTTAGCTACGACACGGAGGGGGTCGATACCCCCCATATCTAGCACTCATCGTTTAGGGCGTGGACTACCCGGGTATCTAATCCGGTTCGCTCCCCACGCTCTCGTGCCTCAGCGTCAGAAATAGCCCAGAAGGTCGCTTTCGCCACAGGTGTTCCTCCCGATATCTACGCATATCACCGCTACACCGGGAATTCCACCTTCCTCTGCTATCCTCAAGCCCGGCAGTATCCCGTGACCTCTCCCGGTTGGGCCGGGAGCTTTCACACGAGACTGACCGGGCCGCCTACGCACCCTTTACGCCCAATAATTCCGGACAACGCTTGGCCCCTACGTTTTACCGCGGCTGCTGGCACGTAGTTGGCCGGGCCTTATTCGCTGGGTACCGTCAGATCTTCTTCCCCAGCAAAAGGGGTTTACAATCCTAGAACCTTCATCCCCCACGCGGCGTCGCTGCGTCAGGCTTTCGCCCATTGCGCAAGATTCCCTGCTGCTGCCTCCCGTAGGAGTGGGGGCCGTGTCTCAGTCCCCCTCTGGCCGATCATCCTCTCAGACCGGCTACCCGTCATCGCCTTGGTGAGCCGTTACCTCTCCAACTAGCTGATAGGCCGCGAGACTCTCCTCCGGCAACCGAAATCTTTGGTCACGTCCCTTATGAAACGTGACATCATGCGGTATTAGCCACGGTTTCCCGTGGTTGTCCCCCACCGGAGGGCAAGTTCCTCACGTGTTACTCAGCCGTCCGCCACTAGATCACGGGCCGAAGCCCGGTCTCTCGTTCGACTTGCATGCATGAAGCGCGCCGCCAGCGTTCATCCTGAGCCAGGATCAAACTCTTCGTACGAATTGAACGGAAGACCTCTGCCTTCCTATTTTCACTATCCAGCTGTTAAGGCGCTTACACCCTTCCCTAGGGAAGGGCGCAACGTTCAGACTATGCCCCGCGCAAGGCCTTGTCAAGCAATTAAACGCGCTCCCCACGCGGTAAATGGGGCACAGGAAACCGAGGGATGATGCGCGGCGCGGCGTGCCGCTCCCAGTATCATGGGGAAAGCGCGACGGCGCGGTGAGGGTGCGTATGAGAGTCGGCCGTTCTGTGCTGGTTACGGCGGCGGTCTTCGCTGTGGGAACGCCGGCGTCATTCGTTGCTACTATGATCCTTCTGGACTTTGCGCCGGAGGCGGTCGTGTGGTCGGCCATCAACTACCCCGCGTCATTCCTGCGCATGCCCCTCACGTTCTTCATGCTGGCCGCTGTCGTCTTTGCACTCCTGACGATTCGCCGTGTGCGATCAGGCGACCGCAATACTATACGGACCGCCCCCGATGCCGCCCTGTACTTCCATGCGGTGACCGTGGTCTACGTCACCATCGCGCTGGCCACGCCGTATTTCGACCTGCTGTCGTATGAACCGACGCTCTATGCGCCGTTTGCGATTGCGCTGCTGGCAACGGCGCTATCTGTCCGCCCTACAGGTCGGGGTGATGATGGTGGCGACAGTGAATCACTCGGCGCTGCTGACAACCGGCAAGGCCGCGCCGTGATGCTTGCATCTCTGGCCGCCGCCATGGCCATCGGCGCGAGCATCGCCTATGGACAGCAGCTGTTGGACAGCAACACGGCGGGCTGCACCAGGTCCTATTGCTCAACGGAGGCGACGATCACCCTTGCGGGAGTGATGGCGGTGGGAGCTATTGCGGCGTCCGCCATGATGCTGCGAGGTGTTTTCGGCGACGATTCCGCCGCAAGGCAGAGCCATCTCAGCGTGACGGTCTTCGCGTGCCTCACGCTGCTCATCGCGCCGCTAGTGGTGTTTCGGGTGGCGCCCTCTTACTTCTTCGTGCCCGGTTTGTTCTACGGGCTGTCCGGGACTGCGCTTCTGATCAGCATTTCACCAAAAGCAAATCCCACAGAGGCTTCGGAACCTGTGGGGGAGCTACCCCCGCCGCCGGATGTGCCGATCTAGGCCGATCTACTGTGGATGGAGCGGACTACTCCTAGCTATCACCGGAGCCCGAATCATCACTGATGTCCGGCGGGGGCTCTAGAGCAGCCGTCCGGAGGTGTTCTTTCAGGTTGTTAGTCATATGCCGAAAACTGATGGCTGTGATACCGCCCGATGCCACTGCGCCCGCGACAGGAATGGCTTTAGCAACTCCGCGACCAAACGACTGCCGCGTTACTTTGATTCCAACTTGCTCAGCCACCTTCTTGGTGAGTGGGAAGTACCATGAACCTGCCAAGGCGGTTCGTGGCAAGTACTTTGCAGTTCCCTTAGCAGCCTGCGAGGCACCGAGCGATAGCGTCTTGTTGAGAGCTTCAACACCGTGCAGCGCGCCGAGGAGAAGAATGAGACGGTGTTCGGTCGCTTCATCCATTTCCAGTTCGCCGTCGGGAAATAGGTCAGACCAGCCGTAGAGATAGGCCAATTCCTGCGCACACACCAGCGAGTGCCAATAGAATTGCGCAAGGTCGGCGGGAATCGTAGCTGCCATCAACAGTCCGCCAGGCAGGCCGGATACGGCTGAGGCCCCTGTCGCCGCGACCATATGATTTCGGATAATGGAATCTGCCCGCTTGTCCAACGATTCAATCGGCACCCCAGCATCAATCGGATTGGACTCTATTGCCAGATCGACATCCACTTCATGGCCGATGCTGGCCACAGAGAGTTGCTTCTGAAGGAATTTCTCACGGTTGACCCTAAAGCCCGGAATCCTCGCAGCCGCAGCAATCAAATGGCCCGTGACAACGTGCAATCGACTGTCATCAGAATCGGCTGGCTCTGGCCCTTCAAGTGGTGCGTTGTCAACGGTTGTCATTTTCTTCCTCTCACCTCATCTAACCATGGCATTCAGCCGATCAATAATACGAATAGCGAGAGAATAGTTTCAATGCTCGCTTATCTCTCACCCAAGCTCAGCCCCTAGCTCGCCTCCCCGTTCTTTTCGCCCGCTATCAGCGCCATCTCCGCCTCCGGGTCTGACACGCCGAAGCGCGCCATCGCCGTGCGCTTTGAGCGCAAACCGCTCCTGACGAGTTCGATCTCCTGCCGCGCGATTTGTGCCTGGTCCTGCGGCAGCACCGCGCCCCATTCGATAGACGTGCGGTAGGGAGCGAGTTGCCCGCCCGTCATCTGCTCGTGGATGCGCAGGGCGATCTCGTTCCGTTTGCGGTACGCCGCCGCGCGGATCAGCCGCTTGCGCCGCAGCTTGTGGAGCAGCGGATGCAGCTCCATCTCCAGCGCGACGCCGGACAGCCCCTGCCGGTTGTCGCCAAAGGCGATGCGCGGCGTCTCCGAGAGGTCGTGCAGGGCGCGGTAGATGGCGTTCACATAGTCGATGTGAAGTTGGACGCCGCCGCCCTGCAGCAGGTCCAGCAGGTAGGCGCGTGCCCGGTCCGGCAGCTCCCACACCGCGCCGGGCTGGATGGCGATGTCCTGTGATTGGTCCACGTTCTCCAGCACGGCGATGGGGTTGCCGGAGAGTTCGAGAATCATGGAAAGCTGGGAGAGGGCGCGGTTGAGTTCGCGGATCGGCTCCACCATCGCCGGAATGTCTGAAACGCCCCAGAACTGCTTGGGGGCGCGGATGTTGGGATACACCACAAAGGGAATCAAACCGTAGGGGTTGGCCTCGTCCCGCACGAGCGCGTCGTCCGCGTACAACTGAAACCGTTTGTCGCCCCACACCTCCGTGATGGTGACGTGGGTCTGACTCTTGCCGCGCGCCGGCGGGCGGACGCCGTGCAGCTCACGTGCCTCATCGGCATCCAGCGTATAGCGTGAGGCGACGCGGCGGACGCGGTTCACGTCATCGCCCACCCACCAGCAGTGCAGCCCTTGTACGTCCGGCGTGGTTATGCGGACGCCGCCCCGCTCCTCATCCCACGTGATCTTGTACGCGCCGTCGCCGAGCACGGCGGTGTCGATCTCCGAATCGAAGTCCAGTTGGTCGAGGGAGTTGGCCTCGGCGATGTCGGCAAGCAGACGCTCCGCCCGCCGCGCCCGCTCCTGCTCCTCCGGCGACGAATCGGCCGGCGGCACGGTGGAGCGGATATCGGCCATCAGGTAGGACGTGACCTTTTCCACGGCGGTCTTGGCGTAGTTGAACGTGAGGCGGCGCTCTCGGCCGCGCGCCCGTCCCGACCAGTGCTCGCCGTTGTAGAAGGCAAGGTTGCGGCGGTAGCGTTCACGACGTTCGGAGTCACGCTTGTCCAGCGATGACGGTAGGTATGCCGCGCCGCTCTGTGTCCGCCCGTTCTGTGACGTGGTCATGGTGTGGCCTTTCTCTTCTCGGTGGCTGCAGACGGTGTTGCGCCCCGCGCGGACCGCAGGACGCGGAAGACGGTGCGCGTGCCGACGTTGAACAGCTTGGCGATAACGGCAATGGGCAGCCCCTCCTCGATTCTGGCGGCCACGATGGCCTTGTCTCGCAGCATCAGCCTTTCGCGGCGTGTGACGAGCGGCTCATCATAACGGCAGCGCGGGTAGGGGCACTCGAGGGAGCGTGTGCAGTCGTCTCCGCAGCCACGATCGATGTAGAGGGTGTCCTCCGGCAGCCCGTCTCCCCGACTCCCGCTGCGCCGCCGCCGTGCAAGCGGAATCTCCAGTTGGTCGACGTTGTTGGGCTTCCGCGGGATGGGTGGCAGGGCCGCATGCCGCGGGGATTCGATTGTCATGTGTTTGCCTCCTCCGGGATCGGGTTGGGTGGAAATTCGTGGGCCGGAACGTTTTAGTTGGAGGACTGGCTGCGTCCGACGGCCTTGCGGGGACCTCCTTCCTGCATGCTTGCGTGCGCCAGCAGGGCGAGCGAGACAAGGTAATCGTCATTGCCCTCCCGCTCCGGCACATGGAAGTTCATGGTGCGGTTCGCGTTGTGTTCCGCCTGTGCGTGGCGCAGCTGGTGGCGTATAGCAGTGGATTCCGATGATTGGTCGTCCGCGTAGAGGCGCAGACGGCCGGCGCTGACGAGGGCGAGCAGCCCAAATCCGAGCCTGGATTTCGACTGCTGCGTAAAGACGATCGGCTGCACGGCCTCACCAATGCGGCGATGGAGCGCGGCGGCCGTCGGCTCTCCGATGCCGGTGGCGTCGACGGCAACACGCCGCACGCGCCACACGTTCTTCAAAAGGTCCGTCAACTGCTCCGTGAGCGCCCCGTGCGGCATGCCGCGCCAATGATAGTGCTGGACGACGCGCACCTGCGGCTCAGCGCCGCGCTCCGGGACGACGAGTTCGCCGATCGTCAGCACGGTCTCGTCGCGCTGAACGGCGCGGGACGCGCCCCACTCCGGCTCGGAGATGGCCACCGGCGCCCCGGCGAGGTCGAGACCCGCGACGTAGACTGCTCCGGGGCGCGGGATTTCCTGCCGCGCATGATCGCCGCGCAGTTGTGCGAGTTGGCCGTCATTGAACAGCCGCGTGTTCTCATCGATCGGGAGGAGCGCATATTGCGTGCGGAAGAGCGGATGCTGCTCGCCGAGCCGCTGCCGCTCCGCCTCCACGAACGCGCCGTAGGACGGGTTGTATCGTGCAACGTCCTGCCAGTCATAGCGAAAGTGGCGCTTCGCAGGGGCCGATTCGTAGGATTGTTGTGACGTACCGTTCGGGGCGGAGACCTTGACCTGTTCGAGCAGAGAGTCGCTGCGCCATGCGGTTCCGTAGAGAACGGTCGTCGCGTTCCGGGCGGCGGCCATGGGGCGGAAATCACGGTTGAACTTGTCCGCGGACACGTCCTGCGCCTCGTCGATCTCCAACAGGAGATCCGCCGTCTGCCCGACAACGTTCGACGTTGGATGCGCGCTCAGATACGTCGCGCTGCAGCGCCCGACGTGGAGGATGTGCCCCTTATCAAGGCGAGATATATTGCTGAGGCCGTTCTCATCGAGACGCTGCATGATGCGCTGAATGGAGATCAGCGCCTGCGGCTGAAAGGTGGGCGCGGCCTTGACGATTGCGCCGCCGCGCGCAGCGTTGCGCAGCAGCAGCACCATCTGGAGATAGGCGGACAGCTCGTTCTTGCCGGCCTGCCGCGCCATCTCCACCGTGAACGTCAGCCCGCGCCGGTTCAGCACGGAATCAAGCACGGCCCGCGCCACCTCCGCCTGGTAGGGACGCAGGCGGATGACCGGCGAAGGAGCGCCTCGTCTGGCCGGTATGGTCCGCGGTTCCATGATCGTCACGGCTACAGCCCCGCCACGCGCAGGATGGCCTGCAGCGCCACCGTGCCGACAATCAGCAGGAACAGGTCATTGATGCGTCTCCGCAGGTCCTGCAGTTGCTTCTCCAGCGACTGCATCTGCTGTTGAAGCAGAGCCTCGAACGCCGTGCTCGGCTCCATGTCCAGCGTGGGCCTGGTATCGGGAATGGCCGCAACGGGCGCGCGGCCGTGATTTCTGATAGCGCGGCTCAGCAGTCCGCGCAGGGCGTCACGCAGTTCCTCCGTTCGACGATGCGCCATTGCTCGTATTCTCCTTAACGTCGGCTCAAGAGCGTTCTTTGTGGTCATAGGTCGATTTCCCACTCCGGGCCGGGAAAGATCTGCTCCCCAAGCCCGCGCACTGTTCCGACGAGGTTGTCGAACAGGTCCTTCTCCTCCTTGCCCGCCAGTCGATGCCGCGCGGCGAGCGTGCGGGACAACGTGCCGATGCCCTTCATCAACAGGGGCAGGTCTTTCGGCCTGTCCTCCAGCGCGGTGAGGATCTTGGCGCGGAGAACGGCGATCTCATCGTCCAGGCCGTCCATGTTGGCGGCGCGTTTCAGATATTCCAACTCCGCCTCGGACATGGCGCGCTCATAGAAGTTGGCCTTTGCCCTGCGGCGCGGCGACTTGGCGGCCGTATCGATTTTTCTGGTCATCGGGCCGTCCTAAGCTCGTCCCTCAGACGGCGGCCCGCCTGGCAGCTCATCCAGAAAAAGATCAAGCGCGTCCGGCGGCGTTTCGGTTATCGCCTGCGCGAGTCCCCAGATGAGGGCAAGGGCGGAGAGTTCTGAGAGGCCGGGGTCCTCCGGATGCCGGATCGCCTTGAGAATGACCGGCGTTGCTGTCATCGTTCTGTCCTCCTGTCCCCGTGCTCGACTGCTGCCGCCGTGCTCAGCGCGATGTGCGGCGGAGGCGTGAAAGGATGAGCGCTGCGAAGAGCAGCGCGCCCGCCAGGGCGATAATGCCCGCCAGCAGCCAGCCGCGCGCCTCCTGCCAGGTCATGGGGTGGCCGCGCGGCAGCAGGATCAGGCCGATGAAGATGCTCTGCATCGCCATGCCCGCTGAGATAACCGCAACGGCCCGTGCCGCGACGGTCGCCCGGCGGCTGTTCCACCGGCGTGTGAGCAGGTAGCTTGGGTTCACGAGTGAGATGATTGCCGTGAGGGAGTGCTCGACGGCGATGAGAATGGACCACGGCAGCGCTGGACCTCCTGTATGTTTTCCGCGTGGGCTGGTGCGTCGTTAGAACGGAAGAATAGAATAAATGTTCTTTTTCGTCAATGAGCCATGACACACCGCCGTGGCGCGGGCAGCCGCCGTCCGGTTTCCGCGACTCAGATACACTGGTATGAGGCGCGCCTGGCGCGTCTGTTCACTTTCAGACCGAAGCGAGGATGATTGACGGATGGATCGCCGATGAGAGCCGTTGGAGCGGCGCTTGTGAGCATTGTCCTGGCCGCGCTGGCGCTGTCAGGAGCCTGCGCGGCCATCGACAGCGTCGTTCGCCAGCCGCTGCCGCCATCCGAGACGCTGAACCTGCAGGCGATCCTGATTGAAGGCGGCGGTGTTATGCCCGGCACACAGGTCGTTCGCCTGAGCTGGAGTCCTCCGGATGAGGACCTGGACATCGACTTTATCGTCTTCGAGGATTCAGAGAATGAAAACGGGCCGTGGGAGGAAACCGCCGCAAAGGCCCCTGATGCGGGTCACCATGAGCACGGCGCAGTCTTTCGCAAGGGCAGTTTCCACTATTACCGGGTGTTCATGATACGGGGGCAGGAAGAGACGCCTCG
>DAOUKW010000137.1:0-7081 GCA_034420915.1 Dehalococcoidia bacterium
ATCCTGCCCCGCGTCCGTACAGCAGCAGTTCCCCCGCCGAATCACTATCGAACTGGACCGCGTTGTAAACGCCGTCAACCTTTGCCAGCTGCGTGTCCGACGCGATGAATGCCGGATGCACCCGCACGTCAAGCTCCCCGTCATCAATCTCCTTTGCGATGGCGAGCAGCTTGATCGCATACCCGAGATCATGCGCGTACCGAAAATCCCGGGGAGCCAGGTGGCCGATCCCCTCGCAATAGATGGACTCCGGCGACACCGGCGCTCCATAAGCGAGCGTCGCGAGCACCGCCAGCTTGTAGACGGCGTCGGTGCCATTGATGTCGTTGCCGGGGTCCGCCTCTGCGTATCCCTGCGCCTGCGCGTCCGAAAGGGCATCCTCAAAGGCCATGCCCTCCACCGCCATTCGCGTCAGGATGTAATTCGTCGTTCCGTTGATGATTGCGCGCAGCGCCCGAACCCGCGCTCCCGTCACCCCCCGTTCCAACGCGGAGATGACCGGAATAGCGCCGCCCACCGCCGCCTCGAACTTGAGGCTGGCCCCCTTCGCCCGCGCCATCGCCAAAAGGCCCGCTCCATGCTTGGCCATGACCTCCTTGTTTCCTGTCACAACGGAGCGGCCTGTTGCAAGCGCGCCTCTGATCGCGGACAGGGCGGCGTCCTCGCCGCCCATCAACTCAATGACGATATCGACGTCAGGATTCTCGAGGATGCCTTTCGCCTCGGTCGTGATCAGAGACGCATCCACCAGGGAAGACCGGCTGCGTCCCGCATCACGCACAAGGATGCCTTGCAGCTTGAAGGGGAGTCCCACCGACTCTTCAAGAAAAGACGCCTCGGTTGTCAGGGCCTCCGCGACACCCGTTCCCACGACGCCCATGCCGAGCAGCCCAACGCCGATATATCCCCGTTCAGTGGGGCCGGCCGCCCCCTTACTCACTCGCGCTCCTCGTTGGGAACAGCTCGCGATCTTGCCTCAACTGGGTGAGGACCCAATTGTATCTCTCTGAACTCAGCCCGCCCGCCGGACGGCTGAGAGCGTCAACCGCTACAAGCTCCGCGCGGCGAGCCGCAATCCACGACCGCAGCGCCTGATCCTGTAGCGGCTTGATGTGCTCTTCGCGAACGTCGCGCAGTTCAAGTTCCCCTTCGGCAAGGAAGATCGAAACACCCGCGGACGTGATCACGGGGCCGGACACCTCTCCGTCACGCAGTTCCCCCATGATGTCGTCATACTCTTCTTTGATTCCGCGCGGCACCCAGCCGAGATCCCCGCCCTGCTCGGCGGTGGCGCGGTCCTCTGACAGTTCGCGCGCCAGGTCCTGGAATGATTCACCGGCATCGAACCGGTCAAGTGCCGCCCGCGCGTCAAGAAGGTCCGTCTCGGGGTTGGTGAAACGAATCTCGTACAGATGCCGTTGTTCCAGTTTGGCGGGAATGTTCTCCTGTAACACCGCCTCCAACTTGTCCATCAGGGCCTGTTCTCGGGCGATCTCCCGGAAGAACTCCTCGGAAATCTGCAGGATTTCAAGACGCAGCCGTAGACGTTCCCGGTACTCGGATTCCGGTATGTCCGGACTATCAGCGTTGGCAACGCCAAGAATCCGTGCCCTCATCGCGAAATCGATCTCCTCCTCGCTTACCGCCACGTTCTCAAGCGGCGCGTACTGCTTCACGATTTCACGGCGCTCAAGGTCATTCACCATGTCAAATATCAGATTGTTTAGGGATTCCGGCGCCCACGTGCCTATTGCTTGCGCCTCCGCAACAATCATCTTCAACCGTGCCAGGTAGTCACCCCACGTATAGCGTGCGTCATTGATGACAAGCGCAGTCTCGCGGTGTGGCTGAACGAAAACAACGAAATATCCCGTGGCCGGAATCACCATCGCCGTGATTAGCAGGAGGATGCCGGCTAATGACAGGATCCGCGCGAATCGGTGTCGACGGCGGCGTTCCGTCGCGCGACGGTGTCCTCCGATGACACTCGAAGACGCGGATTCCTCGTTGTTGTTCTGATCCTGTTGGGTCATTGTCAGGACCTTATGCGGTTCCCGTTGCCCCGCGGGATAATTTCACTGCGTACGGCGTTCAGCGCGCCGGCGGCAGATCGTGGAGTGTATCGGTCGTGAACGGGATCAGTCCCGCTTGCCGCGCGCGCTTGATCTCCCGCGCCAGCGCCCGCTGATGGCGGGAGCACGTGCTCGTCTTGCGACGCGGCTCGATCCGCGCGCGCTCAGAGATATACCGCCGAAGCGTCTCCGGCTGCTTGTAGTCCATCACCGCGTCCTTATCGGCGCAGAACACGCACACGCGCCGGCGCGGATAGAAGCGCCGGCCGCCCTCGCGACGCCCGCCTGATGGCCTGTCTCCGGGTCCGCGTCCGCCCTGCGGTCTATCCGACGCCGGTCGCGGCGGCGGCGGCGCTCCGGCAGGCGCGGATGATGACTCAGGCGGCGCGGGAGTATCTGTCGTCATTCATTTCCTCCAGGACTGGTTGCGATTAAGTCTACACGGCTTTGAGAGGGTAGGGGCAGATGCTATCCTGCGGAGCTGCTAGAACGGCAGATCGTCCTCCGCTCCGCCGCCGCCGAAAGCCTCCCCGGGATAGTCCTCTTCACGCGGCGCCCCGCCGCCCTCTCCTGGCCTGCTCATAAACACAACGTTCTGCGCAACGATTTCGATAGTCGTTCGCGGCGTCCCGTCACGTCCTTCCCACCGATCCGTCCGCAAGCGGCCGTCCACGTAGACCTTCTGGCCTTTGCTGAGATATTGGTTGCAGCGCTCGGCCAGTTGATTCCACGCGACCACGCGGAACCATTCCGTCTCCTCGTGCCGCTCACCGTCCTGCGTGTTGTACGTCCTGTTGACGGCGACGCTAAACGTTGTCACCGGATTCCCGTTCGGCGTGTACCTCATCTCCGGATCGCTCCCGAGATTGCCGATGGCCGTCATCCTGTTCAGAGTCATAAAGAACCACCATCTCCCAACCCGCGCTTAGACGCGCGTTACAAACGTTCGCAGGTGATTCTCATTGGCGCGGAGGGTGGTAGTGAGTGCGGCAACGGCGTCACCCGGCATGTCGAAGCGTGAAACGACCATTGTTCCGTCGGTCCTTGCCTTGATCGGATACGCAAGCCGACGACGCCCCTGTACCTCGGTCGCCTCGTCGGACCCGCCTCGATCGGCAATGACCTGCTTGATTCGGTCCACCGCCCCGTTCAATTCTTCCTCCTGGATCTCCGGATCCAGGATCACCATCAATTCGTATCGAGTCACTCACCCTCCCTTAGCCGTTTTTCGCTAGTGAAGTATACACGTGACGCCCCCCGGTTACCGTTTCTCCGCGTCACACCGTCAGCTGGTTGATCAGTCGAAAAGCTGGGGTATCGGATGCGCCCCGGTCAGTTTCTTGACCTCTGCCCGTGCTTCCTCAAGAACGGACTCATCCTCCGCGTTCCTGAGAACGCGTGTGATGAGACGGGCAACGGAGCGAGCGTCATCCTCATCAAAGTTGCGGCTCGTGATCGCCGGCGTCCCGATCCTGATGCCGCTTCCCACGCGCGGTGGAAGCTCATCGAACGGAATCGCATTGGGATTCGTGATGATGCCCACTGATTCCAGCAGGTCCGCCGCCGCTTTGCCCGTCGTATCGAGCGTCGTCACGTCCACGAGGAAGAGGTGGCAGTCCGTCCCGCCCGAGACGATTCGCAGCCCCTCCTCCGCCATCTCCGCTGCCATTGCCCGCGCGTTCCGCAGCACCTGGTCCTGGTATGCGCGGAATGACGGCTTGAGCGCCTCGCCAAAGCACACCGCCTTTGCCGCGATGGTGTGCATCATTGGGCCGCCCTGCGCCCCGGGAAAGACGGCTCGATCGATTGCCGACGCGTATTCCTGCTTGCACAGGATGAACGCGCCGCGCGGCCCTCTCAGCGTCTTCTGCGTCGTCGACGTCATGATGTCCGCGTAGGGCGCGGGATCAGGGTACACGCCCCCGGCAATCAGCCCCGCGTAGTGCGCCATGTCCACCATCAACAGCGCGTCAATCGAGTCCGCCACGCGCCGCAGATTCTCAAAATCGATCGCCCGCGGATAGGAGCTTGCGCCCGCGACGATGATCTTTGGGCGATGCTCCCGCGCCAGCGACTCCACCTCGTTGTAATCGATCATCTCCGTCTCGCGGTCCACGCCGTACGAGACGAATCGGTAGTACTGGCCGGAGAAACTGACCGGACTCCCGTGGGAGAGATGTCCTCCCTGGTCAAGTCTCATGCCGAGGATGGTGTCCCCCGGCTTCACGAAGGAAAAATACACAGCCATGTTCGCCTGCACGCCGCTGTGCGGCTGCACGTTCGCATGCTCCATGCCAAAGAGCTTCTTAAGGCGCTCCCGCGCCAGGTCCTCAACAACGTCCGCGAATTCGCATCCCGCGTAATACCGCCGCCCGGGATACCCCTCAGCGTATTTCTCCGTCAGCGCGGAACCCTGCGCCTCCATCACCGCCCGGCTCGTGTAGTTCTCGGAAGCGATGAGGATGATCGAGTCCCGCTGGCGCGCCTCCTCGCCCTCAATGGCGGCAAAGACCTCGGGATCGGACTGCGACAACAGCGACATGAAAGCTCCTTAAATCTGCCCCTGATCTACCCCTCGCCTCAGTATAACAACGGGGCATCCCGTTCGCCCTGAGCGCCCACCTGTCATTCCGAGCGGAGCGCAGCGCAGTCGAGGAATCCAAAGACCCAATTGTGCTCACCAACCCGTACCGCCTAACCCTGTCACCCCTCCGTTCACCCTGAGCCTGTCGCAGGGCGAACGCCCCACCCCTCCGGCCGCAAAGCGTCACGCGATGAGTAAGCTGGTCTGGGGAGGGCAAGGCCAATGACGAGGCGGGCGGTAGCGATAGCGGCCCTGAGCGGGCTGATCGCCGTGTTCTTGATGGCGACCGTCATATTCTCGGCGGCGATTGTGATACGCGGGCCGGTCGGGCTGGCTAACTGGGACTACCAGTTGGGTGTCCGGGACTTTGTTTACTGGTGGGGAATCAGTCAGGGCGTGGAGTGGGGGCACATTGTTTCCTCTGTCGCCTTTACTTACCCCCTCATCTTTGCGCTAGTAGTGGGATTGCCGGGAGAGGCAAGGCCACTGACCAGACGGGCGGTCGCTATGGCGGCCCTGGGCGCGCTGATCGCCGCGTTCTTGATGGCGACCGTCATATTCTCGGCGGGGATTGTGATACGCGGGTGGAACGAGTGGTCGCACCGCACCCAACATGTCGACTCGTTCTGGATTCCGTTCTGGATTGTGCTGCGCGGGTGGGACGCGTGGTTTAGTGCTTACCGGGAACTCATTGTTTACCATTGGGGCCCGATTCAGGGCGAGTCGTGGTGGAATATTGTTTCCTCCAGCCTCATCATTTACTCCAGCCTCTTTGTTTACTCCTTCGTCTTTATTGCGCTTGCAGTGGGATCGCCATTGACGGCGCGGTCGCTGATACGCCGCCTTCCAGGTACACGCCGGAGAACGACACTCCTAACAGTGCTGGCCCTGGTGATGCTGGTCCTGGTGATGCTGGCCCTGGTGATGCTGGCCGCAACCTTATGAGTAGGCTGGTCAGGGAGGGGGCAGACCATGACTAACATGGGGCAGGCGGTAGTTATAGCGATGCTGGGCGGGGTGGTGCTGGCTATAGGCATGTTGGGCGCGTGGCCGGTAGCTATAGCGATAGTGGGCGGGTTGGCGTTCTGGTGGCTGGCACTCCGCCCCCTAGGTACACGCCAGATGCGGCACCCGGTGAGTAGGCTGGTCTGGGGAGAGGCAAGGCCAACGACCAGACGGGCGATCGCTACGGCGGCTTTGGGCGCGCTGATCGTCGCGTTCTTGACTTGGGTCGTCGTATTCTCGGCGCAGATTGTGCTGGGCGGGCCGCGCGTTGCGGGTTGGCCGTGGGGCCACTACCAGTTGGGTGTTTTGGAGTTTGTTGACAGATGGGGAAGCATTCAGTGGGTGGAGTGGGGGCACATTGTTTCCTCTGTCGCCTTTACTTACCCCCTCATCTTTGCGCTAGTAGTGGGATTGCCGGGAGAGGCAAGGCCACTGACCAGACGGGCGATCGCTACGGCGGCCTTGGGCGTGCTGATCGCCGCGTTCTTGATGGCGACCGTCATATTCTCGGCGGGGATTGTGATACGTGGGTGGGACGAGTGGTTTGGTCATTACCGGCTTCTTGTTTACCAGTGGGGTCTGATTGAGAGCAGGCCGTGGTGGCTCATCGACATCGCTGACACAAGAGGTCTGCGTTGGGGCGAGTCGTGGTGGGACATTGGTTACTCCCTCGTCTTCATTTACTCCAGCCTCTTTGTTTACTCCTTCGTCTTTATTGCGCTAGCAGTGGGATCGCCATTGGCGGCGCGGTCGCTGATACGCCGCCTTCCAGGTGCACGCCGCAGAACGACACTCCTAACAGTGCTGGCCTTGGTGATGCTGGCCCTGGTGATGCTGGTCCTGTTGATATGCGCCGCCGCATTCTCAGACTACTAGCGCAAAGACGAGAATGAGCGGCCGAGGGGACTGGGGCGGTGGTGCTAAGGGGCTGGGAACGCCTCCCTCCGTCATTCCCGCGAAAGCGGAAATCCAGAATCCCCTCCCCCTTGATGGGGGAGGGTTAGGGTGGGGGTGACTCATGCCCCCCCGTTCACCCTGAGCCTGTTGAAGGATCAGCGTCCCACATAAGAGATTCCCCGTCCGTCACCAAAGTCACCGTCCCGTGCATGTCGGTCCGCAGAATCGTTGGCGCGGACGGCAGCGACTCCAGCCGCTCAAGCGTCTCGGGATGCGGATGCCCAAACCTGTTGCCCTCGCCCGCGCTAATGACCGCGACGCGCGGCGACACGGCCTCCAGGAACTCCTTGCTTGAGGAATAGCGGCTCCCCTGGTGCGCGACCTTCAGAACCGTCGCCCGCATGTCCACCCCGGAATCCAGCAGAAACCTCTCGCCGGGACTGTAGATGTCAGCCGTGAACAGGAACGACACATCCCCATAAGACAGCTTCGCAACCACGGAATTGTCATCGTGTTCGGTGGC
>DAOUKW010000138.1:0-5835 GCA_034420915.1 Dehalococcoidia bacterium
GCGCGCATCCAGAAGCGTCGACTCTGCCAATTCGCGGTCAAACGGTACGGCGATGGGCAGCCGCAGCGAGGCGTCGGGGTCGCCTTTCCAGACCCAGAACTTGTCCAGCGCCCGTGCGTGGTACGCCGCCCGCCGAATGTGCGCGTTCGCGCCAAAGACGGTGAAATCGCGACCCGTCGGATACGTCTCCACGTCACGCAGGACATCGACCACACGAAAGAACGCGATCAGGTAGAAGCCCGACGGCCCGACGAATCGGTTCTCGCCGTCATGCCCAACCAGTCGCGCCAGGAAGAGGATATAGTCGCCGGGGCCGCACGGCTTCAGTCCCGCGCCACGCCCCGTTCTCCGTGGATCATCGCCATACGTGAACGTGCGGAATTCCGGATCGTCGTGCAGCCGGTCATTCCACCGCGACACCGGAGCGTAGTCCGCAAGGGTCTTGTCCGGGTCGTTGTATGCGCCGAGCTTGGGGTAGGCGGGCAGCGTCGGCGACCACAGCCGACGCTCCTCAGGTATCGGCAGAAACTCAAACGTGCCGTCGGGAAAGATCGGACTGCGAAGCGCCCCGTGCGAGGCGTTCACCCCCACATTGACCATGAAGATGCGGGCGTTGGTATCGACGGTGACCAATGCGTGCTCCGGTCAGCGGCTGCGCGGCGGCATGGCAGAAAATGAGTGGATTCGTGCAACAATCACGTATGAATCGTAGCAGTCAGCCCGAAACCCTGGCGCAGGCCGTCAAGGATGCCGCTCTACAGGCGGGCTTTGACGTCGTCGGCATTGCATCCGCGGATGTGTTCCACGAACGCGGAGAGGCAACAAAAGAGCGTATCTCGGAAGGCTTGATGGACGGCCTGCCTTGGTTTACGGAGCAGCGCGTCGAGCGCGGCATGGACCCGGCCAATATGTTCCCCAACGCCCGCTCCATCATTTCCCTCGCGCTCAGCCATCACCATGAGGATGCCGCTGAGGTGAGTGACACCCTGCCGCGCGGGCGCATCGCCCGCTATGCGTGGGGAGAGGACTATCACCGCGTCTTTGCCCGCAAAGTCCGCGCGTTCATCGAGACCCTGCCGGAGGCCACCGGCGTGGAGGACATCGGCACGCGCTGGTACACGGACACGGGGCCGATGCTCGACCGCGCTGTGGCTGAAAGGGCGGGCGTCGGCTGGTTCGGCAAGAACACAAACATCCTGACCTCGCGGGGCTCCTGGATGCTGTTGGCGCAGATAATCACGACGCTTGACCTCGTGCCGGATGAGCCGCTCAAGAAGACGTGCGGCGCGTGCAATATCTGTGTGGACGCCTGCCCAACTGGCGCGATCGTCGCGCCCTACGTACTGGACAACCGCAAGTGCATCTCTTATCTGACCATCGAGAACCGCGGCCCCATCCCGCGTGAACTGCGGCCTCTCATCAACGACTGGATATTCGGCTGCGATGTCTGCCAGGACGTGTGCCCCGTCAACCGCAAGGCGCAGGTTGGCAAGGCGTACACCGAACTGACGCGAGACGCTGAGAACCGCGCCCGCCCGGAACTCGTCGAACTGCTTGATCTGGATGACGATGGTTTCCGTGAGCGATTCCGGCAGAGCGCCGTCCTGCGCGCCAAGCCGGAGGGCATGCGCCGCAACGTGTGCATCGCCCTCGGCAACATCGCCGACCCCGCGACAGTGCCCCCACTCGCCCGCGTCCTGCGAGAAGACCCCTCTCCCATCGTCCGCGGCCACGCCGCCTGGGCGCTTGGGCGCATTGCCACGAAGGATGCAGTAGCGGCGCTACAGGAAGCACTGGAGAGGGATGCGGACGGCGGAGTACTGGAGGAGATCAGAGCAGCACTTGCGTAGTGACGTAATTGTAGTTACAGTAGTGTAGTGACAGATGAACGAGTTTGTCGTTTGGACGTGGGACCCGGACAAGGATGAGGCGAATCGGCGACGGCACGGGTTCAATCTCGGGGTTGCAGAAGTAGTCTTCGATGACCCGCTGATTGCAACCACGGAGGATCTTTATCCCTATGAAAGCCGATGGCAGACACTGGGAGTAGTGGCGGGGACGCTGATACTGGTCGTCCATACGCGACCTGAACTGGATTCTGCGACCGGGATGCTCACCGGACGCATTATCAGTGTCCGGCGGGCGACTCCGCATGAGAGGAGGGCATATGAAGAAGGATAAGCGAACAATTCCACGCTGGGTACGCCAACAGGTAGAAGCAGTGGCAGCTTTGCCGGACGACCAAATCGACACGTCGGACATTCCTGAGATTACCGACTGGTCGAACGCGCAGCGCGGCCTGTTCTACAAATACCGCGTCATCAAGAAGCAGGTGACACTGCGGCTGGATGCCGGCATCATCGCGTGGTTCAAGGCGCAGTCAGACGATGGCCGGGGCTACCAGACCCGCATCAACGAAGCCCTGCGGGAGCATATCCACCGCCAGTTGGAAAAACAGAAAGAAGAGCAGGAGCGCGGCGTCCCCGCCTAGCTCCCCGTATACAGCTCCCCGCCCGGGCGGAACGAGGCATAGCCAAACCAGAACGCGACATGGCCGGAGACGCGGTCGGCGAGTTCTCCGTTCGGCCCGCTCAGACCCTCAGGCGTCACACGCCACCTACCGCCCCCCGCATCGATCAGTCCACCGTCCGACGCAAGCTCGAACGTCCGATCCTCTCGCAGGAACGCCTGGACGCCACCACCCTCGTCCGTGACTATAACGATGGGCACCTGGCTCACCGCATCGTTCAGGACGGCCGCGGCTCCCAGTTCCTCAAGGGCTTCCAGTGGGTATGCCTTGGCCTCCCCACTGTCCAGGATCGCCACAAACACCTGGTCCTTTGGCCGCAGGCTCAGGTTGTTCGCGCCGGGACCGCCGGGGAACATCAGGCTCGGGCTGGAGAAATAGTCGTAGTACGCCGCGCCGGGCGTGCCGGGCTTCTCATACGGCCGCTCATGACCGGTATCCAGTGACAGCACCGTCGTGTCGGGATGCTGCCTGTTCCACTCCCCCCACGTCGTCAGCGTCACCGGCAGGATCGGAAGCTCGATATCCTCTCCCACAAGCTCCCCAACGACGGGGATTCCCGTGAACTGGTTCCACAGGCTCTTCGTGTCAGCGTCATACATGAGCTTGTTTGAGCGATACAGCAGTCCCGACGACCCAAAGACATAAGGCTCCTGCCCGTCGCGCCGTGTGTCGTACAGGATGCCGGAGCCGCACAACGTGCAGTACGCCAGCGCGAACGGTTGCCCGCCCACCACGTCGTTCGTCATCTCGTGCCAGTTCATGATCCGAAGCGGGTAGGCGCGTGCTTCCCCGTTCAGGAATACGCCGAACACCTGCTCATCCGCCTCAAGGTAGCGTGCCTCATGGGCACGAATGACGGCGGGGTTGTCCAGCGACGGGATGCCGTCCACAACCACCCCGCCCCACACGATCTCCTCCAGCCGGATCGTGTGAGCAACTCCCTCCTCCGGCAGAAATTCGCGGAACCGCTCATCCAGCGTGCTGAGCACTTCGCCCTTCCACCAGGGATAGACCGACGGCGGCGCATCGTACTCCGGGTGCTCTCCCACCCATTGGAGCCATGGGAAACCGTCCTGCGCGAAGATATCCTCTCCGGTCAGGTCGCGAAGCGTATCAAGCAGGTGTGTCCTGTAGATCTGTCCATAGGGAAACACGTTCAACATATCGACCAGGAACGGTGCGTTATGCGGATCCTTCGTCAGGCGAATCCGGTCAACGCCCGGCGCAAGGAAGTCCGTCATCGACGATCCTGTCGATATGTCCGGCCGTTCATGCAGAGCGTTCGTCAGCGACTCCCGCAGTTGAGCCGTACTAAGCGTCGCAACAGTGTTGAACGTTGGCCGCGGCGTGGGAAGCGCTGTGGTTTCAGCCGCTGCAGTCGGCGATGACACCGAGAACGGCGCCCCCTCCGGACGCTCGGGCATTTCCGTGGGAACCGGCGTTGTCCGCTCGCCGCACGCCCCCGCAAGGACCGTCGTCACCGTCAACAGCAGAATGCCCGTCAAGGCCAGGAGCCGAGTCACACGCGGCCCGCTTCTTCTTGACCGTCTTCAAGCCGCCCGCGTATCATCGTCATGCGCAACGCGCGCCACCGGAACCAATCTATTCTCAATGAGGTTTGCACGGGTGAATTATCTCTACGCAATGTACCGTTTCTTCATTCCGAGCCTTGAGGCCAAGCTTCGGCTGCTCGCCGCCGACGTGAGCATCCTTGTTGGCACAATGGTTGCTACCATTCTAATCCGACATTACATGTTCAGTTCACTTGAGGCCGGCGCGGACACCGTGACGGGGTTCCTCGTGGGATTCACCGCAGTCGTCGCATTCAACTCCATCGTCTATTTCGGCTCGCTGGCGGCGCCGGAGCCTGAATCTGAATCGTAGGCCGGCGCGCGAGTCGATAGGTCTGTCGCCGCTCATGGAGCGCTGCGTCACTGCGCCGAGTCGGAATCACCGAGGGAGTTGAGATATGCGCGGGGTTGGGGTGATTGAGTTCGGAGGGCCGGAGGCCTTGCAGGTCGTTGACCTTCCGGAAACGCACGCCGGTCCCGGCGAGGTTCGTATTCGTGTCCACGCCGCCGCCGTAAACCCCACGGACACCGGGCTGCGCAACGGCTCGCGCGCGGCCATGCTGGCAGACGTTCCGCCGCCCTACGTTCCCGGTATGGATCTTGCCGGCGTCATCGACGAGGTGGGGCCGTCAACCGACACAGATCTCGCCGTCGGCGACGCGGTGATGGCGATGGTCGTGCCGAATGCCAGCCACGGCGCGTACCGTGAAAGCATCGTGCTCGCGGCGGACTCCGTCGTCCGTGCCCCGGCCGGAGCGACGCACGTCGAGGCATGCACGCTGCCGATGAACGGCCTTACCGCGCGCCAATCGCTTGACCAGCTCGCCCTCAGCCCGGGCCAAACAATCGCGGTTACCGGCGCGGCGGGCTGCTACGGCGGCTATGTCGTCCAACTCGCCAAAGCCGAGGGTTTGCGCGTCATCGCTGACGCGTCGGAAGCGGACGAACAACTCGTCGCCGCTCTCGGTGCCGATGTGGTTGTCCGGCGCGGCGACGATGTCGCCAAGCGCATCCGTGAGGCCGCCCCGGACGGCGTCGACGGCCTCGCGGACGGTTCAGTACAGTCCGATCTCGTGGTGGCAGCCGTTCGAGACGGCGGCGCGTTCGCATCCGTGCGTGGCTGGCGCGGCACAGGCGAACGTAACATCGCCTTCCACCGCACGATGGTGCCCAACTACGACCACCGCGCGGATCTCCTTGGACAGCTGCGTGAGCAAGCCGAAAACGGCACGGTCACACTCCGCGTAGCCGCCACGTACCCGCCGGAGGAGGCCGCTGCTGCGCATGCGCGGCTTGAGGCCGGTGGCACACGCGGGCGTTGCGTGATCGTGTTCCCGGAACAACCGTGACGAACGCCGGACAGATTGCTCTGCCATAATTGCCGTCAGGAATCCTTGGGAGGCCTGTGAACATGAACCAGGCGGCGCGGTCGGGCGGAGCAATGTCCCCTCGCGGCGCATACGATTCCTCCGGCCACAGTCTCGCCATCTTCACCGCTCTTTATGAGCTCACCATGTCGCAGGCATGGTGGCAGAGCGGCAACGCCCACGACGCCGCCTTCAGCCTCTTCATCAGGCGTTTCCCGCCCAACCGGTCCTACTTCGTCCTCGCAGGCGTCCATGACATCCTCGACTACCTCACCGATTTCCGATTCACCGATGCGGACATCGCCTATCTCGGCTCACTCGGCCGCTTTGACGGCGGCTTCCTGGAATTTCTGGCAGATCTGCGATT
>DAOUKW010000139.1:0-16083 GCA_034420915.1 Dehalococcoidia bacterium
GAACTACAGACAATCGGCTCGTATACGCGCTCCGGCAGGCTTGTCATCGATCCCACAGAGCAGGGAGGAGTTGGGAGGGCGCGACGACTGTGGGAGGCGGTGGCTTGGCGGAACAGGGATGTAGAGATTAGTTAGGCTGCGCACTCTATACTTAATGCGTATTTGCCATGACCAGTGACTTTGCTCCGTTCACCGTGCGCGCGCCTGCTTCGACGGCGAATTTCGGCTCTGCCTTCGACGCCGTCGGGATGGCGCTTGACCTTTGGCTGGAGTTGCGCGTTCAGCCGGCGAACGCCAACCGCATTGAGATACGGGGCGAGGGCGAGAACGAGATCTCGGGCCCCGCCAACGCGAATCTTGTCTTTCGCGCCGCCTACATCGGCGCTGCGAACCTCGGGCACACGCTGCCGCCACTTCATGTTTCCGCCACGAACGACATCCCCCTGGCGCGCGGACTGGGAAGCAGTGCCGCCGCGTGCGCAGCCGGCCTGCTCATCGCAAATACGGTGGCGGGCCGTGAACGAGGAATGGACGACATGATTGCCGACGCCACCCGGATCGAGGGCCACCCCGATAACGTCGCGCCGGCCCTGAAGGGCGGCGCATGCCTGGCTGTCATGTCTGACGACGGTGGACCCGTCGCGCGGCAACTTGATTTTCCCGCCGACCTGGACTGTATCGCGTTCATCCCTGATGAGCAGGTACCGACTTCGGAGGCGCGGGCGGCATTGCCACGCCATGTCCCGCTGCGTGATGCCTCGTTCAACGTGGCGCGAACGGCGCTGCTCATTCACACATTCAATTCGCATCATTGGGCGGACCTGGCATTAGCAACGGAGGATCGGCTGCACCAGCCGTATCGCGCGGAACTTGTGCCGGGGCTCGCTCCCCTTACTCAAGCGGCCAAGCAGGCCGGCGCGTATACGGCGTTCCTCTCCGGCGCGGGGCCGACAATCATGGCAATGAGTCCGCCGAGAAACTCCGAAGCCGTCGCTGATGCTATGGCCGAGTCCGGTCGGAGGCTAAACATCCCCGGCCGATCGCTCGTCCTTTCTCCGTCAGAGCAGGGCGCGCACGTCGTCTCGGAGTCGTAGGCTCCATGCTTCGGGTGCAGAAGTACGGCGGGAGTTCGGTCGCCTCCGCCGACCACATCAAGCGCGTTGCGTCCCGGGTGGCCAAGGAGCGTTCCGCCGGAGACGATCTCGTCATCGTGGTGTCCGCCATGGGGCAAACAACGAACCAGCTTATCGAGTTGAGCCGCAGCATCTCGCACAATCCCGCGCCGCGCGAGATGGACCTGCTCCTGTCCACCGGCGAACTCGTCTCGGGGGCGCTGCTGGCGATGGCGCTGCGGGATCTGGGCCACGGCGCGGTCAGCCTGAGCGGATTCCAGGCTGGTATCCGCACGGACACGGATTTCTCGCGGGCGCGCATCACGCAGATTGAGCCGAAACGACTGCAGGACGAGATTGGGCGCGGGAACATCGTCATCGTTGCCGGATTCCAGGGCACGACGGATGATTTTGAGGTGACGACGCTGGGGCGCGGCGGATCGGACACCACAGCCGTTGCATTGGCGGCGGAGCTTCGCGCGCCCGTCTGCGAAATCTACACGGACGTGGACGGCATCTACACGGCGGACCCACGCATCGTGCCGGACGCTCGCCGCCTGATTGACATCAACTACGATGAGATGCTGGAGATGGCCAGCGAGGGCGCGCGCGTCATGCACAACCGCGCCGTCGAACTTGGCTGGGTCTACGATGTGCCTATCCTTGTCGCCTCAAGCCTGCTGGATGACCCCGGCGGCACGCGCATACACGGAGGAGAACTCATGGAGAATCGCAACAAGGTTCGTGGTATTGCACATGACGCGGGCATCGCGCGGGTCACGCTGCTGGGCGTTCCGGACCGCCCCGGCATCGCCGCGCAGGTCTTCTCCCCGCTCGCAGACGCCGGCATCAGCGTCGATATCATCGTTCAGAACGCCGGCCAGCACGGCCTCAGCGATCTCTCTTTCACCGTGACCCGCGATGATCTGGCCGAGACGCTTGAACGGACACGGGAGATACAGGCCGAACTTGGCGCTGCGGACGTGACCGCTGACGACCATCTCGCCAAGGTGAGCATCGTTGGCGCGGGCCTGACCAATTCTCCGGGCTACGCGGGCGCGATGTTCCGCGCGCTGCGCGACGCCAACGTCAATATCGAGATGATTACGACGGCGGAGATCAGCCTCACGTGCGTCGTCCACCAGGACCACGTGGAGGATGCCGTCCGCGCCCTGCACCGCGCGTTCAGCCTCGAAACCCCGGACGAAATCCCTCTCTAAGGGGATGCGAGGCGTCCCGTGACTGAACCGGCTGGGCCCTCGCTGTCCGTCATCATCCCCGCCTATAACGAGGAGGCTCGCCTGCCGGATGCGCTCGATGAAGTGACAGCCTATCTGGACACTCATTATCCCGATGCCGAGTTGATCATCGCGAGCGACGGCAGCACGGACGACACGGAGTCCATCACGCGAGAATTCGCCGAGAAATCACCACGCGTTCGACTGCTCTCACTGCCGCATCAGGGCAAGGGGTATGCCGTGCGGCGGGGAATGCTGGATGCGAAAGGCGCGGTGCGACTGTTCATGGATGTTGACCTGGCCGTGCCGGTGGAGACCATCGCTCCGTTTGTTGAGGCGACGCAGAACGCGGACGTGGTGATTGGGTCGCGGTCGATGGCAGGGGCAGAACGGAGCGGGGAGCCACTGTCGCGCCGCATCGGCGGGCGCGTGGTGGGCGGCGCGACGCGGCTCATTCTCGGGCTATCCGTGACGGACACGCAGTGCGGATTCAAGGCGTTCCGGGCAGAGGCGGCGGAGCTGCTGTTTGGAGCGCAGCAGGTGAACGGCTTCGCGTTCGACGCGGAGATCCTGTACCTGGCGCGTCGGTGGGGGATGCGGGCGGTGGAGATGCCCGTCCAATGGAGCTACGGCGAGATGAGCACGGTACGCCTGCACCACGGCCCGCAGACACTGGCAGAGATTGTGCGAATTAGGCTGCGTGGAATGCCCAAGCACATTGCCATGCTGGGGCGAGGAGAATGAGACTGCCCCTCCCCGTTCGCTTGACAGTTGTTAGACAATAGATTTTGAACTGAGTTTGAAAACTGCCGTCCAATGGCGCGGGGAGGCGGCAGGGATCACGACTCGGAGCCTTGACCGTTACCGCGGCGAAAAGCAGCCGTCGGCGATGGGCGGCGGTTGCGTTGTCGTGGTGTCGCATCTGCGGTTGTTCTCGCGCCCGGAGACGTATCGCGCGGGACAACGGAACGCAGAAGGCAGGTCATCCGCCATGGCGACCACACAGATCGATGAACACGCCCAGGCCCGTGAAGTAAAAGCGCAGACTGACGCAGCCATCGCGTGCGCACTGGCGCAGGACTGGGGGAAGGCCGTTGAGGCTAACCGGGCCGTCCTGCAGATTGCGCCTAGCAACATTGAGGCGCTGAACCGGCTGGCCAAGGCGCTTCTTGAACAGGGTGAGCTTGAGGAGGCGCGGGGCGTCGTCGATACGGCCCTAGGTCTCGATCCCGCAAACACAATTGCCCGCCGCCACCGTGACCGCCTTGAACACGTTGCAGGCGCGGCGAAACCGTCAGCGCCCGTGTCCCGCCAAGCGAAACGTACGCGGAAATCCAGGCGGGCCGCTGTCGTCAAGGAAACCGATGCCGCGTACGGCAGCAAGGCCACGGCGGCCGATTCCGCCTCATCCGCTCGCAACGTTATTTCCTCACATCTGTTGATGAGCGAGGCGGGCAAGAGCACGATCGCGACACTCATTGACGCGACGGATCGCACGGCAGTCGGCCACCTGAGCAGCGGCGAGGCCCTCACGATGAGTCGCGAGGGCAACAGGTTGCTGGTACGTTCAAGTCGCGGGGAGCCGGTCGGCCGTGTTCATCCCCGCCTTGCCCAGCGGATACTCTCCCTGATGGATGCCGGTAATCGGTACGAAGCTGCGTTCTTACGGGATCACCCCGCGGAAGGCGTGCAGGTAATCATCGGTGAGGTCTATCAAGATCCGTCGCAAGAGGGGCGGCCATCGTTCCCAACCTCGGGCGCATCGGATTTCCGGGGCTATGTTCGCAACAACCATGAACTGGTCGACAGCGGCCTCGGCGGTCCGCCCGCCCGCGACATCTCCGACGATGAGAATGAGCCACCGGAGTTTGAGGCCCTGGTGCGTGCTCATGATCGCGGCGAACTGGGACGGTCAAAGGGCGCGTCAAGGAACGGCATGGAGTAGGGGGCATGAGGAACGCTTCAGACGGTTGAGTGGGGTTGTTCCATGGGAGGAACGTCAAGAGGTATTCGTCTGCCCCACGTCCGGCTGCATGATGGTTACTCCGCTGTAGTCTACGTAATCTTCAGTAGCTACGGTGTCCGGCGGCTCATCACCAGTCGGCTCCTCCCAACGGACAATCTCAACAATGCGGCGTAAGAGCGCAGTCTCTTCATCGACCCAGACGGTGCGGGTGGCCTCATGAATATCAGGTGGCAGCCCCGGCATATTCCCGTCAAATACGATTGTGGGGCGACCATCAATCATTTCTTTCGCCAAGAGTCGTAACTCTTCAAGCTCCTCTACTTTGCCGAGAAGATCGTTGGCGCTCTGAACCGGCATAACGTAACTGCCTGAGAGTTGTGTGACGGCCCACGCATCATCGTCGCATCTCTCGTAAAAAGCCGTAGCTATGGTAAGCGCTTCTTGCGCTTCGCAGTCACTCCCTCCTGCCACTTCATCTTCGAAAATACCGTCATTGTCTAAATCACGAACGTATTCCGTAGCGTAGAAGATGATTCGTGTCCGATCCGGTGCCTGGTACTCTCTGAGGATGCTGTTTGTCTTCGTCCACGGCACACTGTCGCGAACACCGGAATCGACCTGACGCTCTATAACCCTGAAGGACTCCACGGATGTGTTGATTTCTCTAAGCGCACTTAGTGTGCCCTCCGCGTCTTGTGGGGGCGTTGTTTCCACAGGGGAGGATGATCCTGCGCCGACCTGATCATCGCTTTCGGCCGGCGCGCAGCCTGCAAGGCAAACCGATAAGGCCGCTAGGAACAATACCAGTGCTGTTAGCGGGCCCCGCTTCTTATGCATGGGAGTCACTTGCCCAGACGTACTCTTCAACAGATTGGCGAACAAGGAGCAAGCCGACGGAAGGGAACACCGAGCGATATTGCACCATATCCCTACTCCTACAGGGTCACTTCTATCGCCGACGCAGGATACTGGCACAAACCTATCGTGACCGTCAAACGAATCGAGTATTTCCGCAACGGCGCAGGGAATGACAGGTTCTCGTCGAGTTAATCCAGACTGATCACTAGCCGTGCGCGAACGTGCGTGCTAGGCTGTTGTGACACTTATCCGTTGACAAGCACACAGAGCATCTGTACCTGGAAAGGACTGCAACGTGGAAATCGTCGTCGGGCTGGCAATTGGAGCAATCGTTGTGGGGTTGGCCGCATGGCTGATCCAGGAATTCAGGTGGCGGCAGAGGAACGCCGAACTGAGGGGACAGTTGCAGGGCCAACAAACGGCTGCAGACCTGATCCAAACAGCGAAAGCAGAACTAAGTACGACGTTTCAGGCAACGGCGGGACAGGCCCTGCAGGCCAATAACGAGCAGTTTCTGGCACTCGCGGAACAGAACCTCGGCAAGACCCAAAAGAGCTTCGAAGAACTGGTGAAGCCCTTGTCCGAGAACTACGCGAAACTGAATCCCAACATTGAGTCGCTCATGCAGCAGAACGTCTTGATTGCTGCGGCGACTCAAGGATTGAAAGACGTGTTGTCGAATAATCCTAAAGTCGGCTCATGGGGTGAGATTCAACTCCGCAAGGTCATTGAAGCTGCTGAGATGGTCGATTATTGCGACTTTGCCGAGCAACAGTCTGTGGATGGTTCCAGCGAAAGGCCGGATGTCACCGTTAAGTTGCCTGAAGGTCGGGCTATTGTTATCGACGCAAAGGCGAGCACTGCCGCATATCTCGAGGCGGGTGAAGCAAAAGATGAAGGACAGGCCACTGCAATCCTTACGCGTCATGCCGGTGCGATGCGAACGCAAATTGATGACCTTGCAAAGAAAGATTATGGAAACAAGGTAAGCGGCTCTCTCCCGTTTGTTGTCATGTTTGTGCCGGGTGACCAGTTCCTTGCGGCCGCCCTTAGCGTGCGGAATGACCTCATTCAGTACGCCATGAGCAAGCGGATCGCAGTTGCAACGCCAAGCACGCTTATTTCGCTTTTGTGGGCGGTGGCCAATGGGTGGGAGCAGCGGCGTTTCGCACAAGATGTGGAACAGGTTCGGAAGGCCGTTGTTGAAATGAATGGCAGCCTGCAGGTATTTATGAACCATTATCGTAAAGTCGGCGAGCAGTTAGGACGAGCTACCAAGTCGTTCAATGATTCGATTGGTTCGTTTGATCGGAACGTGATGCCGAAAGCGCGTCGCTTTGAAGAATTACCGAGCGTCATCGCTAATCCTGATGCACTCCCCGCACCCATCGAGATGGATGTACGCGAGTCCGCATATGGTGTGGATGACAACGATGATGACGGCTCCCCGGCGTGAAAAACTTACGGCAAGTGTGGTCTCGCAATCACGGCTTTGGATTCTTCGCTTTGCTCAGAATGACGAGTTGGGCCGGGCTCACCCTTCGACAGGCTCAGGGTGAGCGGGAGGGTGGCGTGCTACGCTTGTGGTGGTATGGCTCAGGTTGGAAGTACTTCTCAAGAGATTTCGGTGGGGGACGGCGCGGAGGCGGCGAGCGTCAAACCCGTCGTAGCGCAGAAGCTCTTCAAGGAATTCGGCGATCTGGTCGCTGTGCGCGGCATCGATTTTGAGGTGCGGCCCGGCGAGTGTTTTGGGTTCCTTGGCCCGAATGGCGCGGGCAAGACAAGCACCATGCGCATGATTACGTGCGCCTCGCCCGTCACGTCCGGCAGCCTTCTCGTGAACGGTCTGCCGGTGCAAACTGAGGCGCGGGCAGTCAAGTCAATCATCGGCGTTGTGCCGCAGGGCGACAACCTGGACGATGAGATTTCCGTGATCGACAACCTGCGGCTGTACGCCGGGTATTTCGGCATCAACTCTGCGGAGGCCAACGCGCGCGCAGTAAGGGCCCTGGAACTCTTTCAGCTTGCGGATCGCGCGGGGTCAAAGGTGGATGAACTGTCCGGCGGGATGAAGCGTCGGCTGTTGATCGCCCGGGGGCTCATCAACGAACCGTCCATCATCGTGCTGGACGAGCCGACAACCGGGCTGGACCCGCAGGCGAGGCACCTGGTATGGCGCACGCTGCGCCGCCTCAAAGACCAGGGTGTAACGATGCTTCTGACGACGCACTATATGGATGAGGCGGCCGTTCTGTGTGATCGGCTGATCATCATGCATGAGGGGCAGATTCTCGCGGAGGGGACGCCCGTGGAGCTCATCCGGCGCATTGCGGGCGAGACGGTCATTGAGGCGCATTCGTTGGACGTCGCCGCGCTTGATCGCATCGCCGAACATCTGCGTGATGCCGGCGCGGAAATCGAGCAGACGCCGGACACGGTGCACGCGTTCGGCCTCAACGGCACTGATGTTACTGAATCCACCGTGCCGGGCGCTCAGATCTATTCACGCCCCGCAAACCTCGAGGACGTTTTCCTGCGCCTCACGGGCCGCGGGTTGGAAGAATAATCATGATATTGACGCCTGAACGTGTACCGTTCGGCTTCCGCGTGTGGCGGCGGAATTGGACGGTCTTCAAGAAGTTCGCGATGGCGGAGGTGGGGCCGCTGTTCGTGGAGCCGTTGGTCGTGCTGGGCGCGATGGGGCTGGGTCTGGGCACGTACGTCTCACTGGGCGGCGACGTGAGCTATGTGGAGTTCATCGGACCGGGCATCATCGGCGGATATTCGCTCTTTGCGGCGTTCTTTGAATGCACATACGGCTCCTACACGCGCATGGCTATACGAGGCCTGTATGAGGCCATGATTGCCACGCCGTTGTCCATTGAGGACGTCATCACCGGCGAAGTCTTATGGGGCGCGACACGGTCATTATTCAGCGCGACCGTGATCCTGTTTGTGTTGACCGTGATGGGATTCGTCGATTCGCCGTTGGCCATCCTCATTCTGCCGCTCGCATTCCTTGGCGGCATCCTGTTCTCGTCGATGGCGCTGTTGGTCACGGCGCATGCGCCGTCATTCTGGACGTTCAACTACGCGATCACGCTTGGCGTGATGCCGATGTACTTCTTTGGCGGGGTGTTCTTCCCGCTGGAGCGCTATCCGGACGTTGTGCGGGAACTGGCCTGGATCATCCCCCTCACTCCGTACGTCGCAGTGATACGTGAGCTGGTTGCCGGGAGCCTCTCAATGACCACCGTTTGGGGACTGCTCTATCTTGTCGTCCTCGGCGCCGCCTTTTACTACCTCGCCGTCGCGCGGATGAAGGCGCGGCTTATTCGCTAGCGGGACGTGCGTTCCCGGCGAGTAGGTCCCACGCCATATCCCGCGCTTCGTCCAGCGTATCGACAAAGCGGTCCTCCGGAATGCCCCTGAGTATGCTGAGGGCATTGAGGGTCGTTGCGGGAAGACCGTCCAGGGCCATGATGATGCATTCGGTGTTCTCCATCCTGGCGATATCAACCAGCCGTTCGATTACAAGGGCAGCGCTATCGTCCATATAAACCGTGTCGTTGAAATCGAGGATGACGACCTCGTGGTCCTTGATGTCGTCACCGATAGTGCTCATCAGTTTGGATGCGGACGCGACGGAGAATGTTCCCTTGAGCTGCACCAGGCCCACACGCGCGCTGAATGCCTCATCGACATCACCCGGATCCATGGCGTCCCCAAAGAAGACCTGGTCGAGGAGCGGCACTGAGATAACGCTGTCTATTTCCAGCCGCTCGATCTGGCGCGCGCTCGTGACGGCCGCGGTGATGATACCGACGGCTACGGCCGTGATTACGTCAAGGAAAACCGTGAGGATGAGGGTGATGAGCATGACCACGAGATGTTCTCGCTGAACGTGGTGCATCCGCGTGATGAAGCGCCAATCAATGGTGTCCCAACCGACCTTGATGAGGATGCCTGCGAGAACGGCGTTGGGAATCGCCGAGACATAGCTGCCCAGCCCCAGGACAATTGCGGTGAGTATGACAACGCACAGAACCCCCGCCAGCGCGGTTCGTCCTCCCACCCGGATATTCGCAACGGTCGCAGGCGTCGTGCCGGCGCCGGGCAGTCCGCCGATGAATCCGGCCACCATATTGCCCATGCCCTGGCCGATGAGCTCTTTGTTCGGGTTGTGCTGCGAGCGCGTTCCCGAGTCTGCCACAAGGGACGTGAGCAGGCTGTCGACGGAGCTCACCAGCGCAATAACCAAGGCCGGCTGCACGGCGCTCAGCAGAACGTCGAGCGAGATGAGCGGCAGATGAATCTCCGGCAGGCCCGTTGGCACATCGCCGATGGTGGACGTGTCGGTCAGCCAGAGAACGCCGATTGCGGTGCCGACGGCCAGGGCCGTCAGCGTGGATGGCAGGTATTTACTGAGCCTGGTCGGCCACAGTACGGCCACAGCCAGCGTCACCGAGGCGATGATCAACGCGTTCGGGTTGAATCCACTGAGCATGTCAGGGATGGCCGCCATGACATCCCTCGGCCCGCCGGTGACGATTTCCGCGCCCACGAATGGGAGGACCTGCACGATGATGATGATGATTCCAACGCCCGACATGAATCCTGAGATGACCGAATAGGGCGTGTACGCCACATAGCGCCCGATACGGAGAACTCCAATGAGAACCTGGATGAGGCCGGCCATGATGACGATGGTGAACGCTTCGACAAGATTGTCAGCGTTGGCGCTGACGATGACCGTCATCGCCACCAGCATCAAGCCGGTGGGGCCGGAAATCTGACCGCGCGTGCCGCCGAAGACCGCAGCAAAGAAGCCCACCGCGATCGCCCCGTAGATACCGGCGATCGCGCCCAGACCTGACGCTATGCCGAACGCCAGGGCAACCGGCAGGCCTATGACCGCGGCGGTGATGCCACCGAAGACATCTCCGCGCAGTGTGATCAGATCGTAGCGTTTCCCATTACGATGTCCCGCCACTCCTTACCCCCAATGCAGGATTGTGGCAGAAAAACATGCTGTGCGGCTATGCAGGCTCCCCGTATCCCCTTGGGCCGGGGGCCTGTTCGATTTCATAGATGACGCGAGATTGGCGGTCGAACGTCGCTTTGACCCACATGCCCTCTTTCATCCAGTCGTAGCCGCCGCGCCGCAGCGGGGCCGGATCGAGTCGGTATTGTATGCCGCTGATGATGATGACGAGTATGGAGTTGTACTTTGGGCCCGACGAAAAGAGCCCTGACGTTGCCCCCTCGATTTCAACGTCTTCAACCGCCATGCGGTCGATGCGCCCCTCAAGCTGTGCGGGTTCCAATAACGGCCCGGCGGGCAGCGGCACGGGCGGCGTTTCAGGCCGTGTCCTGCGGAACAGGATGATGAGACCGATGGTGAAGAGGATTGGCAGCCCGATGAGCAGGGCGATGTACAGGTTGCCGGTGAGGAAGATGACGAACAGCGCGAAGATGACGATTGTGGCGAATATCCATGAGTTTGGCTGCATGTCAGTTTCGCTCCCCGCGCCTGCCTGCGCCTGTGGGCATCCGCGCAGCGTGCCTACCGGTTATAGTTGCACTAATGCTTGACACCGACACCCCCGGTATTGCCGAACGCGAGGCATCTCCATATCGATTCGTCATCTATGGGCTCGTTGTCCTCATGCACTTCATGCTGGGGATGGCGTTCCTTGCCCCGGCGTCCGTTCTGCCGCTCATCACGCAATCCTGGGACCTTACCAAGTCTCAAGGCGGCTTTGTGGTCACGAGCATAACGCTCGTGTTCACGGCCGGGACCATCCCGGCCTCCATCATTCTTGCACGATGGAATATCCGCGCAGTGTACGGCATCGGCTGGGCGCTGTTGGGAATCACGGCGCTCACGCCGTTTCTATCGGGGTTCTGGTGGTTTATCGCCCTGCGCTCCGTGCAAGGAATCGGGGCGGCCGCAATCACGCCGCTAACGGCAGCCATCATCATGCGGTGGGCGCCGCCTCGGGAAGTCCCCATTGCGAACGCCGTCGCGCTCGCCTCCATAACCGTGGGTCTCGCTGCGGCGCAGTATCTTGGTCCGGTGTTGGCAGGCTGGACCACCTGGCAGTGGGCCATTGGCCTGGAGGGCTTCCTGACGGCCGGCAGCGCAGTCTTGTTCGTGGTCTTGTGGCGGGAAAGGGAGGCGCTGGGCGGCGTGCCGCCGGAGCCGGTGAAAGTTGGCGCTATCCTCAGCGTTTTCCGACGGCGAGAAACGTGGTTGATGTCTTTCGCCGTTATCGGGCCGTGGGCGCAGTTCATTACGTTGAATACGTGGCTGCCAACCTTCTACGAGGAGGAGCTCGGCCTGAGTCTCGCCATGGCGGGGTTGATGGCGGGAATCTTCTCATTAGCGGGAGCACCGGCGAATGTCATCGGTGGATTCATCGCGACCCTCATCGGGAAGAGGCGGCCGGTCATCATCTGGTCCGGGCTGATCGTGGGCGCCGCGGGAATAACCACCATCTACGCCCCCGTCGGGATACTGCTGTTAACGGCCGTTATCGTGACGGGCTTCCTGCACTGGTTATATGAGCCTTCGCTTTTCACCATCCCCATTGAGCTGCCGGGGTCATCACCGGAGCGTGCGGTGGCAATCTGGGCGGCAATCCTGACGGCAGGCAACGCCTCAAGCTTCATCGCGCCGGTCATTGCCGGGTTCATCATCGATGAGACCGGGAGCTTCGTGATCGGCATCGCGGTAGTCTGTGCGACGTCGTTTACGTTATTCATCGCGGGGATATTGCTTCCGGAGACGGGGCCGGGGCGGCTCAATTCTCCTCGGCCTGTCAACTGAGGCGTTCCTAGCTGGAGTGCTACACTACAAACGTTCAATCCAACCCAAGATTACGCTGCCCATGGAGTTCATCGCATGACGTCATCGTCCCGTTCGGCGCTGTTGGGGCCGACGCCCGCCGCGCGCCGCTACTTTCAGCAGTTCCTTGGGGAACTCGCCGAGATGACCGACGATGACATGCGACTGGTTGCGGCCATCGAACCGATGGACAAGAACACTCTGCTGGCACTGGGTGACGCGGTGTACACGGCCATCGGCAACGACGACGCGCCGCTCCCCGACGATGGCGCGGCTGCCGCGCTGCCGGACGGCCTTGATGGAGAGGGCCTCCGCACTGCTCTGTACATCACCCTGATGAACACGGTCACGCGGGAGTTGGAGATCGAGTCGCCGATTGAGGCGCGCGCGGTACAGGGCGTTTGGATTGAAGGCAACGTGCTGCCGCGCCTCGGGCATGACCACCTGGTACTGTCCGCCCGGTTCTCCCTGGACACCATCCAGGCACCCAAGCCGCCGGATACGTTCCAAGGAATGGTCGATCTGACGGTTGAGAGGCTGTCGTCGCTGGTTGAGCTGGCCTCGCAGGCGATGATGGGGGCGGATGTTGATCCGTTCGAGACGTTTGAACACAAGGACTGCGAGAAGTGCGGGCACCTGCTGCAGCTGCACGTCGGCTTTGAGAGCTGGGACGACGTGATGGCGGAGCACAACGCGTGGTGCCCGGGCAGGCGCGGGGCATGAACGCTCCGTGTGATTCGTCTTCCTGATGACCGAGTCCACCGGCGTCCGCGTCACGGCCCTGTTGCTGGGGCAGGACTCATTCCGTGACGAGCGCGGTCGAGCTCACGTCATCGGCATCTTTGACACGGTTGGCGCGCAGCAGTTTCCGATGGCGTTCCAGTTCTCCATCTATTGCCGCCTGCACGGCGAAGGCTCGCATGAGCTCATTCTGCGCGTGCTGGATCCCAATGGCATGGAGATTGTGCGAAGTGAGCCAATCACGGCGAACCTTCTCCCCGTCCAGGGCCACCAATTCTTCATGAGCATCGGCATACAGGCTGAGAACGACGGGTTGTTCCTGGTGCAGGCTGTGGTCGATGGACAGGTCGCGCAGGAAGCGCCTCTGCTGGTGGAGTCCGGGGAGAACGAATGGCATCACGACCCGGATCCACTGCACCTGGGCGGCCCGCCGCCGTCCGACTAGCCGGAGAACCGTCCCATGATTGGGATCGACACCGGCGGTACGTTCACGGACGTTATCCGCGTCGATGAGGACGGCTCGATCCGCCTGATCAAGGTACCGTCCACTCCCGCAGACCCGGCCCAATCTTTCCTTGCCGGTGTGCGGGAGATCGGCGGGGGCAGCGAACAAAGCGACGAGGTCGTTCACGGGAGCACCGTCGGCACGAACGCGGTGCTTGAGCGGCGCGGCACGCGGACGGCACTCGTAACGACGCGCGGCATGGCAGATGTCATCGAGATTGGTCGACAGGCCCGCGATGATCTGTATAGTCTGCAGGTCACGCGCCCCGTGCCGCTTGTTCCCCGAGAACTGCGCTTTGAGATCGATGAGCGGGTGACGGCGGAGGGGGAGACTCTCAAGACGCCAAGCGAAGCTGATCTCGGCACGCTCGTTGAGGCAGTTGCCGCGGCAGGGGCGGACTCCGTGGCCGTCGCGCTGCTTTTCTCGTTTCTTCGCCCGGAGCATGAGCGGTTGATCCGGGATGCGTTGAAACGCCGCCTGCCCGCAGACGTGCCCATTTCCATATCAAGTGACGTCGTCCCGGAGTTCCGCGAGTTCGAACGAACGTCAACAACCGTCCTGAATGCCTATGTCGCGCCCGTCATGCAGTCCTATCTGTTCCGTATCAACGAGACAGTTGAATCGACAGTCCGAATCATGTCGTCGAACGGCGGCAGCATGACTATCGGGCAGGCGAGCAGCTTTCCAGTAGAGACGTTGTTGAGCGGGCCGGCGGGGGGTGTTGTCGGCGCGTTCGAGGTGGCACGCGCGGCCGGCTTCGACCGGATCATCACGCTGGACATGGGCGGCACGTCAACGGACGTGTCGCTGTGTGACGGCGAGGTGCAGCGCACGTCCGAGGGCAGCATCGGCGGGTATCCGCTGCGTGTTCCGATTGTCGACATTCACACCGTCGGGGCAGGCGGCGGGTCTCTCGCGAGTGTGGACGCAGGCGGCGCGCTGTCCGTTGGGCCGCAGTCGGCGGGCGCAGATCCCGGGCCTGCTGCGTACGGTCGCGGCGGCGGGCCAACGGTGACGGATGCCAACATCGTGCTGGGTCGGCTCCCGGCGGACAGGCCGCTCGCGGGTAGGCTCCCACTGGACGGCGGCGCGGCGACTGCGGCGATGAGTGAAATAGGGGAAGTGCTCGGCATAACGCCGCAACAGGCTGCTGTTGGCATCGTCCGCGTTGCCAACGCCAACATGGAGCAGGCGCTGCGTGTGGTCTCGCTGGAGCGGGGTCATGATCCGCGCGACTTCACGCTTGTTGCGTTCGGCGGCGCGGGGCCGCTGCATGCCTGCGAGCTTGCGGACGGACTCGGCATCCGGAGCGTGCTCATACCGCGTCTGCCCGGGGCGCTGTCCGCGTGGGGAATGCTGACTGTGGACGTCACGCGCGATTATTCGAGAACCGCCATGCGCGATTTATCGGACACGTCACCGCAGGAGATTGCGCGTCTGCTGAGCGAAATTGAGCAAGACGCGCGAGATGATCTTGAAGCCGTTGGCCTATCTGCCGCCCAAGCGGTATTTTCCGCTTCGGCAGACATCCGCTATCAAGGCCAGGGATATGAACTCGTGATTCCCGTGGATGCACCGGACGGCCTTTCTCTTGAGGAGCGGTTTCACGCTGCCCACCTGCGCCGCTTCGACCACAGCCATCCTGAGTGGCCAACGGAGATTGTCACGCTGCGGCTGCGCGCAACCATACCAACGCGCCGCCCGCCGTTCGTTGTCTCCGATACGGAGGGCGGGCAAGACGCGGGCCATGCGCTGCTTGGCGAGACCGCACTGATAACAGATGCAGGAGAGACTACCGCACCGCTCTATGACCGGAATGCGCTGCGTATCGGGAATCTGTTGGGAGGCCCGGCCGTGCTCACGCAGACGGACTGCACCACGTATGTGCCGCCGGGGTGGGTTGGGCGTGTCGATGAGCACCTGAACCTCATTCTCGAAAGGGCGTCCGCATGAGCGTTGACGCGATTTCACTGGAGGTTTTTCGACGGCTCTTCGCGGCCATCGCAGAGGAGATGGGCGCGGTGTTGGGGCGCACGGCATGGTCGCCGAACATCAAGGAGCGGCGAGATTTCTCCTGCGCCGTCTTTGACGCCAACGGCCGCATCCTGGCGCAGGCGGAGCACATCCCCGTCCATCTCGGCGCGATGCCCGCCTCCGTGCAGGCGGCGATCGAGCGGTTCGATACATTCTCGCCCGGCGATCTCATCGCCCTCAACGACCCTTATCTGGGCGGCACTCATCTGCCTGACCTGACGCTGATCTCGCCCGTGTTCATTCCTGATGGTGTTGAGGACGGCGTGGCCAGTGAGCTCGCGGGGTTCGTTGCCTCGCGTGCCCATCACGCGGACGTGGGCGGCATGGCTCCCGGCTCGATGCCCGCGTCGACGACGATCTACCAAGAGGGGTTCATCATCCCGCCCATCAGGCTGGCCCGCGCAGGCGCGCTCAACGAGGAGGCCGTCGAGCTATTCATGCGGAACGTCCGCACGCCGGAGGAGCGGCGCGGCGACCTTGCCGCGCAGATCGCCGCCAACCGCATCGGCGAGGGGCGCTATGAGGCCCTGATGGAGCGGTACGGCTGGCAGACGGTTACTGAACACGGCGTAGCCCTCATCGAGTATGCCGAACGGCTTGTGCGGGCCGCATTGCGTGAGATACCGGCGGGACAGTACACATTCACGGACGATATGGAGCCGCCAACACCGGGCACGGAACGCCCGCGCATCACAGTGACCATCACGAGCGACGGGGACGGCTCGCTTACTGTGGACTTCACGGACACGTCGGCGGAACAGCCGCTCAGCAATAACAAC
>DAOUKW010000140.1:0-13007 GCA_034420915.1 Dehalococcoidia bacterium
ATCTGACCTGCCCCCTCCCCGTCCCGCGTTTCGTCCATCGCGCGGGACACGGCAGGCAGGGAACGCCCAGAGTCATATAAGAGAGGAGCGCTGCATGTGCAGCGCTCCTCTCACTTAACCGCCCCGCGTTCACCCGGCACGTAGCCGCTCTCCTCAAAGAGGGCGCGCACCGGCAGGCCGATGATTGACGCCACCCGCGCCTCCGGGTGCGTCTCCAGGTAGGACCGCACGATGGAGTAGCCGATGGAGTAGCCCGCCCACACCGGCACACGGTCATCGTCTCCGAACAGGTACCGGCGAATCTCCAGCGGATCGGTATCGTTCAGCCGGCTCTCTATATTCGGCCAGATTGCGCGTTCAACGTCCGGCGCGAGCGCCTCGATCCAGTGCGGCCGATGCTCCGGCACAATGCCCCCCGCAAAGACATCCGCCATTCCCTCGGTCACCATGGCGTCCAGCAGCGTGTCCGGCTCATTGTTCTTGACGTAGATCATGCGCCCGCCGGTCAGGCCGCGTGGGAAAAGCCAGTTGCGGACAAGATGGACATATTCGTGAGCCGTGATATAGGCAAGCGTCTCCGTCCAGTTGTGCGCGGGCCACACGAACAGGAGCGTGACGCCGGAGCCGAGGCTGACTCCGTTCGCGTACTGCATGGCCTGCGTCAGCCCGCGGCTTTCCCCATCCCCCATCAGGATGACGACACGCGCTATGAGGTCCGGTCGCGGCAGAGCCTGCGAGCACTTGTAAAGCGCGTCCTCAACGATGCCGCGCGGCGAGGCGGCGTCCGTGGCATTCACCGCGCGGATGAATGAGTTGAGCTCTGGATCGCCGGTCTGCGTCATTGCCCAGTGCTCGCCGATGTCGATGAACGTGGGCTGCTCTCCGGCGAGCAGGCGGTGGATGTACAGCCGCAGCCGCTGCTTGAACGATTCAAGCGGGGGCTGCTCAACCTGGTTCAGCGCCTGCTCGGCAAAATAACCCTCAAGCCGATAGGCCGGGACGACCGTCATCTGCCGCGGGAGCCGCCGACCTGTCATGGCGGGCTGCGCAGAGACGTGGCGAGCAATCGCACGAGCGGCGGCGCTAACCGATTGCGCCGGATTGTTCCAACCCCGCGTATTCCTCGTCGGAGAGCCCCAGGATGTCCGTCAGGACCTCCCGGGTGTGGAGACCGGGCGTGGGAGCGCCCATCCGCACGCGGCCGGGCGATTCACTGAATTGAATCGTCATGCCCGGATGCTCCACCGGGCCCGGCACGTTGTGGTTCACCTCAACGACGTAACCCCGCTCACGCAGCTGCGGATCGAGGTACAGGTCCTCGCCGGTGGCCGCCATGCCCGCGGCAATCCCGGCGCGCTGGCACGCGTACATGACCTGGTGCGCGGAACGCGTGAGTGTCCACGCCGTAATCTCAGCGTCAAGGGCATCGTGGTTGCTCTGCCGATCCGCGAACGTGGCGAAACGCGGATCATCGGCAAGCTCAGGCCGCCCCATCACTTCCGTCAGCGCGCGCCATGACGCATTGTCGTCGTCCGGGCAGGAGATGGCGCACCAGCGGTCGCCGCCGCCGCATTGGTAGACGCCCTGCGGCGCGGCGTTCGGATCGCGGTTGCCCCACGCCTCCGCCGGCCCCACGCCGAACTGCGGCTCCAGGAACGCCAGGCCGATCATGCTCGCGGCTGCCTGGAACTGTGGAATCTCGATGTACTGCCCCTCTCCGGTTCGCTCGCGATGATGCAGCGCCGCCATTATGGAGAGGGCAAGGTTGCCGGCAGTGATGAAGTCCGGATAGGCGTTCCTGCCGCGCGCGGGCCATTGCGCGTCCGGCTGCGCCCACAGGTAGCCGAGGCCGGTGAATGAGGTCAGGCACTGGCCGACGGCAGTGAAATCCCTCATCGGTCCCATCGCGCCGTAGCCGGGGCAGCTGACCATGATCAGGCGCGGGTTCACTTCTTTAAGCGCGTCATAGTTGATGTTGAACCGGTCTATCGCGCCGGGCGCGTTGTTCTCCACAACAACGTCCGCCTCCCCCGCAAGCCGCTTGAACAGCTCTTGCCCTTCAGTCGTGTGAAGATCGATCGCAATAGACCTCTTGTTGCGGTTGTTCTCGCCGTAGCTCGCGTTGGTGCTGCGCCATGCCGTGGGGTTGCGCTCGCGGTCGTGAACGCGCCCGTCCGCGAACTTGGTGGATTCCACCTTTATGACGTCCGCGCCGTAATCGGCGATGAATCGCGTGCCGAACGGCGCAGCCCAAACGCGCTCGAATGCAAGGATCCGTATCCCGTCCAGCGGGAGGCCGGATTCCTTTGCGCCGTTTGAGCCCCCAACAGGAACGGCCTGGCGCTCGGCGGGCGCAGCGCCGAGGATCTCATCCTGGTGCTGTCCCAGCGCTGGCGCGGGGCGGCTGACACTGAGCGGACTGGCGCCGAAACGCGCCGTCCCGCCCGGGATCTTGTACTTGCCCAGCACCGGATGCTCCATTGGCGAGAAGAAACCATAGGCATCCGCGTGCGGGTGCTCGGCGAAATCTGCCGGGGAGTTGGCGGGGGCCACGGTGACGTGTCTCTCCACGCCGCCGCTCAGGTACTCCTCCGCAGTCATCGTGCTGATGAACTCTCCGGCGAGCGCCGTAATCTCGTCCGCCTTGGTATCCCGCCCGCTCAACTCACGCATGGCCGGGTCGAGCAGCATCGGATGGTTGACCCAGTTGGCGAACTCCACCCATTGCCGCGGCGACGTTAGCGCAAGCTGCACCCACACACCGTCGGATGCCTGGAAATACTGCGTGGGGCCGGTTCCGCCCTTGCTGCCGCGCCGCGGCATGACCTCGCTCATCGCGGCATAGCGCATGAGGTTCATGGTCTTATGGGCCAGCACCTCCGTCATGGAAACATCGAGATGCTGTCCGCGGCCCGTGGTACGCCGATGCCAGAGAGCGATGAGCGTGCCGAACGCCGCATGGATGGAACTCAACTGGAAGCCCTGGTAGCGGGGCATGGTGACGGGAGGACCTTCTGCCTCGCCCTCCGGGTACACTGAGCCGCTCAACGCGGTCACGGCGATATCCGCGCCGACAAAGTCGCGGTACGGACCCGTGCGCCCGAACGGCGTAATCGACGTGACAACGACGGCGGGGTTGACGGCGGCCAGATCGTCGTAGCCGAGGCCGCGCGCCTCCATCTCGCCGGGGTGGCCGGATTCGAGAACAACGTCCGCGCTCCTCACCAGTTCGAGAAAACGCGCCCTGTCCTGCTCCGAATCAAGATCAAGCGTGATGCCGCGCTTGTTGGTATTGAAATGGACAAAGAAAAGGCTGTTATCCGGGCCGGGCTCGCCGTGCGCGAACGGGGCCATGCTGCGCGACGGGCTGCCGGACGGCGGCTCGATGAGGATGACCTCCGCGCCGAGGTCGGCGAGAATGCGTCCGCACGGCTGCCCCTGCGGCCCCGTGAGGTCAAGCACGGTCAGCCCATGAAGCGCTCCCGGTCCGGCGGGGCCTGTCCCGTTTGTCATAACATCCTCATTTCGCGTTCTGGCCACAGGGTCACGCACAGAATAGGAGCGCCCGCGCATAGCGTCAACGCAATGCTATTCCCTGTGGGGAGATTCTCTACTTTTTCCCCTTCCCATGAGGCAGCGAATCCTGGTCAAATATCGTTTGGAGCACGGTTCTACACTGGAAATATGGAACAGATTAAAGGTCTCCTCCGCTCAATGATCATCACCTCCGCGGCCTGTGTCAGCGCGGCACTTGTCGCCATCGTCCTTATAGGCTGAATGTATGTTACAAAGCCGAATGCAGATTGGATCGGCGCGCGTTGCGTCGGTTGTTGGAACCCTGGCCGCGCTGGTTGTTTTCGTTCTCGCAGGATGCAACATCGGCGGCGTTGAACAGGAGACCATACAGGTCACGTACGAGGCGGAATCCGTCGTCCAAACACGGAATCCAACCGCCACGCCCGAATCATCTGCCGCAACGTCATCGTCCCAATCTGCGGCATCAACACCTTCTGCGGGCCAGCCCGACGTAACGCCGACGCTCATCGAACGCGATCTGGACATCGTGACCGTCCTCGCCAAGGACGCCATCCCCGCGATTCGCTCGCCGGAGTTCGTGGACGCCGCCGGAGCCGAAGCATGGATGAACGCGGACGAGCCGATCATCGGCGTGGAGATCGACGGCGACGCCCGCGCCTATCCCGTCGCCATGCTCAGCCGCCACGAGATCGTGAACGACACAGTGGGAGGAGCGCCGATTGCGGCAACGTGGTGACCTCTCTGCTATACGGCCATCGTGTATGGCCGAGAGGTGGAGGGGCAGCTGCTGACATTCGGCGTCTCCGGCAAGCTCACCCTCAACAACCTGATCATGTTCGATGACCAGACGGACTCGGAATGGAGCCAGGCATACGGCACGGCTCTCTCCGGCCCGCTTGAGGGCGCGGAACTGGAACTCGTCGCATCCCGGCTGATGTCATGGGAGGCGTGGAAGGCTCTGTACCCCGAGACGCAGGTGCTGGACAAGCGCGGTCTCTACCGCAGGGACACTTACGAAACGTACTATACGAATTTCGACGCCGGCATCCTGGGCCGCCGCGTCCGCGACTTCAGGTTGGAACTCAAAGACCTTGTCCTGGGCGTGGAGATCGGCACAGCCAAGCGCGCCTACGCCTACAATGACCTTGCCGAGACGCCCATCACGAACGACACCCTCGGCGGGCTTGAAATCGTCGTCATCCATGAGCCGGAGGCCGGATTCGCGGCGGCGTGGAGCAGGCTGCTCGACGATGAGGCCTACGACATTGCATTGGGGCCGTTCGGCATGAACGCGCCGGACGTCCTGACCTTCGAGCAGGCCAACGAGGCTCAGATCGGGGACGCCCCAATGGTTTCAGGCCCCGTCATGCGTGACCGTGAGACGGGCTCCATCTGGAGCGCAAGCACGGGTGAGGCGGTCTCCGGTCCCCTGGAGGGCGCAAGCCTCATCCAGATCCCCACAACACCCTCATTCTGGTTCGCCTGGGTAGACCTCTTCCCGGACACCACCGTCTGGGGCGAGTAACGCACCCTTCCCCACGCCCTTGCTACAATAGGCAGTCGGCCTATATCGGACCGCCATCAGGGGTAGGAGGAAAAAGATGACTGCAACGCAGGTTCAGGAAAAGCACGTCACCGTCAATGGAGTGAAGCTCCGCTATTTCGACTACGGCAACGAGGGCGCGATGCCCATGGTGTGCCTGCACGGCCACACCGGGCAGGCCCATATCTGGGACGAGTTCGCTGAAGCGATGGCGCCCAATTTCCACGTCGTCACAATTGACCAGCGTGGACACGGCGGCAGCGAGCACGCCTCCACCGGCTATGAGCGGGATCGGTTCGTTGAGGACCTCGATGAGCTGGTCGTCGCGCTGGGATTCGACCGGTTCGTCCTCGTCGGCCTCTCTATGGGCGGCTGGCATTCCCTGCTCTACACCGGCGAGAAGCACCCGGAGAAGGTGGAGCGCATCGTCATCGTAGACATCGGCCCGGAACCCAGCGAGCGTTCCAAGACGGAATGGGGCGACCGACCGCCGACGCCCATGTCTTTCGCAAGCGTCGATGAGGCGTTCGCATGGGCGCGCGAGGGCAATCCATGGGCGTCCGAGGAGCGGCTCCGCAAGGATATTGAGGAGAAGCTGAAGCAGACGTCGGACGGCTCATGGACGTGGAAGGCCGACGCCGCCCTGTTCAACGTTCCGCTCGCGGACGGCACGGATGAGACGCTGATCAACCGCTACTGGAAAGCGCTGGAGACCATCGAGCAGCCGATCCTGGAGGTTCGCGGGCTGGAAAGCCCCCTGCTGGACGACCTGATCAAAGACAGCATGATGGCAAGGGCGAAGAACCTCTCATGGGTAGATGTTCCAGACGCCGGCCACGTCGTCACCGTGGACAAGCCGCAGGAGTTCATCGCCGTCACCCGGGAGTTTTTGGGGGTCTAGCAACCGCTGTCATTCCCGCCCCCGCTCGTCATTCCCGCGAAAGCGGGAATCTCAGCATGCCTTAGCCGCGTACCGACTATACTGTCCGCATGGGACATGTTCATGTGCAGGCAGTAATCTCAAGCGCGGACGGCACTCGCTCACGCGAGTTTGAGGCGATGGTTGACACCGGTTCAACCTACACGTTTCTCCCCGCCGCCATGCTCCGCGACTTGGGGATCGAGCCCACGCGCACGTCAGAGTTTGAACTCGCGAGTGGAGAGACTGCGCAATACGCGCGGGGAGAGGCGATTGTCCGTATAAACGGCTTTGGACAGATGACGCCCGTGGTCTTTGGCGAGGATGATGCGGAGCCGCTTATTGGCGTTGTCACCTTGGAGCAGTTGGAGCTTGCCGTTGATCCCGTCGGCAACGCCGTCATTCCCAGGAGGCCGCGAATCTGATACGTGGCGGGAACACAAAGTTCCCTCCCCCCTTGTGGGGGAGGGTTAGGGTGGGGGGGGTGTCCCTACCCGCCCGTCACTCCCGCCCCTGCACGTCATTCCCGCGAAAGCGGGAATCCAGAATCCCCATCCTCTTTGAGATCACCCCTCACAAGTGGGGCGGCAGTAAGATGTTAAGGAGGCCGCCTGTGATTCGACTCGGGGCGAGTCGCTTTGGGTCGAGGACCAAAAGATTGGGACTTACATACAATCTTACCCAAAGGCTTGACAGAGGCTTGACAGAGGCTTGACAAGGGTAGAGGATGGTGACGGTGGGATTCGAACCCACATATGCCTGCACAGCATGACCACTTTCTAGGCGGTTGCGTCTGCCAATTGCGCCACGTCACCATCACCCCCACCATACTCAAAATGCACGAAAGGTCAAGTTGCTTAATTGACATTTCCTATCTAAATGCGTATACTTTTAATAGAGGCGCAATCAGAAAAGGAGGTCAGATGGCAGGAAAAGCTAGCAGGAAGGGACTAACTCTTACCGATGCAATCAAACTCTTCTCAGACTCAGAAACTACAGAATCGCTCTTTATCAACGCAAGGTGGCCGAACGGAATCCAGTGCCCGATTTGTGAATCCTCTAATATCCAAATCCGTCCAACCCGCAAACCCCAACCTTTCCGTTGCCGAGATTGCCGCAAGGATTTCTCAGTGAAGACAAACACAGTCATGGCAAACTCAAAGCTGTTACTCGGTACTTGGGGATTGGCGGCATATCTCTTGGTCACAAACATCAAAGGCATATCTTCCATGAAACTGCATAGGGATTTGGGAGTCACGCAGAAGACCGCATGGCACCTGGCTCACCGAATCAGGAAGTCTTGGGAATCGGGTACTGACCTATTCGCTGGTCCCGTTGAGGTGGACGAGACCTACATCGGGGGTAAAGAGGCCAACAAGCACGGCAACAAGAGGCTCAAGGCGGGCCGGGGTTCTGTGGGCAAGGTGGCAGTGCTCGGAGCGAAAGACCGTGCCACTAATCAGGTCATTGCGTTCCCCATCCCCACCACCGACAAGGCCACGCTACAGGGGTTTGTTGAGGGTGTACGAGAGCAGGGCGCGATAGCCTACACCGACGATTTCCCAAGCTATCGGGGTCTGGCACAGCACAAAGCGGTATCACACAGCGTAGGGGAATACGTGGACGGCATGGCTCACACAAATGGCATCGAATCCCACTGGTCAATGCTCAAGCGCGGGTATCATGGCATCTACCACAAGATGTCACCCAAGCACCTACACCGCTACGTCAATGAGTTTGCGGGTAGGCACAATGACCGACCAGCCGACACCCAAGACCAGTTGCTCCGAGTCTTGAAGGCCATGACGGGTAAGCGGCTACGATGGCAGGACATGGTGACGTAGGCTAAGAAGCAGGTTCATGGTGTTCGAGTGTGCATCTTTCCATGAACATATTGACAATGATGAAGTCCCCTACAACACAGGTAGCCGCAAGACCATCGCCAATGTCGAGGACTGAGAGGGCGTCTGTTGGTAGGTTCTGGAGAACAACGTTGGACAATCCCCAAGCATCGACTGGAAGAAGCACCCTATCGCTTTCAACATGCCCTACTCTGCCAACAACAGTGACCCACTTGCCTTTGCGGGTCTCATCGAAACGTACAGCATTGGCCTCACGCTCAGCAAAGAGTTCCGTTGCGGCTATCACAGGGATATTGTCGGGGCGTTCAGGGTCAAATAGGTCCCAATCCCCAATGTTGGAAAAGAGCCAGAACAGAGCCACGAATCCTGCCAGCACCCAAAGCAGATTCCGCATCAAGTACCCCCTTGCGGTATGGAGTGGCCTGCTTGTCTAAGGCGACCAAAACTCCCTGCTGAGCCGCAAGGGGGCAAGGGTAGCCACTCCTGCTCTCAGCACAAGGCAGGTCGCCTTAGACGGGACAAGTATTGGGTGCTGACAATGAATAGTCAAATCGTGTTTGACCGTAGGGTGTAGAGTGGTATGAAGGGCGAGGGCACTCAGAGTTAAACTGAGACACAACGGTTTAGGAGACCCCGTGCAGCATCGGCTGTACCCTCGCCCAATTAAGTGTACTGACGCGGAGGCATCATGGCGAAGAAGGGCAAACCCCCGAAGATTGTTGAAGGCATCCCCGACACCCTAGAGAACGTTATCAAGGCCCTGGTCAAGCCCGTGAAGCAAGGGAGTTAGACCATGAGCACTGAGAAGGGAAAGAGGTACGTCTTTCGCGTGGAGGGTTCGGGGCAAGACATCTCTATTTTCGCTGATGCGATGGCGTGGCAGGACGGGAATAAGAGCTATAAGTTGATGCGAGGCGGTGAGGAAGTTGGCGAAGTACCCTATAAGACTCTGCTCGGTTGGTGGATTGACGATGTGGCGTACACGGAAGAGCAACGTCAAAGGTGGTTGGCGGACATAATGGATGAAGTTGAGAAGCGTGGGGAAGGCGCGGATGGGAATTGAACCCATATCTCCTGCCGTGCAAAGACAGATACCTTACTAGTCGGACACCGCGCCTTCCCTTCATTCTACTCACGCGCTTGACATCAATGAAGTGGTACGATTGGCTCATTGCGATAGGTGGTGGGCTGTTCATCGGTCTAATCATCGCTCCCGTTTGCACTCTCTTGGTGCTTGGGCCTGGTGACGATACGGTTGTCATTCGGGGTTTGCTGTTCTACGGGGGCATCATCGGTTGGCCAATCCTGTTTGTGTGGATATGCCTATGGAGACGAGACAGGCAATGAATCCTGCTTCACATTGGGGATTGAACAACGGATATAGAGATTAGAGGGACTGTCGGAGTTTGGGTAGGATTGTAAGTAAGTCCCAAAAGATTACTAAGGGGAGGAATGGCCTAGCCTCGGAGAAAAGGCGTGACAATGGGATCCGAGCAACGCACGCACTACGATGACTGATGAATCGCAGACCGCTTATGCCCTTCATTCGCAGGGCAAGAATTACCTCGATGCCAGGTTCTTTGCCGAGGCGGAACTCTGCTTCCGAGCAGCTGTTGACGCGGCCAAAGATGACCACGATCACATTGCCGTATTCAAACTAAGCTTGGCCAGTGCCTTGCAAATGGTTCGAAAATATGACGAAGCAGCCTCAATTTATGAACAGTACTCCGGCGATCAGGGGCACATTGGGCTCATGGCAAGGACTGAATTCAAGAAACTTCAGGAGCGCATGCGTCGATGGGTAGTACTGCCGGAGACGCCGCCTCTGACAGGCGATGAACTACTCTGCAGGGTTGTAGCCCCTATGCTGGGCAGCTATCCAGCGTTAGTCCGACCTGTACATTTGAGATGGATTGACGAATCAACCGAGTCTTTGCTCCGCGTTAGGTAACAGCAGCAATTACAAGGGGACCCCGAAGAAGACTGGCTCGAGTCGCTTAACGGTTGGGAAGCAGTGGGAATCCAAATAGGTAGTTCGCATCATGTTTTGGTTAAGACAGTTTGGCAAAAGGCAAACGACTCTGCCCTACGAGGTTTGCTAAGCCATGAGCTTACTCACGTAGAACATAAGGATACTCTAAGGGAATATCCTGTTGACCCCAATAGCTCAAACCTTGGATTCGTATGCAATGAAAGGATTATAGACCTGCTGGCGATACTCAAGGGTTTTGGCCATGACCTCCTGGAATTCAGGAAATTCCAAGAGCAAATCCGCGGATCACTTGAACGCACCCCTGCAATCATGACTCCAAATGAGATTCAACGTATTCTTTGGAATTAGATCCGGGCGCCAAATTGCCGTGACTGTTACTCGTTGCAGGCTATACTGTTCACATGGGACACGTACAGGTACAGGCAACCATATCGAACGCCGACGGCACTCGATCCACAGAGGTCGAGGCCATGGTGGATACCGGCGCAACATACACATTCCTCCCCGGCTCCCTGTTGCGGGAGTTGGGGATTGAGCCAACGCGCACGTCCGAATTTCAACTCGCGAGTGGAGAGACCGTTCAATATGCGCGAGGAGCAGCGGTTGTTCGAATAAACGGCTTTGCCCAGATGACGCCGGTAATCTTCGGTGACGATGCCGCAGACCCGCTGATCGGTGTGGTCACCTTGGAAGAGTTGGAGCTTGCAGTTGACCCTGTCGCTGGTGAACTGGTTCCGGCAAAGCTGCGGCTCTAAGGCCGCCTCTACCCGCCCGTCACCTCGTCCAGCACCTCACGCCACTCGCGTTCAGAGACGCTGCTAGGATAACCCTTGCGGTACGTGATGACACCACTGCCGTCGATGACGACCGCAGACGCGTGAGAATTGACTCCGTATTCATTCGATACCCGCGCATCGGATTCCGCCATGTCCCAGGGATACCCCTGTCTCTCGGCGTAGCGGCGAATGCTGCTCTCATCGTCGAACGGACTGAACGCCATGGCGAGAACGGCGACTTGATCTTCGTAGTCCCCGTACACATCCTTGAGGTTCTGCAAATCAGAACGACATATCGGTCAAGTGCTTGAGAAGAAATAGAGAACGACGGCTTGACTGGCCTGTTTGAAGTCGGTCAATGACTTTGTGTCATCATCAATGGTCGCCACTGTAAAGTCCGGCGCGGACTGCCCCACGCGGTTGCCCGTTGGCGGAGCGGGCGGCTGAGTTGGCGGGATGGGTGTCGGCGTATCGGTGGGTTGGGCTTCGGCCGGCGGTTGAGGTGCCGGTGTGTCCGTCGGAGTCGGCTCCTCACTCTCCGGCGTTACGCCCGGTTGCAGAGCAGGCGCGGTCGGCTCCGCCGTTCCCGGCAGCAGCGCGGGTGGAGTGACTTGCGGCTCCCTCTCAAGAGAACCCTCAACGGTCGGTTCCAGCGAGAGCGAGGCCGCATCATCCGGCGTCCCGAGGCTAACAGAACCTTCGGACACGGATGTGGCAGGCACCGGTGTTGCAGCAGGCTGCGTTGGCGGGATAGTTGTGGCCGGCGGTCCCGTCTCATCGGTTCGCTCACAGGCAACAGCACCAATGACGAGGGCTGCCGCAATAATGAGCGCAGGGAGCTGCGCTACAACAACAAGGCGGATGGATTGGGGCAGCATAGCTTGATTCGCCTCAGGCCTCTCTACGCCGTCACCGCGTCAAGCGCCTCGCGCCAGTTACCCTCGCCCATGGTGCGAGAGAGCTGGCGCAGCGTGATAACGCCGTCGCCGTCGATAATCACCTTCGACGGCTGACTCCTCACGCCGAATGCCGTCATAACATCGCCGTGATGAACCGCCATCTCCCACGGGTATCCCTGTCGTTCCGCATACGAAATGATTGTGTCCGCGCTTTCCGAGGGATCGACATCGACGGCGATGAAGGCGACCTCATCCTGGTAGTCGGGGTAAACGCCCTTGGCGGTCTGCAACTCAGACCGGCAGGACGGTCACCAGCTTGCGAAGAAATAAACGACGACGGGCTGATTGGCCTGTGTGAAATCGGTCAACGAGCGGGTGACTCCATCCGTGGTGGTGACGGAGAAGTCCGGCGCGAGATTGCCAACGCGGTTGCCCACCTCCGGCGCGGCGTCGGTCGTGGTTCCGGTCGTTGAAGACGTGGTCGTTTCCTCTTCAGTCTCCGTGTCCGAGCCACACGCGACGGCCAGCATCATCAACGCTGCCACCAACAGCGCGCCAAGTAAAACGCCGGGCAACACCTGCAGTCGTAAGCTCACAAGTCAATCTCCTCCGTGTTCATGACGACGGGCCGGGCAATTCTCCCCATCCACCGCCCCCCGGCGTCTCAATGGTAAGCCTGTCACCGCGCGCAACGTCAATGGTGATGACCGCCGGCAACTCATCATCCCGCTCAGAACCCATTCTACGCAGGGTGTTGCGGCCCGGCGCGCCGTCCGCCCCTCCCGCAAGCCCCCAAGCCCCCCGTGAGCGCCGTTCAGTCAACAGTGAGACGGTCGCATCGCCAAGGAACTCCACCGTGCGGACGAGGCCGTCCCCGCCGCGGAATCGTCCCTCGCCCCCGGAGCCGCGCCGCACGCCGTATTCCAGCACGCGGAACGGATACTGATACTCCAGCGCCTCGATTGGGGTGTTGAGGGTATTCGTCATGTGGCTGTGGATGGCGGATTCTCCCGGGCCGTCCGGGCTCGCGCCGACCCCGCCCGCGAGCGTCTCGTAATAGGCGAAGGGCTGACCTGTACGTGAATCTGTGCCGCCGATGGTCACGTTGTTCATCGTTCCCTGGCTTGCGGCCGGGATTTTGTGGGCCAGAACGTCTGCGAGCGCGCCAAATACGACGTCCACGATGCGCTGGGATGTTTCCACGTTTCCGGCAGCGACCGCGCGCGGCGGCCGCGGGTTGACCAGCGATCCCTCCGGCGTGATCACCTCCACAGACGCGAACGAGCCGTGATTGGCGGGCGCGCGAGGCCCCGCAAGGCATCGCACACAGTACTGCACTGCGGAAACGGTAACGGCCCGCACCGCGTTGTTATTGCTGAGCGGCTGTTCCGCCGACGTGTCCGTGAAGTCCACAGTAAGCGAGCCGTCCCCGTCGCTCGTGATGGTCACTGTGATGCGCGGGCGTTCCGTGCCCGGTG
>DAOUKW010000141.1:0-12021 GCA_034420915.1 Dehalococcoidia bacterium
GTCCTGGCCGCGGGCGCTATCCGGCCACCGGACGACGTGGTAATCGAGCGCAGCATGCCCCGCGTCATCTGCTGGGTTGGCGGCTCCCTGATCGTGGAGCGGCGTCTGAACGCGAGCAGCGGCATCGGGCCAATCCGCGTCGTTGATCCTCTTCCGGAGGAAGCCGCCATCGTCGAGGGCAATAATTTCCGCATGGTCTGGAAATGGCCCGGCGAGATGAGCGTTGATCTCTCCTACACAATCACCTTTGCAAAGCGCGGCGAGTACACGCTCCGGGAGACTGTGTGGGAATCACGGGCCCCGCTTGGCACGGGACACGGGCAGTCCGGCGCCGTGGGCCCCGAGTTGAACGTGCTCGTGGCGCCGCGAACCGCTGACATCACCCGCCTCAATTCAGTCCGGGCTATGACACGCAGCACCGTGCTCATGGATGACATCGCCCGTATTCGTTCCTCCGGCGAGGAGTTTCGCGAACTGCGTCCGTATCAGCCCGGTGATCCGATCAAAACCATCAACTGGAAAGCGACGGCCCGGAGCGGTGACGCATACGACGTGCCGCTCGTCAACGAGTTGGAATCAGAGGGACGAAAAGCCATCTGGATCTTTCTTGACACAGCGGACTACATGAACGTCGGCACGGCGGCATCAAGCCCCATGGAGAACACGATTGAGGCGGCAGGAACGTTGGCGCAGTACTACGTCTCGCAGGGCTCCACGCTTGGGGCATACGCCTACAACACGCAGGGCGGCGGGGAATTGCTTTCACCTGACAACGGCCAGAAACAATTTCGTCGCCTCACACAGATGTTCACCGGGCTCGCGCCCGGCCCTCCTGAACAGGACCTCCTCCGTTCCGTCGAATGGTGCAAATCGTTCCTGTTCAGGCTACGCCCGCAGGTGTTCATCATCACCCGCCTCGATGCCCACTATCCGCGCCCGGGAAACGATTCGGAACAGCTGGACCGCCTCACGACCGCTGTGATCCGGCTCACCGCCCTCCGCGCCCGATCTCGTCGAGGGGGCCGTGTGCGTGTCATCCACGTCAGCCCACCCTCACAGCATGAACCGGGCGACTGGGCTGACCCGCAGTCAGACATGTCCCGTTGGGAAACGCAGGCCACAATGGCGGCTCTGCAGCACGCCGGAGCCGCCGTGATGGACTGGGATCCGTCGCATGAACGATTCATCACAACTCTAGTGCGCCACATGGACAGGTACCAATGAACCGCATCCGGACGTCCATACGTGCTCAGCTGGCCGTGGGAGAAGCCGCGCTCATCACCGCCCTTACGGTAGTCGCGTTGTGGATTGTCTCAAGTTCAGTCCAATATGCGGACCCTGAACGCACGCACTGGCCCGCGTTTGTCGTTCAGCTGGCCCCCAACTTTATTTCATTGGCGGCGGTCTTTTTTGTAGGAGGAGCCGCCGCCATATACCTTGTCTTGCGAATAGCCAACACGGGGCACTTTCCATTCTGGGCGTTTACGGCGCTGCTGATGGCCGCCCATATCCCGGACCTTTGGGCGCACAACCGTATTGACTGGCACGGGTTCTTTGGACGGTACATGTATTTCTCTGAGCCGCTCCCGCTATTGGCGTCCGCTGCCATATTCCTTTTGACCGTTGCGGGCCTCGTCGCTTTACGCAGGATCATCCAATTGGGCGCACAGGCTCGCGAGATGGAGAGCCACGGTGTCGATTCAGAGGAGCGGGACACAGTGATACGCAACGAGGCTGTCAGCATCGCAATCATCATCGTCATCTCGCTCACCCTTGCATCCGTCATGGTTTTCATCGGAGCAGCCGTTGGCCAAGCCGAAACTGTTGCCGGTCTTGTACCGTGGACCGTTACGACGGTAGGGATTGCGGCGACGCTGCTGCTCGCTGCTTTCCTGCTCTTCCTCTATCGAGGTCTCAGCGGCGGCGAGGAAACGGCTTTCTCACGCGACGAAAATCCGGACGATCAGTCCGGCCCTTAAGGGGAACGCGACTATCCGCCCCCCTGTCACTCATCACCGTTCCCAGTCCCACCACCAATAGGAAGGTTCGCAATACAGTCCGGTCAGGGGTACTTGCCTTGTGCACGGGGCAAGACATCTTCAACCGGTCGAATGCCCTCTGGAGTCCGTTTCCTTGTGATACATTCGCTCAGCGGGAGCATGGCGTGGAGGGCCTTAATGAATGTCATCTGGATAGTTTCCGACAGTTTCCGCAGAGATCACATTGGCGCATACGGAAATCCGCGCATACGCACACCATCCCTGGACGCATTGGCGGCCGAGTCCGTCAGGTTCGACGCTCACTACGCCGCCGGTTTCCCCACCATGCCGACGCGGGCAGACCACCAGACTGGCCGATGGACGATGTCCTTCATGGGTTGGGAGCCGCTTCCTGCCGGCGTAACGACATTGGCAGAAATACTGGCCGGGAATGGCCTCCACACCGCCGCGTCCGTGGATACGCCCTACTACCTGCGGGACGGGATGAACTACGACCGCGGTTTTCAGACGTTCTTCATGAACACCGGACAAGACACCCTGTGGTCGCTGATTCCGGAGCCCGGCTATCACAATGAGGCCCTGGACATCAGGGACAGGTGGCGCTCTGAATCGGACAGGAACGCACCGAAGACATTCATGACCGCCATGCAGTGGCTGGAGAAACACTATAAGGAAGATTTCTTCCTCTATGTGGACACATGGGACCCACACGAACCCTGGGATGCCCCGTCCTACTACACGGAACTCTACATGCCTGACCACGACGGCGAGCTGGTACTCCCGGTCTACGGCAACTGGCATGATGTGCCCGGCTACACGGAGGCGCAGCTGCACAAGGGACACGCCGCTTACTGCGGCGAGATCACGATGGTCGACACGTGGGTGGGCTACCTCCTGAAGGCTGTCGAGAACATGGGGCTTGCCGAAAAGACGGTCGTCATTTTCACCTCAGACCACGGATTCTATTTCGGAGAGCATGGCGGCCTCTTCGGCAAGATGAGCTCCGATATGTACCCGGACGGAACGCTTCGGCCATACGACGAACCGGGGTCGCAGTGGAGCTATTCGCCGCTGTTTGAGGAGATCGTCCACTTGCCGCTCCTCATGCGTGTCCCCGGCGCGTCCCCTGCCGTTTACCGCGGCTTGAGTTCCGCTATCGACGTCATGCCCACGGTGCTTGACCTGCTGGGCATGGACATTCCCGACTTCGTTCAGGGCCGCTCGCTTGCTCCCGCCATGGGCGATGCCACACGATCAGGACGCGACTTTGTGATTAGCAGCATCCCATTCGCCAATCCGGGGGACGCGGTCCAATCTGTGGACAACTTCTTGCGCGACCTCAAGGACCCTCCGGTCACGACCATCACTGCGGGACATTGGAGCCTGCTATACAGCCCTGACCCGGGGGTGTCTCAGCTTTACAACCTCGAATCAGATCCTAAGCAGCAGCACAATGTGATAGGGACGCACACAGACGAAGCGCGGGAGCTTCACCGGTTCCTGGTCGAGTTCATGCGTGAGACCGACGTGCCCGACCGCCTTCTGAAACCCAGGTTGGAATTGCGTATCTAGGTCGGCGCTTGTCAGCGCGACATGCCGAGTGATACAAAATCCTAGGTCAGGATATTTTTGCCGCCGACAGTACACACATCTTCGATTGATACTCCATATCAATTGAACGCCTCGTCAAAAGGAGGATATCGCTCCCGTGAAGCATCACAAGTACGTTCAGGCACTTGCTTTGCAGTCGGTCAGCCTCAGGATGCGAGCACTCATACTTGCGGGCGCTGTCGTCGCGCTGGCTCTCGCCTTACTGGCCCTTGGGTGGAGCGGCTCAGCGTGGGCGCAGGGAGAGTCAACTTGCGACGTAACCGACCTCGGCACGCTCAGCACCAGCGCTGATGCCGAGTTGACCAGTGACGGGCGCTGGACCACCAGAGGCTGCGAATCCCGTTTTCGGACCGGCAGCGACGCTCATAGCTATCGCTTTGAAGTGGTCGATGGCGGGCGAATCAGAATCGACCTGGGTTCCGCTGAGGGAGACTCCTTCCTCTACTTGTTAGCTGAAGATGGACGCCGACTCACGGACAACGATGACGGCGGCGCCGGCCTTGATGCGCGAATCGAGCGTGACCTGACGCCGGGCATCTACGTCGTGGAGGCAACCACGGTCGGCGGGCGCAGCCGCGGTCCCGCCGATTTCACCCTTTCCATCAGCCGGGCCACGGGTTGTGATCCGGTTAACCTGGGCACGCTGCGAACCGGCGTTGATCTGACCGCAACCGGATCCTGGTCGCTCGACACGTGCGGCTCGCGCTTCGTCGTTGAACACCCGGCCCACAGTTACCTGTTCAACCTGAATCAGGCCGCCCACGTACGCGTGGACCTGATGTCGGAAAACGGCGACCCTGTGCTGTCGCTCGTGTCCACAACCGACGGTTTGATCGCCGCGAACGACGACGGGGGTGAGCGGCGCAATTCCCGCATCAACCGCTACCTCGCGCCCGGCACCTACCTGGTGGAAGCAACGACCTATCTGGAACGCGACTATCAACCCCTGATGGCCGACTTCACGCTTGTTGTTCATCTGGTGGATGAGGAGGTGGATCAAGCCGGCTTCCTGATAAAGATCGAAGATGTCCAGACGCCGAATCAGGTAGTGGCGGGGCAGCCGTTTGACATTCACTATCGGGTAGGCAACCTCGGAGGAGGCGACCTGGCAGATATTGCTGGAAGCGCGCAGACCTATGTGGTGGGCCCGGGTGTGCGCACCATCAATCCCCCGATATACGCGTCAGAGGAAATCTGGGAATCCGGAGCCTCCTATCATACAGGCGCGCAGACTGCGAACGAGACAAGCGTCACCCTGGGAGCAATCACTCCATTCGAAGCAACGCTCAGCAGCGCGGGGCCCTCGTGGATCTTCGTCGGAGTCGTCACTGAGGACGCGGCAGGAAATGAACGGGGATTCCATGGCCAGTGGCACAATCTGATGGTGCTGAGCGGCACAACATTCGATGAGGTCACGGTAAGCGTGGACGGAGCCGACTACCTGGTCGGAGCGGCTGCCGACTCGGACGGGGAGGTTACAACCACGGTCAGCTCCATTGCGGACCCGGAGACAGATGTGGATTCGTCGCTCCGCGCGAAAGCGATCTACGCGGCAGGTGTCCGCACACAGGTGTTGGACGGGATCTTCGAGCGGCCGGCCATTGCAGATCTGCCAGTCACGGGTGCATCCGTATCGGCCGAGGTGGAGAATCCGTCATCCCGCGTCCTGTTAGAACACTTTGCGGACCGGTACACGGACACGATTAAAGCGTTCGGTTTAACCGACGCGCTGGCAGCGAAGGAGGCCCTGAACCCAACGGCCATCGAAAGCGTTGTCGTTGTCCTGTCTGATAAGGCATCGATGGAGTATGTGTCTCTGGCAGCCTCGTGGAGTGAACTCAGGAACCGGATCAATGGCGGCCAAACACTCTCCTTCGAAAACGCACTTGCCCTCTATACCGAGCTCGTCTACGCCGAAAGGGTCATCTCTCCGGCGGTAGCGGCCGGTCGGGTTGTTGAGGGAGCCCGAGCGGCAGGGTCGGGCTGGCAGGATGCCGGTGTCCAGGAAATGGTCGACGCGCTCGCGCTACAGGCATCCTGTCGCAATCCCGGCGGAGAGCTGCGCGAAGTTCTGGAGGAGACGGGAACGACAGACCTCGATCAGATGCTCCTGCTCGATGCCGAGATGCGCGCAGCGCTGCCGGCCTACGGTTTTGCAAAGGACGCGGTGCTGTGCGCGGTGGCGGGCGCGGATCACGACAACACCCTGTTCCTGGAGGGCTTGGCGATTTCCGACAGCAGCGAGATTCTTGAACTGTTGGGCTACGAAGAGCCGACCGCTACGACGGATGCCCTACCGCCATACCGACTGCGAATCATCGCCAAGCTGGATGTGGACGGCCGGATCGAGCACGGCGTTGAAATCTCCGGCGGGGAGCAGATACTGCCTTCCCGGCGTCACCTTTCACCCGACGCCCCTGCCGGGGTCTGGCAGATCAGCAGCGATGTTGAAGTGGCCGAGAATCCCATCGGAAGGGTGCGATCGCGCCGGTTGGATGACGGGCGCGTGGAGATCGGCTTTATGGATGCCACCGGCCAGACAATTGTCCCTGACATTCGCTACCTGTCTACGGACATCCCGGCCGGGGTTTGGCTTCGCAGCGCAGAGATCGAGGTGAAGCGAGAACCGATCCTAGAGTGACGAGAGCCGCGTCGCGCGGCCAGGCTGTGGAGGTTTGGCACCCAGCATACGTCAAGGGTTTCAATGAGTTCAGTCGAGGAAGCTGACAGCGGACTCGCTCTCGTACGGGGAGTACCCGGCGGCGCGCAGCTTTGCCAATACTTGCTCGGAGTGAGCGGAGTTCCTGGTCTCGAGAGTGAGTTGAATCTCCACCTGCCCCATATGCACTGTGGGGGCGTGCCTGAGGTGACCGATGTCCAGCACGTTGACCTCACTCTCGGATATGATGCCCAACAATCGGTTCAGCCGGCCGGGACGGTCTTCCACCATGACCTTGAACACGAGGTAGCGCCCCGCGTGCGCCAATCCGTGCTCCACGACACGCGCGATCAGGTGGGAATCAACATTACCGCCGCTAAGCACCACCGCCACTCTCTCGCCGGCGCTCCGGATTTTTCCTCCCAGCACCGCGGCAAGGCCAACTGCTCCGGCCCCTTCGACGAGTAGCTTGCTCCTCTCCAACAGGAGCAACATGGCCTGGGTAATCTCTTCCTCTTCCACCACCACCATGTCATCTACATAGCGCTTCACCAACGGGATGGTAAGTTCCCCGGGTGTGCCGACCGCAATGCCGTCGGCTACGGTGGCCTCCATCCCTGCAGAAAGGTGGACGCTGGACTTGTATGAGTCGACGACAGCCGTGGACGCCGCGGCCTGCACTCCGATCACCCTGACGTTAGGCATGGTTTCCTTTATCGCCACGGCGATGCCGGATATCAGGCCGCCGCCGCCCACTGGCACCACAACCGTGTCCGGATCATCCACCTGGTCGAGTATTTCCAGCCCAATCGTCCCCTGCCCTGCGATGATGGCCGGGTCATCGAACGCGTGGATAAAGGTCAGGTCGTTCTCCTGCATGATGCGTCGTGCATGTCCTTGGGAATCGTCGAAGTTGTCACCTGCGAGCACAACGGTCGCCCCGTAACCGCGCGTGGCCTCCACCTTCGGGAGGGAGGCCCCTATCGGCATGACAACTGTGCAGGGTATGCCAAGAGTGCCGGCTGCCAGAGCGACCCCCTGGGCGTGGTTGCCCGCGCTTGCAGTTATGACGCCCCTGGTTTTCTGGTCCGGGCTCAAGGCGGCGATTCTATTTGAAGCGCCTCTAACCTTGAAGGAGCCTGCTCTCTGGAGGTTCTCGGCCTTGAAAATAAGCTCACGCCCTGCCAGGGCGCTCAGCGAATGCGCGGATAGCGCAGGTGTCTTTCGCACCAGGTGAGAGATCGTGCTTTGCGCCTTGTGGACATCCCGGAGAGTTACGGATGGCTTCATCACGACGGCAGTATATCAAGGGGTGCAAATGGAGGAACGACCGCGTTTTGCGAATGCTATGATACGGCAATGAAGCGTCGCCGCTCGCTTTGGGCTCTCTTGAGACACATCGCTACGGAGACAAACTGATGGGTGCGTTCGGTTTCATCCGCCGCGGGCTGGTCGTCATGGCATTAATGCTCGGGTTACCGCTTCTGGTGGCCACCGGGTGCGGGGCCTCTACACCGACGCCTGAGCCCGAGTTGTCGCTTGAGGAAATCCTTGAGCGCACGAGCGAGCATCTGCTCTCCTTCCAGACGGCCAGGTTCCAGATGATCGATGAGATGGAATCCGGGCAGAAATTCTTTGGGCAGACACTCAAGAGCGTAGACGGAAAGGTCCGGGCGCCGGACAGAACGGACCTGAAAGTAGACGTGGAGTCGCCAGCCCTGGGATTCGTGCAGATTGGCATCATCGCGGTGGGCGATTCGGCGATGATGCAGTTCGCATCGGGCGCGGCGTGGACTCCGCTGCCCCTTGACCAAGTACCGTTCAACTTTGTGGGTTTGGGCATGACGCTCAGCGACCTGCTGCCGAAGATTCAGAACATTGAAATCGCGGGGCGAGAGACGGTCAATGACGTTAATGCCATCAGGATTGAGGGGGACCTCGTCTCAGAAGACCTAGCGAATCTCATAACGTCTGCAGACGCCGGGCACCCGATTGATCTGACCGTGTGGGTCGGCGCAGCGGACCAGAGCGTGCGCCAGATCAGGATAGTGGGCAACGTATTCAATGATGACGAGCCGGGCACGAGCCGGCTGATCATCCTCTCCGAATACGACGAACCGGTTGACATTCAACTGCCGGGTTAGACCGGCCGGATCGTGAACACCGTCCGTTCTCGCCTCTCCTCTCTCGGCTCCTCGCAGACAGCGATCATCACAATCATCTGCCTCGGCGTCTTTTCGACTGCGCTTGATCAGACGGTGGTGGTGGCGGCGCTGCCGACGGTCATGCTGGAGCTTGAAATCCCCCTGACCGACCTTGATACGGCTTCATGGATCATCACGGGCTACCTGGTCAGTTACACGGTTGCCATGCCGCTGGCGGGACGGCTGTCGGATGTGTACGGGCGCGTGAGGATGTTCCAGATCGCCCTGCTCATCTTTGCCATTGGGTCCGCATTCGTCGCCGTCGCGCCCAATTTCGCGTGGATCGTATCCGCGCGGGTCATCCAGGCCATTGGCGGCGGAGCGACTGTTCCCATCGGCCTGGCGATGGCGGTGGCGGCGGTGGAGCCCAGGCAGCGGGGTGTCACGCTTGGACTTGTGGCAGCATCGGCGGAAGCGGGATCTGTACTGGGGCCGTTGTACGGTGGAGCGCTTATCGAATGGGTCGGCTGGCGGTTCATCTTCTGGCTGGACGTGCCGCAGAGCCTGCTGCTCATCGCGCTGATGGCTATCCTGCGAAACCAGGCCAACCCACAGGCACGGATGGACTACGTGGGCGCGGTGACGGTGGGCGCGGCGCTTACCGCGGTGGCAATCGGGTTATCACAGCGCGCGATCTTCTCGTTTGACTCCATCATGCCCTACGCAATCCTCGCGCTGGGAATCGTCCTTGTTGCCGTCGTCGTCGTGTTTGAGCGCCGTACGGAACAGCCCCTGTTCGCCTCATTCCTCTACAAATCGCGAGCGTTCGTATCCGCCAACGTGACGCAGTTCATGGTGGGGGTTTCCCTGGTCATTGCGCTGGTCGCCGTTCCGCTAATGGCAAACACGGTGATGGAGAAGGAGGACTGGGAAAGCGCCTTACACCTGGTGCGGCTAACGGCGGCCATCCCGCCGGGGGCGGTTGTGGGAGGCTACATCCTGCGGTGGACGGGCGTCATTCCCGTGACAATCACCGGCCTGGCGTTCATCGGCACAGGGCTATTGTTCATGAGTGGGTGGGGAACTGAGGTGGAGGAGTTCCGGTTAACGGCGCCCCTTGTGCTGTCCGGACTCGGATTCGGACTGGTGCTTCCCCCCATCAGCGTCACGGCCCTGAGCGCCGCGCCAAGCCACTATTGGGGCGCAGCTGCGTCACTGGTGACGGCAGCGCGCATGGTTGGCATGGCACTGGGGCTTTCGGCCCTGTCCGCATGGGGTATCGAGCGGTTCTACAGCCTGACCGCGGATGTGACGATCGGCGCGACATTTGAAGAGACGCAAGCGCCCCTTCTTGAGGCGGGCGTGACCGTGTTCCAGAACTTATTCATGATTGCGGGATTCGTTTCCCTGTTGGCGATTCTGCCTGCACTCCTGATGAGGGTTGCGGACGTTGAGGAGACGGAACGGCAAGCGGGGCAAGCATCAGACACAGCGCCAACGTGGTAGAGTAAATGGGGGTTGGTCTTAGGGCGCGCGGGTGTCGTCCTACCCCTTTTAGACGGGTGTTTTGGCCGATTCGTCGTCACCCTGGGACATGTTTATGGAGTGATGGCCGATGACAGCACAACTTGCGGATCTTGAGGACGCTCCGCTGCCGCCGTTCCCCGAGGGCTGGTATTTCATCGAAACACGCCAGGCCGTCGAAAAAGCCAAGCTGGTCAGTAAGACGTGGATGGGCGAAGAGATCATCGCCTGGACTGACGGCGAGGGGCAAATCTGCGTTGCGGAAGCGCATTGTCCGCACCTGGGCGCGAACCTGGCCCCTGAGGTTGGCGGACGAGTGGTCGATGGGCGTCTGGTCTGCCCCTTTCACGGGTTCACATACGATGTAACGGGGCAATGCATCTCCACTCCCTACACTAACCCTCCTCCAACGGCACGCCTGCGCCTGTTCGAAATCCAGGAGCGCATGGGCCTGATCTTCGGATGGTGGGGCATCGACAGGCGTCCGCCACAATGGCCGATGCCCGATGAACAGGAGGACACCCAGGGCTGGAGTTCTCTCGAACGCAGAAGCGTCCAGTTTGCCGGTCATCCGCAGGAAACGACGGAGAACTCGGTCGACTATTCTCACCTGAACTATGTACATGGTTTTGGGGAGGTAAGCCGTACCGCCCCGCTCGTGATTGAGGGCCACCGGCTGGAAAGCCGGTTTGATTTCCAGACTACTAAGCCGGTCACGAGATTGGGACGCGTGACCTTCGATATTTCCGCGACGACACTCGTTTACGGCCTCGGGGTGTCGTACGTGGAGATTCGCGAGCATTCCATAGGAATGGATCTGCGGTTGTGGGTTCTGGCAACGCCAATTGATGGCACCAACGTGGAGATGACGCTGTTCTCGCAGGTGAAGGAAATCACGAGCCCGAAGCGGTTCCTGGTGGGGTTGGGGTTCCTGCCGAAGAAGTTTCGCGCCCCCCTGATGAACAAGTTCGTCGCTGCCAACCAGATCCAGGACGTGAAGAAGGACGTCATCATCTGGAACCGCAAGAAATACCGGTCACGACCGCGCCTTTTCAGGCTTGACGGGGACATCATGCCCTACCGCAAGTATTGCGCGCAGTTTTACCCCAATACGAAGACAGCATCACCTGCATCTGCGGACACAGTAAATGAGACGGCACAAACGACAGCCACTCCGGCCGCAGGTCAGCAGGACGCGCGGATCTGAGTATTGAGTCTCCCGGGGAGGGGGCATATCTTTCATGACTACGGTGCTTGGTAATCTCAGTCGGCTTGTGACCGCGCGCCCATGGATCACCATCGCCTTGCTCCTCTTAGTGACCGTTGCGCTGGCGTATGGCGCTACTTTTCGCGCGCCGCCGACGGAGGGAGCCAGCGTCGCGTTTCTTCCATCCGACCATCCTCTCGCCACGGCGGCCGACGATATTGACGAGCACTTCAGCGACGCCGGCGAAGTAAGCGTCGCTACAGTCATTTTCCGGGGCGATGTATTCACGCCGGAAGGCCTCTCACAGATGGCTGCCCTGCTTGACGAGATTGCGCGGGATCCGGCAGTGGCGCCCGTGCTGGCGCATGACAACCCCATTTTTGCGCCCTCGTCATTCATCGCGTTTGCCCTGCAGATTGACGATCTCCGATCCGTGACGCAGGAGCAGATCAACACCGCACGGAGCGCGCCGCCGTTCAACGAGGCCCTGGACGCGATGACGGGGACGGACGCGGACGGCTCACCCGCGTCGATTGCCACAATCACACTGATCAATACGGGGGACGAAAGGGTTGCGGACGCCGAGCGGCGGATCAATGAGCTGGCGACGGAAGACGACGGCCCGCTGAGCGTGAGCAGTGTTTCGCCAATCGTCACGGAGGATGAATACAAGAAGGCCACAGAGGAGGGCATGGGGCCCCTGATTGGTTTAGCCCTTCTGCTCATTGCGGCTTTGCTCGTGGTTTTCACGCGCTCCCTCGCGGACATGGGGCTCACTCTGGCGGGCCTTGTCATGTCCATCACGTGGATTGTCGGGGCGGAAGGTTGGCTCGGGCCGAACGCTTTAGGGCTCATTGGCCCCCCGAGTTCGCTGAC
>DAOUKW010000142.1:0-5513 GCA_034420915.1 Dehalococcoidia bacterium
ACGGGCGCGGTGCTGGACAGAGCGACGACAGAGGAACTCTCGGAGATGGCCGCCCGCCACGATCTGCTGATCATCGCGGACGAGATCTACGACCGCCTTGTGTATTCGCCGGATGAGCCGTTCACGTCGTTCGCATCACTCACCGGCCGCAGCGATCAGACGCTGGTGCTGGGCGGATTCTCGAAGTCGCACGCGATGACGGGGTGGCGCGTGGGCTACGCGGCGGGGCCGTCGGATATCATCTCGGCGATGATGAAGGTCCACCAATACACGATGATGTCCGCGCCGACGGCGGCGCAAGCAGCGGCGCTGGAGGCCTTGCGCGACGGCGATCGAGACGTGGAGGAGATGCGCGAGGCGTATGATCAGCGACGGCGGCTGCTCGTGGAGGGGCTACGGCGCATCGGCCTGCCGTGCGTGGAGCCGCGCGGGGCGTTCTACGCGTTTCCATCCATCATGCCGACGGGTATGTCATCAGAGGACTTTGCAGAACGGCTGCTGATGGAAGAGGGGGTCGCGGTGGTGCCGGGGAGCGCGTTCGGGCCGTCCGGCGAGGGTTTCGTGCGGTGCTGCTACGCTGCGAGCGTGGACGACATCGAAGAGGCGCTTACGCGCATGGGCCGATTTGTGGAGCGGCATTTACACCAAAGCTAGCCTGGCACGCTGACGCTCCGGGGAAGGGGTAACTGATGGTCGAGCAGGGGTCGAACGGCCACGGGAACCCTCCGACCGCAAACGGGCCGGGGGAGCCGCCGCAGGACGACGATCTGGTCGTCACGTTCACCGGAGTTTCTGCCAAACCGAATGACGACGGCACCATCGATCTCATCATCGGGACGAACCGCGGCGAGATTCGGGCAATTCTGCACCCCAAGGAGGGGCAGGACGGCGCTGTGATCTTTGTCGGCGGCGGGCGGGAACTCAAAGGCCCCGCGGACGGCATCTACGAGGAGCTCGCCACGGAACTCACCGAGCAGGGTGTGACATCGTTGCGGCTCGGACAACGGCGACCGGAGGTGTTCATCGAGGCCGTTGCGGACACGCTGGCAGGCATCTCATTCATGCGCGGCATTGGCGCGCGGCGTCTTGCCCTTGTGGGCCATTCCTCCAACGGCGCAGTGGCGATAAAATCGGCGGCTTTCTCGCCGGATGTCGTTGCGGTGGCGTCATTATCGGGGCAGACGTTTGGCGCGCAAGACGTGGCGGAGATAGCGCCGCGGCGGTTGCTCGTAGTGCACGGGCGCGAGGACGATGTTCTGCCCTACACCGACGCTGAGCGCATCTATGAGTGGGCGGGTGAGCCAAAGGAGCTCATCCTGTACCCCGGCGCGAATCATGGCCTGCGGGAGGCAAAGGACGAGCTAAAGGAAAAGCTGGAGGGCTGGCTGACGGAGGTTGTGGGGCCGCCGGAGGGGGATTAGGGTTCGGTTTCGTCTTCGCCGAAGACGTAGCGGACGCGGACGTAGCCCTCCTGCGCGGCCGGGGCGTTAGACAGCATCTCATCGCGACCGTAGGATTCGCGGTCGGAGTCTTCCCGATAGACGTTGGTGACATCAATGGCATGGCCAGTCGGCTCGACGCCCTCGGTGTCGACTTCCTGCAGCGCGGACACGCTCTCGATGATGGCGTCAAGCTGGCCGCCGAACGACTCGATTTCCTCTTCGGTCATGCCGACGCGGCTCAACTCCGCCAGGGAGCGGGCAAGCTCCGGGCCGGTGCGCGCGTTTTCTTTCTCGTCGGGGTGCACTCTCAGGATGCTCCGTATAATTCCAATGACTGCCAGGTTTCTGCGAACCCGCACATTGTGTGGCCTATTGTACCTGGCTTTGGCGATCAGGACCCTGAGTCTGGCCGAGATGCGGGGGCGAGAACGGCGGCGTTTGCGGGTCACTTTGGTCTCGTGGACTCCTTTCTGTTTGGGATTCGCCCTTCGACAGGCTCAGGGTGAACGGGGAGGGTGGGGATTCTCTGGCTCCTTTCTGTTGGTTGGGGGGACTTGGGGGAACGCATCCGCTATCGGTTCCAGGGCTGCTCGACGGGACAGGCGCGGTTTTGAGCTCGTGTCGGTTTCGCGGTAGGGGGACGGCCTTCCGCTGAGGCGGGCTGCGTTGCGCCAAACATAGACTCGCTCAAGCAGCGCGCGGCTGTCATGGTGGCACAACCGCGTGCCAGGACTTTCGGCTCACGCCCCCGGCGCGGCCGAAAGTTCGTCCCTCACGAGGCACACGGGGGTGCGCCACGTGGTGATCCGTGCTCGCCCGATGTTGCTACCACGGCGTCATCGGGCGCCATGCGCTCCACTTGCCTGAGCCTATGGGGCTCGACCCGTGTGGAGCACGCGTCTTCTCTCATCGTCCCTGCTCGGGTCGCGGCGTTGGCCTAGAGGCGATGCAGGCAACTGCACGGGGCGCTGCCACGCCTGGCCTTTCGGCGGCAGCGAGGCAGCGTTGACCCGCAGGGGTATCCGGGACTCTCAATAGCGGATGCGTTCCTTGCAGGGAGCGCCCTCCTTTTTGCGCTCCCGGGGATGGGTGACGGCGGGGTTGTCGACGTTCCTCGCCGCCGGGGTATGGCTCGTTGTGGGTGACTTTAGGACATGCGTTTGGGATGGGGCAAGGGGTAGTGGCACATTGGTGCCTCACCCTTCGACAGGCTCAGGGGGAGCGGGGGGGGGCAGCAGAGTTGGGGTTCAGGCGTCGTTTAGGGGTTTGACGTGTTGTTGGAGCCACTCAACCAGTTCTGTAAACCGGAACGTATTGGTCTCGAAGAGATGCATGAAGTGCGCGTGGGCTTCTTCGCTATCGCAGTCGATGTAGCTGTCATTCATACGTAGAAAGATATCAGCGACACCAAAGGCGACACGCTTATTTCCGTCCACGAATGGATGGTTCACGGCCAAGCTCTCAAGAAGAGCGGCAGCTTGCTCTACGAGGTTTTCATAGTATCCAATCTGAGGGCGCATCAGAGCGGACTCCAATGCCCCGGCATCACGGAGGCCATAAGCACCTCCAAACAACTCAATCAGATCGTCATGGATGGCGACGACTTCCTCGATTGTGGGGAACCGCTCGACCACTACTCAGCCAACATCTGATAAAGCCGCCGATTTCTCTCGACGCTCTTCTCGAAGTGCTCCATGACTTCCGGCCTGACGTTCTTGCTGTCACGATTTTCGATGTAGGCGCTCATGGCGTCTTCCAGGACAGACTGAAAATCCCGTCCATCCTGGCGGGCGATTTCGCGCAGGCGCGATAGGACCTCAGGAGAAACACTGCTTGAGAACTTTGTCCGCGCGACCATTATTCACTCCATCCTGCATCCGTTGGCTTATCCAGATTGATTCCTTACAGCACCGCGAGACAACACTAATGCTCCAGTTTAGGGTTGCCCGGTTCGTTCATCAAGGAAAACATGACCGTCCATTCTGTGGGGCAGCTTGACCGGCTTTCCTATCAGTGTTCTTTTGCATTATCGCGGCGGCGTTTTTCGTAGTCGGCGATGCGGGCTTTGATCTCGGCTTCGAGGCCCTGCTCGGTCGGTTCGAAGTAGCGGTGGCCTTGAATGGAGTCAGGCCGCATCTGTTGGTCAACGACGTGGCCGGGGAAGTCGTGCGGGTACTTGTAGCCGTTTGCGTAGCCCATGTTGCTCATCAGCGGGTGCGGGGCGTTGCGGAGGTGCAGCGGCACGGGCAGCGCGCCGGTGTTGCGGACGTCCTGTTGGGCGGCAAGGTAGGCCTTATAGGCGGAGTTGCTCTTGGGGGCGGCGGCGAGATACAGGCACGTTTCCGCCATGGGCAGGTAGCCCTCCGGCATGCCGACAAAATGGACGGCCTGCTGGCAAGCGGTGGCGACGCTGAGGGCCATCGGATCGGCAAGGCCAATGTCCTCGGCGGCAAAGATGACCATGCGCCGCACGATGAAGAGCGGATCCTCTCCGCCCTCCAGCATCCGCGCCATCCAGTAGATGGCGGCGTCAGGGTCTGAGGCGCGCATCGACTTGATGAACGCGGAGATGATGTTGTAGTGCTCCTCGCCACCCTTGTCGTAACGGACGGCGCGGTGCTGCATGGCATCCTCGATGGTGGAGAGGTCGACGACGCGGCTGCCGTCAGCTTCGGGCGGGGTGGCGCTGACAGCAACCTCAAGAGTGGTGAGAGCCGCGCGGGCATCGCCATCCGCCATTGCAATCAGGGCGCTTTCCGCGTTGTCGTCCAGTCGCCCATTGAGATTGCCAAGGCCGCGTTCGGAATCAGTAAGGGCGCGGTCGACGAGTTCTCTTATCTCATCCTCGGTCAGGGCGTTGAGCGTGTAGACGCGGGAGCGGGAGAGCAGCGGCGCGACGATCTCAAACGAGGGGTTCTCCGTTGTCGCGCCGATGAGGGTGACGGAGCCGTCCTCGACGTGGGGCAAGACAACATCCTGTTGAGACTTGTTGAAGCGGTGAATCTCATCAATGAAGAGGATGGTGCGCTGGCCGGAGAGGCCGCGGCGCTGGCGGGCGTCAGTCAGGACGCGGCGGAGATCCGCGACGCCGGACTCAACGGCGCTGACAGGCTCAAAGTGGGACTGCGTCATGTGGGCGATGATGCGGGCAAGGGTGGTTTTTCCGGTGCCCGGCGGGCCCCACAGGACAATTGAGGGAACCTGATCGGCCTCGATGGAGCGGCGGAGGACATGACCTTCGCCGACGATGTGCTGCTGGCCGACGAATTCGTCGAGGGTTGTGGGGCGCATACGGGCAGCTAGCGGCGCCTCATGGGAGAGGCGTTCCTCCCGCTGCTGTTCAAACATATCGGGCCCGGCTGCGGCAGGCGGCTTTCGCGTTTGCCTCGCCATTCGACTCCCACCCGGGGACGCCTATTCAGATCAGGCCGGCGTCGCCCTGCTACCCCTTGCGGCCATTATAGCGGGGAGGCGGAGTTGGAGATTTGCGTCAGCTTGCGGGCGGGCCCGGCGGCATGGAGTCGAGGTTGTTTTGGACGAGTTGGGTGGCAGGGTGAGCCTCGCCGCGGGTCTGCTCCAGGACGCGGCTTGCGCGCTCAAAGAGCTCCCGCGCGGCGTCCATGTCGCCCATGTATTGCAGGATGCCCGCAAGGTTGTTGGCGCGGATGGCGACGAGCGGGTGGTCTGCGCCATAGGCCGCTTCATCGATCTCCATGGCTCGCTGGTAGCCCTCGCGCGCGCCTTCCAAATCACCCAAATCGCGCAGGACACCCGCGATGTTATTGATCTCCGCAGCCACGACGGGGTCGTGCGGGCCGCGCTGCCGTTCATCAATGGCAAGGGCACGTTCGTAGTACTCTTTCGCGCCGTTGAGGTCGCCGGATTCGTGTGCGAGGCCGCCGAGATTGTTGATGATTGAGGCGACGATGGGGTGGTCTTCGCCGTGGGCAGCGGTCAATATTTCCAGCGCGGTTTCGAGGTGGCGCTTTGCGTCTTTGAAGTGTCCAAGTTCCTGCAAGACGCCGCCAAGGTTGTTGTGGATGATCGCGGTAGCCTCGTCCTCGTCGCCGT
>DAOUKW010000143.1:0-6398 GCA_034420915.1 Dehalococcoidia bacterium
CCACCCGTTCCCCCCCCCCCCCACCGAACCTACGTTCTAGTCGCTTCAGAGGGCCCGGCGTAGCGCGGGCCTCCCTCCTCCGCCTCTCCCCGCTTCTTCTCCTGGCCGCGGCCGTGTTCGCCGCCGCCGAACTGGGGGCTAACCCCCAACCCGCGTCCGCCCAGACCTCCCTCCGGCAGATCGAGGTCGGGGGAAGCCATGCCTGCGCCCTCGATCGCAATGGCCGGGTCACCTGCTGGGGCGATGACGCCGGCGGCAAGGTGAGCGACTGGGGCCGGTGGCGCTACCGCAGCGAGCGGTTCTCGCAGGTCTCCGCCGGAAACTTCCTCACGTGCGGCATCAAGACCAACGGCAGCGTCATGTGCTGGGGCTACCCGGAAAACGAGGACGGCACGAACCGGGAGACGACCAACGAGGACTGGGACACGTGGACGGCGCGCACCACGCAGACGGGATACACCGGCTGGGTGAACACGCCGCCCGAATCGGTCAAGTTCAAGGCCGGCTCCCTGAGCGTGGGCAACTACCACGCCTGCGCCATCAAGACGGACGGCGTCATGGCCTGCTGGGGCAAGGCGGGAAACGATCGCCTTGTGATTCCCACTGACAGCGGCACGGCCATCACGGACTGGCTCATGGTGGAGGCGGGCCTTGCCCACAATTGCGGCATCCGCGGCGCGAGCCTCAACGACGGCGGCAGCGTCACCTGCTGGGGGCGCACGTCCCACAACCGCTCGGATGGGCCCACCGGCTCAGGCCCGTTCATCGACGTCACGCTGGCCACCTGGAACGGCTGCGCCCTGGCCAAGAACGGCTCCGTGGAGTGCTGGGGCGGACACTCGGCGTATATCAACGCCAACCTCAATCACCATGTAAACACAGCGCCGGCGGGGGTCACGTTCACCTCTATCGAGATGTCCACCGGCGCCTCAAACCTGTACGGCTGCGGCCTCGCGAATGATGGCAGGATACATTGCTGGGGTCTTGTCACGGCCACGAGCCAACTGCCGCGGACGGTCCCTCCTGGCGGCACATTCGCAAGCATCTCTGTCGGAGAATCCAACAGCTGCGCACTGGGCTCCGGCGGCTACTTCGACTGTTGGGGCGACCAGAACAACGCACTGTTCGCACCCCCGTCGGGACAGTTCAAGCAGACCGATGGCGGGAGCGACTTCAGCTGCGCGATCAGGACGAACGACACGGTCGTCTGCTGGGGCGGGCTCGGGTACGCGGCGGATTTCCCGACGACGGACACATTCAAGAAGCTCGCCGTGGGCGACGTTCACGCCTGCGGCATCAAGGCGGACGACACGATCCAGTGCTGGGGCGGAGTCCAGTCGGCAGGCCCGCCGGTGGTGAGGCTGCCCTACGCCGTCCCTCCCAGCGGCACGTTCAAGGACATCTCCGCCGGGCCCCAGCTGACCTGCGGCGTCAAGACCGACGGCACCCTCGAGTGCTGGGGCGGCGACGGCGACGGCACCACTGACACCCACGGCCGCCTGACAGAGCCCGCCGGAGCCTTCGACCGCGTCGCCGTCGGCTCGACGCACGTCTGCGCCATCAAGACCAGCGACAAGAGCATCGAGTGCTGGGGAGAGACGATCTCCTTCCAAAGGGGCGGCACGCCGGAAGACATCTCCGGCTTCGGCAACCCCACAACCACGACGCCGCCGAGCGGCGCACATAGATACATCGACATCACCGCGGGGGAGGGCCATACGTGCGCCATCCGCGAGGACAAGAAGGCGGTCTGCTGGGGCTACACTGCCGACAGCCGCCAGTACATTCCGGGCGCGACGGCGGCCAGGGGCGGCTTTGGCGTCCACAGCTACGTGGACATCGCCACGGGCGGCAATCCCAACTGCGCCATCCTGGAAAGCAACGGGGGCCTGTCCTGCTGGAACAATGAGAAGAGCCAGTATCTGCCCGGCCCGGAGATCCAGGCCATGAGCGGATTCAAGAGCCTGGGGGCCGGGACGTCCCACATGTGCGCCATCGGCAGCGGCAACGGGCTGGTGTGCTGGGGCGCCGGGAATGTGATCCCGTTCCCGGCTCAATTCGCAGTGGCCGCGCTCGAGGATTGGACTCCCGGACTGCCGAGCGCCATCCCTGTCGGGACGCAGCGCGACGTCTCCCTTGCGGACGCATTTGTGGGCAGCCGCCCATTCTCCCGCCGTGTCCGCTCCTCCAATGAGGCGATCGTTCGCGTTGAGATACAGGGCGCCACTCTCCGGCTGCAGGCCGTCGGCCCCGGAACAACCCGGATAATCGTAGAAGCGCTGGTCGGCTCTGTTGTCGGCGCTCAGAGGTCATTCACGGTCACTGTCGACGCCCCCGCCGGCCCCACCGCCACCCCCACTCCCATCGCCACTCCCGTCGTGTCCCCGGTCGCCGGATGGGATCCCAACGTGCCGATCCTCGAGGTCGGTCTTGTACGCTTCGTTCGACTTGGAAACGCATTTGAAACCAAGAACACCGATCTTCCCCTCTCCTACCGCGCAAGCTCCTCCAATAAGCTCATTGTTCACATCGCTCCGACACAGGGCAGCACCATCCGCCTCCAGGCCGTCGGACCGGGAACGGCAACGATTGAAGTGGTGGCGTCGATCGACGAACAGTACAGCGCCGCGCGGTCATTCAAGGTTCGTGTCGCCGACGTTGTGACGCCCACGGCGACACCCACCCCATTCCCAACCGCCACCCCTACCCCAATGCCCACACGGGTCCCAACGGCGACACCGAGGCCCACGAATACCCCCGCGCCGCCGGTGCCAACCCGCACCCCCACACCGGAGCCGACGGCGACGAATACGCCCATTCCGCCAACCGCGACATCGACGCCATACGTTCCGCCCCCCGCAACGGCGACGCCCACGGCGCCGGTGGACGAGGGCAATCCCATAGGACTGTTTATCCTGATGGCTGTGCTGGCGCTGCTCGGCCTGGTTGGGTTGTACGTCTGGCTGAGGCGGCAGAGACAGCGGGAGTAGGCGACGCCTGTGGTGGCCCTAGCGGGCCACGCGATGGATTCCGGCCTTCGCCGGAATGACGGGTGGGGGGCGGGAATGACGAGTAAAGCTAGTCGTCGTCTGAACGAGTAAAGCTAGTCATCGTCTGAAATGAGGACGGCGCGGGCGGGGGCGCCGTCAAGGCCGGGCGCTTTGAGGGGCAGGAAGGCGAGGGTATATTCGCGGCCGGCTTCGACGTGTGTGAGGTCAAGGCCCTCCATGATGACACCGTTCGCGCCGAGGATGGCCAGGTGGGTCCTGGGGCCGTCGCCGCCAAATCGCTCGATCGACAGGTAGTCGATTCCGACCGACCGCACTCCCTTCTCAACGAGCCACTCGGCAGCCTCCGGCGTCAGGAAGACGAAACGCGGCTGGAAGTAGTCCCGCGTCCAAAGCGCGGAATTGCGTGTCTTGAGGAGGAGCCGCTCGACGGGCGTGTCCGGCATGGCGGCTTCAAGGTGCTCGACGGTGATGCCCGTGCCCATGGTCAGCCCGGTGAGATCCGCGACCCACGCGGGGCCAACAAGCATCTCAAGGGGCAGGGTCTCGGTTTCCGCGCCGCCCTCGATGTAGTGCGCGGGCACGTCGATATGCGTGCCGTTGTGAGAGCCGATTTCGATGCGGGACAGCCTCATCCGGTCCTTGTGGATGGTCTTTTCCGTGCTTGCGAAATAGGGGGCGTCGCCGGGGTAGACGTGCATGCCCTCCTTGAGGGATTTCAGCGGGACGGAGATGTCGATGACACGCACGATATATGCAGGATGCCCGGATAGCGCTCCGGCGTCAGCCTGTCAGGGCAAGGCCGCCGTCGACGGCGATAAGTTGTCCGGTGATGTACGAGGCGCGATCGGTGCACAGGAACGCGACGATCTCCGCGATCTCCCACGCATGGCCGCGCCGCCCGAGCGGGATGTGGTCGGTCAACTGCTGCTTGATCTCTTCAGGCAGGTTTTCAGTAACGTCGGTGGAGATATAGCCGGGCGCGACGATGTTGGCCGTGACATTTCTCGCGGCCAGTTCCTTGGCCACGCTGTAAGTGAATCCGGTGAGGCCGGACTTGGCGGCGGCGTAGTTGGATTGGCCGGGGTTGCCTGCGAGCGCGACGACGGAGGATATGTTGATGATGCGTCCCCAGCGCTCGCGCATCATGGAACGGATGACGGCGCGCGTGCAGAGGAAAGGCCCGCGCAGGTCCGTACCGATGACGGTGTCCCAATCATCGTCCGTCATGCGGAGCAGGAGTTTATCGCGGATGATGCCGGAGTTGTTGACAAGGATATCAACCTTGCCAAAGGTATCCACTGCGCCATTGACCATCGCTTCAACCTGGTCCGTCTGCGACACGTCGGCCTGGAATGAGGCGCTCTCAACACCGAGACCTTTAATTTCGTCGACGACGCCCGCGGCAAGGTCGCCGCTGGCGTTGTAGTTAACGGCGATATTGGCGCCCATGGAGGCGAGCTTGAGGGCAACCGCCTTGCCGATGCCGCGACCGGAGCCGGTGACGAGGGCGACGTGGCCCGCGAGTTCTTTGGATTCCTGCGTTGCCAATTCGGCCTCGGTCTGCATGTGTCTAGGCTCCCGGCGAGGCGGCCGGCTCAGCGGCCTGGTTCCGCTCATGAATCGCGCTCAATTCGGCCTTGACGGCAGTGACGACATCATGATCCTTCATCAACTGGGCGGTACGAATTGCGCCATGCACCATTGGCGCGCGGGCACGGCCGTGTCCGACGATGACGATCCCATTGACACCGAGAATCGGCCCGCCCGCCGTCTCCATCAGGTTGATCTTCCGAAAGATACTCATGGCGATGTCACGGGCTTTGTCGGGGCCAATCTCCGGGGCAAGGCGCTCGCCAAGATCACGCGCGATGGCCTGACCGAGGCCTTCGCTGTACTTGAGGAGGGCGTTTCCGACGAAGCCGTCTGCAAGGAGGACGTTCGCCTTGCCCTGCACGGCCTCGTGCGCCTCAACGTTCCCGATAAAGTCCAAGCCGGAACGCTCCTGTAGAGCCGTATACGCCTCCTTGACTTGCTTGCTGCCCTTGGTCGGTTCCTCACCGACGTTGAGCAGAGCGACGGTGGGGTTTTCAATCTCCAGGTAAGCCCTGGCAATTGCGACGCCGATGGCAGCGAAATCCAGGAACTGGGCAGGACGCGCATCAACATTAGCGCCCATGTCGAGCCAGATGGTATTGGGGGCGTAGCCGAGCGCAGGGCCGCCCAACACGGGGCGATCAAGGTTCTCAAGTGTGCCAAGCAGGAAATGGGCGCTGGCCATCAACGCGCCGGTGGAACCCATGCTGACCACGGCGTCAGCCATGCCCTCCTTGACGAGGCCGGTGGCGACGAGAACGGACGCCTTTGGCTTGCGGCGCAGGGCGAGCGCGGGTTGTTCCGTCTCTTCAATAGCGTCATCGGACGGGACAACCTGAATGGCGAGTCCGCTGACATCCTGTTTGTCCAGTTCCGCCTGCACACGCTCCGGCACGCCGACGAGGAAGACGGTTGCTCCCTCACGCGCCGCCGCAACGCCGCCACTGACAATCTCGGCGGGGGCGTGATCGCCTCCCATGGCATCCAGCGCCACGCGGAATCCGCGTCCATCAAGCGGGGGGGTCGTCACGATTCCATCCTCCGATCAGGCTCGCCCATGCGGGGGCGGTGCATCTATTGTTCCGTCACTGTCAGTGTCGCGTCACCCGTCGCAAGGCGTTCGCGGGGTTCAGCTTTCCAACATTCTACGATGCAATGCACGTCTATTGTGCCATCGTCTCGTGGATGACGCGTGCGCTCTTCCATGGATACCTCAATGACATCGCCCGGGCGGGCGGGAGCGCGGAAACGACCACGCATCCTGCCGCTGGCGGCCCACGCCACGCCGTATACCTGCAGAAGCGCGTCAGACATGTATGCGAACAGGATCATGCCGTGGGCGATAGTGCCGCCGAACTGTGTTGTCGCAGCGAATTCGGCGTCAAGATGAACCGGGTTATGGTCGCCCGATGCCTCGGCGTAGGCGGCGATGCGCTCCTGCGTCACTGTTCGTGTGAGAACGGGGGTGGTGCTCTCCGTCATAAGGCCGCCCTCACTCACTTGCGACGGGAAACATGACCGTGCCGGTGCCGGTGGCGAGCTGCTGACTACCACCGGATTCGTCGGGATGGCTCTCAAGGTTGAAGTCCAGCGAGACCAGTGTCATGCCTGCCCTGTTCGAGATGTTGGCAACAACCGCCTCACACACCGCCCGCATGCCCACTGGAATCGGACGCCATATGCGGATCTCCTGCGAGGCATGGAGGGAACCAAGGGGTAGTGAGACGTGTTGCAGGAGGACGCCGAGGGACAGGGACGCCACGACGGACGGCGGAACGAGTTCCACGCCATTCT
>DAOUKW010000144.1:0-14845 GCA_034420915.1 Dehalococcoidia bacterium
CGCAGGGTGATGTGCTGCCCGGCCTTCCAGCGGAACGTCTCGCGCAGTTCCGGTGGAACATCGAACACTATGCTCGTCGCATGCTCGGTCTCAGGACGGGTCTCGATTACCCGTAGGCGATGGAATTCACCGATCACCTTTCACCCTCGACCCAGGCCTTTACGAGCTCCTGGTGGCCTCGCACGCCGGCCTCGCCTACAGATGAGGGGCCGTGCTCGAAATAGGGGCTCTTGAGGGACTTCTGCTGCTGCTCGCAGGCGTAGATGTCCTCTGCCATGAAGTCGCCGGATGCCATGGGATCGTCCCCATCACCCTTGTACTTGCCCGAGACTCGATTGGTCCAGAAGCCATATGAGCGAAACTGCTGGCGTACGAAAGCCCAGGAAGAGGCGGCGGCCACTCTGGTTCGGGTGACCACTCTGGTGCGGTCGGGGGCGAGGGGAATCACATGGAACAGAGACCAGGAACTCTCCGATTCCCCCAGCCCTATGCCGGGGAACAACATCGGCACCCATGCGCCGACCTGTTCTACCGGAACAACCAGGGGATAGGGAGCATTCCTCTCCACGTTCTCTGCGTACTCCGGCGCAAGGGGCTCCCAAAAAGCGAAGTGGGGTCCTACGAATCCCGATTCGATTCGCGAATGGTCGTACATCGCCAGTGTGCCGGAGTGGAGGTGCGCAAGATGGTAGCCGTCGATGTAGTTCTCCACCACGATCTTCCAATTGGCTTGGATGACGTGCTCGGTGCGGCCGTCGGTGTACTCCACCAGTTTCTCCACATCGTGCGGCCCCAGGTAAGGCTCCACCTCGCCGAACCAATCCATGATTGAGCCCGCGTTCTCGTCCGGGTGCACCCATAGCATCCCCCGCCACATGTCCACGGACGCCTTCTTGAGGTGGATGCCGTCAAAGTCAACATCCGGGAAATGACTCTCCTTGGCGGGCACGGAAATCAGACGGCCTTCCAGGTCATACGTCCAGTCATGATAGGGACAGATGATGGCCCGTTGGGTCTCGCCCACGGCCCGCAGCAGTTGTGTTCCCCTGTGGCGGCAGATGTTGTGGAATGCCCTCAACCGCCTGTCCCGCCCCATTACGATGAATATGTTGTTCAGGCCTGCCTGAACAGACACATACTGCCCCGGCTCGCTTATGTCCTCAGCAAAGCCGGCGCAGGCCCATGTGCGCGAGAATATACGCTCCTGCTCCCGGTCGAACCACTCCTGCGAGGTGTAGGCCTCAACCGGCAGGATGGGCATCCCTCTTTGATTAGCCATTGCCATCTCCCAACCAGATTAGTGCGGTGTCGGGGAAGAAATCGTAGAAGATGGTGAGCCCGGCGAGGACCACCCATGAAACGCTTATCAGCCAGAACAAGATCGGGCTTTCGTCCCGTGAAACGGGTTGCACCACGAAGGCTTCCCCCCTCACGATCCCGAACACGGCCCAGTACAGGAAGAAGATTCCCCAAACCCAATACCAGCCAACAAATGTAGCGCCGAGCAGCACAGCCAGGGCCAGGACCGTCGGTGCTTTCGATTGCATGTTCATGTCCAGATAATATCGCCTGGTGGGGCATCGCGCTTTCTCCGTCATTCCCGCGAAAGCGGGAATCCAGAACCCGGAATGCAGCCTGGCTCAGTTCTGCTGCCCTCTCTGTCATTCTGAGCGCAGCGAAGAACCTAAAGACTCTCTGCTACCGCCACCCTCTGCAAGAACCCCGCCGCCTCCCGGTTGAACACCGCCGCCTGCTCTACCTGCGGCCAGTGCCCGGACGGCGACAGCTCCATGAACTCCGCCTCCGGCCATGACACCAGGTGTCCTGCCTGCCTCTCCGGCGACGGCACGATAATGTCCTCCCGCCCCCAGAAAATCAGCGTCGGACAGTGAATGCCGCGCACGCGATCCCGCAGATCGTACTTATGCTTCAGCCCTTGTACGGTGAGCCCCTCCCGCAGCAGCTTGAAGAACGCTTTGCGCTGCTGTGAACCCCGTTGCCGGGTTACCCACTCATCCATGATCCTGCGATTCACCAGGTCTTCATCCGCGAAGATGGTCTTGCTCGCCCGATGCCCGGACAGTAACCGTGGCTGCCACAGCGCCTCGCCCAGCAATGGAATAGTCACCAGCCTCAGCGGCCACCCAACCTTCCGCGTCAGACCGCCCGGCGAGACAAGCACAAGGCTCGTCACCCGCTCCGGGTTCTCAAGCGTGGCCAATATCGCCGATATTCCGCCCGCAGAGTGCCCGATCACCGACGCCGTTTCGATTCCCCACGCGTCCAGCAGCGCCATGATTGTCTTGCCGCTTTCCGCCGGATTCCAGCCGTCCCGCGGATAATCGGAAGTGCCGTGCCCCGGGGAACTCGGCGCGAGAACCCGATACCCCTGCTCGCCGAAATACCCCAGGTTCGCCCACCAGTCCTCGATGCCCCCGCCAATCCCGTGCAGGAACACCAGCGGTGGCCCGTCGCTCGGCCCCGCCTCCACGTACTGCAGGCGCATCCCCTCAACGGAGACGAACCCCTCTCCCAACGGATAATCAGTCATTACACCCGCGCCACCGCATGCTCCGGCTCCCGCGCCCCAACCTTAGTGAACGTCAACTCCTCGTCGCCGACGTCCACCGTGATGTCGTCGCCTTCGGAGAATCGCCCCTCAAGAATCTCCCGTGCCAGCACGTTCTCAACGTGCCGCTGTACGGCCCGCCTCAGCGGCCTCGCCCCGAACGACGGATCGAAGCCAACCTTCGCCAGCCACTCGCGCGCCGCGTCCGTCAGCGTGATCTGCAGGCTCTTCTCCTCGAGCCGTTCCTGCACCTCCGCCACCATCAGGTCCACGATCTGCAGAATCTGCTCCTCGCTCAGCGGCTCGAACACGATGATTTCGTCGATGCGGTTGATGAATTCCGGCCGGAACGCCTTCTTGAGCGCCTGATCCACGGACCTTTGCAAGTCTTGGAAAGCCTGCGCGCCGTTCGTGTTGCGCAGCAGCCCGATCTGCTCCCGCTGAAGGATCTCCGTGCCGAGGTTGGACGTCATGATGATGACCGTATTGCGGAAATCCACTGTCCGCCCATGCCCGTCCGTCAGCCGTCCGTCCTCCAGTATCTGGAGAAACATGTTGAACACGTCCGGATGTGCCTTCTCGATTTCGTCGAACAGGATCACTCGATACGGACGCCGACGCACCAGTTCCGTCAGTTGACCGCCGTCGTCGTACCCGATGTACCCGGGAGGAGCGCCGACCAGTCGCGACACCTCGTGCCGCTCGCCGTATTCCGACATATCGAGCCGGATCATCGCCTCTTCATCGCCGAAGAGGAACTGAGCAAGCGCCCGGGCCAACTCTGTCTTGCCGACGCCCGTTGGCCCTAGGAAGATGAAACTGCCGATGGGACGCTCCGGGTCTTTCAGGCCCGCCCGCGCCCGCCGAATCGCGTCGGACAGCGCAGTAACGGCCTGCTCCTGCCCGATGACGCGCCGATGCAGTTCCTCTTCCATCCGTGTCAGCCGCTGCGTCTCCTCTTCCAGCATTCGGCTCACCGGCACGCCTGTCCACTCTGCGATCAGCGTGGCGATGTCTTCCGCCTCCACCGTGTTACGGATTTTCTTTTCCTGCGTCCACGTGGAGAACGCCGTGTCATAGTCGTTCTGCAGCTGCGCCTGTTCCTGCTTGAGGCGCGCGGCTTCTTCGTAATTCTCTCGCTGCGACGCTGCCTCGCTCCCGATTTCCAGTTGACGTATCCGCTCCGCCATCTGCTTGAGCTCGGGCGTGTGCGACTCTGCGTCGATCCGCAGGCGCGACCCCGCCTCGTCGATTAGGTCGATGGCCTTGTCCGGCAGCTGCCGGTCTGTGATGTACCGCGCGCTCAGCCGCACGGCGGCCTCCAGCGCATCCGGTGTGATAGTCACCTTGTGGTGCGCCTCATAACGCGCCGCGACGCCCTGGAGAATCCTGATTGCGTCCTCCACGGACGGCTCCTCGATATAGACAGGTTGGAAACGCCGCTCCAGCGCCGTGTCTTTTTCGATGTGCTTGCGATATTCATCCAGCGTCGTCGCGCCCACCGCCTGCAACTCGCCCCGTGACAGCGCCGGCTTGAGCATGTTGGAGGCGTCCATCGAGCCCTCGGCAGCGCCCGCGCCCACGACTGTATGCAGCTCATCGATGAACAGCACGATGTCGCCGTGAGCGTTGCGGACCTCAGTGAGAACGTTCTTGACGCGCTCCTCGAACTCGCCGCGGAACTTCGCCCCCGCAACCAACGCGCCCATATCCAACGCGCGGACGCGCGCATGGCTCAACGACTCCGGCACGTCGCCGGCAATGATTCGCTGCGCCAACCCCTCGGCGATAGCCGTCTTCCCAACGCCCGCCTCGCCGATGATGACCGGGTTGTTCTTGGTGCGGCGCGTGAGAATCTGCATCACTCGCTGAATCTCGACCTGCCGCCCGATGACCGGGTCCAACTTGCCCTCTTCGGCCAGCGTCGTCAGATCGATGGTGTAGCGGTCCAGCGCCCGCGACGATCGCTCGGAGCGTCCTTGCCCCGCGTCAGTGCCGCCGTCCGCTCCGCCCTGCGCCTCCTTGAGCGCCGTCTCAAGCCGCGGCTGTGTAAGGTTGAACTCCTTGAAGATTGCATCCGACTGCCCATTACTCACGCCCACTGCGCCAAGCAGCAGGTGCTCCGTCCCGATTTGCTCGGAATTGAGCCTCTTGGACGCGGTCGTCGCGCCCGTCAAGAGCCCCTGCGTGCGCGGAGTCAAATAGAGCTGCGTCGCGCCGCCCGCCACCTTTGGTGCGCTGTTCAGCACGCCCTCGAACCGGTCCGCCATCGCATCAACGTTGATTCCGAGCCGTTCGAGCACGATAACCGCTTGGCTGTCCGGCTGCTGGAAAATCGCATAGACGATGTGCTCAACGTCCAGTTGGCTGTGGCTCATGTCCATCACCGTCTGCTGCGCCACGGCGAGCGCCTCCTGCGCTCCATCCGTGAAGCGATCAGGGCTCATCATGACTGTGTTGCCTCGCTTTCATTGCGATTGATTCTCCGTGTTTCAGTACCGTCTGCCGATCCATCCGCCAGCGCCCTGGCGCCTGTCAGCCGCTCCAACGCGCCCTCCAGGTCCTTGATGCGCTGCTCCATCTCCGCCATGCGCCCGCTCATCCGCATAATCACCTCTGCGCCGGCGAGATTGACGCCAAGCTCATCGATGAGCGACTTGATCTTCTGGATGCGCTCCAGGTCGGCGTCACTGTAATAACGCACGTTTCCGCGGGAGCGTTGTGGCTGCACCATCCCGTTTCGTTCGTAGTAGCGCAGCGTCTGCACGTGCAGGCCGACCAGCCGCGCGGCAACGCGGATGGAATACACGGGATCACTCGGATTTCGGAAGCTCATTCCTTACCTCCTGCCGTCTCGCGCATCCCGCGCAGTTGCGTCAGCAGTTCGCGCTCCGATTCCTGTAGGCCTTTCGGCAGCGTCACGTTCACCTTGACGAGTAGATCGCCCGCGCCGGGTCCGCGCATCTTTGGCATTCCCTTGCCTGCGATGCGAAACGTCTGGCCGTTATCCGTCTCTGCAGGGATTCGCAGCGCCACGCCGGAACCGCCGATCGTCGGCACAATCACCTCGCCGCCCAGCAGCGCGTCAAACATTGGGACCTTGACCTCGGTCGTCAGGTCCGCGCCCTTGCGGCTGAACTGGGAATCGGGCTTGACCGTCACTTTCAGATACAGATCGGAGTTGCCGCCCGCGGGTGTCCTGGGGCCTGCGCCGCTCATTTTCACGCGGGAACCGCTGTCAACGCCTGCCGGAATCTGCGCATCGATCGTGCGCGTTCCACCCTCTCCGTCCTGCACGCGTATCGAGCGCCGTGTCCCGTGAAAAGCCTCTTGCAGCATTATTTCGACAGAAACGTCTCGTGGACGCTGAGGTTGGGGTCGCTGTCGGAATACCGACTCACTCCCGCCTCCGCCGCCGCTGAAGAACTGCCCAAAAATATCTCCGAGGCCGGAGAACCCCTGTCCTCCCGCGAATCTGAACGCGCCGCCCATCCCGGCCCCCGCGCCGAAGCCCCCCTGCCTCTGCATCTCCTCGATGCGATCGGCATGCACCCAGTTCTCGCCATGCTTGTCGTACTTCTTGCGATTGTCCGCGTCGCCGAGAACCTCATGCGCCTCGTTGATCTCCTTGAACCGCTGCTCCGCCTCCTCGTCGCCCGGATTCACATCCGGGTGATACTGGCGGGCAAGCTTACGGAACGCCGACTTTATCTCCTTGCCGGATGCCGTCCGCGAAACCCCAAGAGTCTTGTAATAGTCCGTCGCCGCCATCCCAACAGCCTTATCTGCCGCGCCCCTTCGTCATTCCCGCGAAAGCGGGAATCCAGAACCTACCAACACAATCATCATACCTCTCACAATATCATTGTCAACTTTATATCTGAGCATTCCGCTCATTCCAGCGAAAGCCGGAATCCATCTGGCCACATCATTCTGAGCGCAGCGAAGAATCCGGAACTTGGGATGCGTCAACAGATTCGTGAAGTCTATCCCGCGCTACACTGTGAACAAGAAGAAAACACTGGAACGCGAACCAAGCCGGAACGGCCTACAAAAAATGCCTAACGTCTACACCCGATACGGTGACAAGGGAGAGACCGGTCTCCTCTACGGTGGCCGCGTCCCCAAGAACGACCCGCGTGCCGAGGCCTACGGTACTGTCGATGAGGCCGTCTCCGCCATCGGGCTTGGGCGCAGCCACTCCGAAGACGAGCGCGTCCGTGAAATCGCCATAGCTCTCCAGCGTGAACTCTTCACCGTCGGCGCCGAACTCGCCACAGACGTCGGCCACTTTGATACCTTCCTCAAGCACTTCTCACCCGTCACGCAAGAGCACGTGGATGCCCTAGAAAAGCACATCGACTCCCTCCAGGAGGAGTTCGAGTTGCCCCGCGCATTCGTCATCCCCGGCGCGACGGCAGCCTCAGCAGCCCTCGATCTTGCCCGTTCAACCCTGCGCCGCGCAGAGCGCCGTGCCGTCGGCCTCATGCAGGACGGCTACCTGCGTAAAGAATCGCTCGTGATTCCATATCTCAACCGCGCCGCCGATCTCCTCTTCATCCTTGCCCGCTATCAAGATCGGCATTTGCCCATGGAGCTCCTGACCGGTGAGCAGTAACGCCACAGCTCCCCTCATCGCCGTCGTGGACTACGGCGCGGGCAACCTCCGCTCCGTGGCCAAGGCGCTTGAAACCGTCGGTTTTCGCGTCAACGTCACGGACAAGGCCGCTGATCTCCAAAACGTCGATGGCGTCGTCTTTCCCGGGCAGGGCATTGCAGGCCCGTGCATGGTCAGGCTCCGCGACGCGGGCATGGATTCCGCCCTGCAGGACCTCATCGCCCGCGATGTCCCATTCTTTGGTGTCTGCCTCGGTCTGCAACTCCTTTTCGATAGGACAGAAGAGGGCAACTCCGAATGCCTGGGCCTCATCCCCGGTGCATGCATCCGTTTCCCGTACGAGCTCACCGTTCCGCACATGGGCTGGAACGATGTGACGTTCATCCGCGACCATCCCGCCGCCGCCAACATCCCGCCGAACTACCAGTTCTATTTCGTCCACAGCTACTACGCCCAACCCGCGGATGAGGACATGACGCTCGGTGTCACGGACTACGGCGGCACGTTCGCCAGCGTCATCGCGCGAGACAAGCTCATCGCCACACAGTTCCACCCGGAAAAGAGCGGCAGGCCCGGCCTCGCTCTCTACCGCGATTTCTTCAACTGGGCAATCTAGACCCACAATCCGTAACAGATCATGAAAAACGGACAGTCCTAAATATAGACGCACAATCTGGAACCGATGATGAAGATAATCCCCGCCATTGACCTCCGCAACGGCAAGGCTGTCCGTCTGTTTCAGGGCGACTACAACCGTGAAACGGTCTTCGACGACGATCCTGCAGCCGTCGCCCGCTCATGGGAAGAGCAGGGCGCGCAGCGCATCCACCTCGTTGACCTTGATGGCGCGCGTGAGGGCAATACCGGGCAGGCGCAGCTTGCCGCCTCCATCGCGCGCGCCGTCAACGTTCCCGTCCAACTCGGCGGCGGCGTCCGATCCATGGACGACATCACCGCCCTCATCGACGCCGGCATCGACCGCGTTATCCTCGGCACCGTCGCCGTCACCAACCCTGAACTTGTCCGCGAGGCATGTGAACGCTACGGCGACCGCATCGCCGTCGGCCTTGATGCCCGCGATGGCCGCGTTGCCGTCCGCGGCTGGACCGAAGATTCAGGCGTCGACACCCTTGAACTCGCAAAACAGCTGATTGAATACGGCGCGTGCCGCTTCATCCACACGGACATCTCACGCGACGGCGCGATGCAGGGCGTCAACGTCGAAGCCATGCAAGGATTCGTGGAGGCAGTCGCCCCCATCCCGGTCATCGCCTCCGGCGGTGTCACTACCCTTAATGACATCCGCGTTCTCGCCGCCACCGACGTCGAAGCCGTCATCATCGGCCGCGCTCTCTACACGGGCGATATCACACTCCCTGACGCAATCGCCGCCGGCGCCTAATCCCCCTACAATAGTCATGTGAATGTGCTGTTAGAGATGATGTAAACCAGAACGTCAATACTCCGCCAAACATGATCTGAACTTTAAAATGCTCTCCCGCAGAATTATCCCCTGCCTTGATGTGAAAGGCGGCCGCGTCGTCAAGGGCGTCCGCTTCCGAGACCACCGCGATGCCGGCGACCCCGTCGAACTCGCCCGCTTCTACGATGAGCAGGGCGCGGATGAACTCGTCTTCTATGACATCACTGCCTCATCCGATGGCCGCGAAATCATGCTCGATGTCGTTCATCGCGTCGCTGAAGAGGTCTACATCCCTCTCACCGTCGGCGGCGGCATCCGCTCTGTCGAGGATGTCCGCACGATGCTCAACGCTGGCGCGGACAAGGTCAGCATCAACACCGCCGCCGTCCAGAACCCTGAGCTCATTCGCGAATCCGCCGCCCAGTTCGGCAGCCAGTGCATCGTCCTCGGCATGGACGCCCGCCGCGTCGCCCCGTCCCAGATCGACGCGCCGCCGCATGAAATATCAGAAATAGCCTTTGACGATTCCACACGCTGGGAAGTCCGCACCCACACCGGCGCAGACGGCGGTCGTGCAGCCGGCATTGATGCCCTCAAATGGACGATCTATGCCGCCGAACTCGGCGTAGGCGAGGTCGTCCTCAACAGCATCAACGCCGACGGCACAAAGACCGGGTATGATCTCGAACTCATCCGCGCCGTCGCCGACGCTGTCACCATCCCCGTCATTGCTTCAGGCGGCGCGGGCAACGTCGAGCACATGTGTGAGGCCGTTGTGCAGGGCGGGGCGGACGCCGCCCTGGCCGCCAGCATCTTCCACTACGGCGAATTCACTATCGAGCAGGCCAAGGAATACATGCGAAGTCAGAACGTCCCTGTTCGACTGAACGCGAGCGCAGGGGCGTGAACCCTCCCCCCCGACCTCGCCGCCGCTCTCGTTTCCGGCTCCGCGCCGTTCTCCTTGATGCCTACGGCACCCTCTTCCACTACGAACCGAGTCTTCTCTCGCGCGTCTTTGCTGCCATCGTTGAGCGTCTCAACCTCCCCGTCGACTCAGAAACGCTGTTGCAACATTGGCGCGTCCACGAGACCGCATTCCGCCGGTCCCGTGTCTGGCTCAACGACGAAGGCGAATGGGACGCTCCGCCACCCGATCAATTCACCCCCTACCGCGACGCATGGGCACACGCCTTTGAACTTGCCTCCGCTGAACTCGGCCTCGACCCTGCCTACATCCCCGCCGCTATCAAGATGATCTATGACGATCTCAAGGGTAGGGGAATGTACCGTGACGTCGCGCCCGCCCTTGAAGCCCTCCGCGCCCGCGTGCCGTTGGCCATCGTCAGCAACGCCGACCACGAATACCTCCACGGCACCATCGCAACCCACGGCCTGTCATTCGACCACGTCATCCATTCCGAGGGCACCAAAGTCTACAAACCTCACCCGCGCATCTTTGAGGTCGGCCTCGCCGCTTTCGGCATCGATGACCCCTCACAGGCCATCTACGTTGGCGACACACCCAGGGAAGACATACAGGGCCCCCAGGGGCTCGGCATCCCCGCCGTCTGGATCAACCGCACCGGCGCAGACTGGCCGAACGACATCCCCACAACCCCCGACTACGAAATCACCAACCTCCTCGGCCTTGTGGACATCGTCGCCTCCAAAACCCTCTCCGCCCTATAGTCCTTCCGTTCACCCTGAGCCTGTCGAAGGGTGAACCCCCCTCTGTCCTCACGCCCTACAATTAACATGTGCCTCCACTGAAAAAGGCAGGAGAAAACCCATGCCAACCCAACTGACAATCGACGAAAAGGCCCTCATCCCCGCCATCGCGCAGGATGCGGATACCGGTGCCGTCCTCATGGTTGCCTACATGAACCACGAGTCCCTCACGCGCACCATCGAATCCGGACAGGCGTGGTTCTACAGCCGTTCCCGGCAGGAGCTCTGGCACAAGGGCGCAACGTCGGGGAACTTTCTCAATGTTGTCGAAATCCGCCCCGACTGTGATGGCGACGTCATCCTTCTGCGCGTCAATCCGGACGGCCCCGCCTGCCACACCGGCAATGAGACGTGCTTCTACCAGGACTTCGATACCTCAGACTGGCAGATGGAACCCGCCGCGCAGGACCAACTTGGTGCGACCCTAACGGAACTCGCCATGACCGTCGCCCAGCGCAGGAAAGATATGCCGGAGGGCAGCTACACCGCCGGCCTGTTCGAGCGTGGCACGGAGCGCATCGCCCAAAAGGTCATCGAGGAGGGTGGAGAGACCGCGCTTGCCGCGATGGCCAAGGCTCCGGACCGCGTCCGGGCCGAGGCTGCCGATCTCCTCTACCACCTCACCATCCTCCTTGAGGACGCCGGCGTCTCCCTGTCAGAAGTCGCCACGGAACTAGCAGACCGCCGCCGCTGACCCCCATTCGTTGCCCACCCCAATCTATCTGCGATAAACTGACCAGTACCTGAATCCGCACTGAGTTCTTGGGGGAATTGTCCATGCCATCACTCGCCTTCTTTGAAGGGAAAGTCGTCCCGCTTGAGGAGGCCAAAATCAGCGTCGTCACGCACGCTTTCAACTATGGCACCGGCGTCTTTGAGGGTATCCGCGGCAACTGGAACGCAGAGCAGGAGCAGATGTACCTCTTCCGGGTTCGCGAGCACTACGCCCGTCTCCTACGCTCATGCGCCATGCTCAACATCAAGCTTCCCTACTCCCTCGACGACTTCGAGCGCATCACTCTTGATCTCGTCCAGCAGTGCGGCTTCAAAGAGGATGTGTACGTCCGCCCGCTCGCCTATAAGTCCTCTGATGTTGTCGGGCTGCGCGTCCACGATCTTGAAGACGAGTTCCTCATTTACATCGTTCCGTTCGGCAACTATCTCGACTCTGACGCCGGAATCCGCTGCACCTTCTCAAGCTGGACACGCATCCAGGACAACGTCATCCCGCCCAGCGCCAAGGTCACCGGCATGTACGTCGCCAACAGCCTTGCCAAGAGCGAAGCCGTCTGGCGCGGCTACGATGAGGCGATTCTGCTCACGGAGGACGGCAACATCTCCGAGGGAAGCGGCGAAAACATCTTCCTGATCGACAACGGTGTCATCAGCACCCCGCCGCAGACCGACGGCATCCTGGACGGCATCACGCGCAACACGGTTATTGAACTGGCTCGCGATGTGCTCGGACTCAAAGTTGTCGAACGCACCATCCCCAAGACCGAAGTCTACGTGACGGATGAGCTCTTCATGACCGGCACCGCTGCCCACGTCACGCCGGTGCTTGAGGTGGACGGCCGCCCCATCGGCGATGGCTCCATCGGCCCCATCACCGCCGAGCTCCAGAAGCTCTACTTCGAGGTCGTCAAGGGCGAGCGTGACCAATACGCCCACTGGCTCACCCCCACCTACACCCCGGCAGCCACCCCCGCCTAGCCGCCTCAGTCTAGGGGCTCCTCCCACGGAATATCGTCCGCGGAACGGCACCACGCGCAACGCCCGCCGTAGACCGTCAGCTCCTCCTCCGAAGCCTCATTCCCGCAGCGATTGCAGTAACGCAGCGCGGATCCTGAGTCACGACAATCCACACAGACAAACGGAGAGGAGGAATCCGGCGGTGCCTCCGGTCGCCGCCCGCATCGCCCGCAGGCAAGAGTCATTGGCCTATCCGCCCGTGTCGCGTCCTGCTGTGGTTGGCGTTGCCAACTCGGGCCGATACGGGACCTCCCGCTCCTCCGTGATTGCCAACGGATTGTCTCGCGCCAGCGCCCACGCCCGGCCCTCATCAGTCAACTCGGCAACCCGATCGAAGCCCGTCCGCATATTTGGCACGCGAGAGCCGGTTGAGCCGTGCGCGTCCGTCGCGATCACGTGGATCATCTCCTGTTGCAGCAGGTATTCGCCCGCCTCCCTCGACCCCGGCCCATAGTGATCGAACAGGCTGCCCGTATTCATCTGGGTCAGAGCTCCCCTTGCGATGAGCCGTCGGACGATGTCAGGATCGCGCTGGATGATCGTGTTTCTCTCGGGGTGCGCGATCACGGGCCGGTACCCCAGCGCCATGATCTCTTCCAGCTGCTCCTCCACGTATTCCGGGAATGAATTGAATGGCGGCTCTGCCAGGATGTAGCGCGTCGCGTTGATAGTTGCGCTGTTTCCGGTCTCCAGCTGGTGTCGAAAACTGCTCGTGATTCTCACTTCCTGCCCCGTGAGCAGCGCAATGTGCAGACCGTTTTCAGCCGCGGCGCGCTTCAATGCATCGACGCGATGTTGTGATTCCTGCAGGACCGTCTCTGCGGAACGCGGAAAATTGTGCGGGGTGGTGACGATCGTCGTCGTGTCCTGCCCGTGGGCGATGCGCAGCATCTCGACCGCCTCTGCGCGGTCGCGCGCCCCGTCATCGATCCCCGGCAGGATATGGCAGTGAATATCAACGAATCCACCAACGTGGACCCCGTTCCGGTGGATTCCGTCCACGTGATTATCCAACTCCGTCTCCACCCGGGCGCCACGCCGGAACGCGGAATGCAGACTCCATGGGCCAACCTGCGCTGAACGCGAACTTTAAAATCACCCGGGCCACCTGAACCGATGCACCCGGAACCCCTCCGCGTACCGGTAGCCCGGCGATTGCCCCTGTTCCTCGTGCCGGGAGTGAATACGCTCCATTAACCCCTCGGGATTCTTGATCTGGCTCTTGTGCTCCCGCAGCGCCGCCACTTTCAGATCAATGGAATCTGAGATATCGATCCACGTATCCGGCTCCTCACTCCACGACCATGCCTCGGAGACGATGTGCGGCTCGAAGCCCTGCTGCGCCAGGTGCGGAAAATGGTGAACGTCCCGCGCATACGGATACATCGCGTCGAACGCTGCCTGCCCAATGTTCCGGTGGTCGCGGTGATTGTGATTCCGACGATACGGATCGAACGTGAACACAACCTCCGGCCTGAACCGTCGGATCTCCCGCACTATGTGCTCGCGCAGCTCGCGGCTGTCCTCCAGCTCACCGTCCGGGTAGCCCAGGAACGTCACGTCCTCGATGCCCAGAACCTTCGCCGCCGCCCGCGCCTCCGCCTCGCGCGTCTTGATGAGGTCCTCCGGCTTGGTGTCCGGGTCGGCAGTCCCGGCGCGCCCGTCCGTGGCGATAACCAGCGCGCCCTCCCAGCCCTCGCGAATCCACTTGCCGATCGTGCCCGCGCAACCGAACTCCATGTCGTCAGGATGCGCTGAAATGGCCATCAACTTCTTGGGGCGGCCCTGCGTATCAACTATGTGTGTTTGTGTCTCCCCGGTGCTAATTGTCCTAGTCCTCCTCGTCGGTTCCCATGCGACTTATCCCGTAGCGGCGAAAGTCCTCCGCGTATGCTATGCCGTGCGGCTCGCCTTTGCGGGCCGACCAACGTCGGATCCAGTCGCCGGATTCCGGCTCAAACTGGCTCGAATGGAGCATCGTCGCCTCAATTTTTGCTTCGATTGTGTCCGAAATGTCAACGAACACGTCGGAATTCTCCGAGCCCCAGAAATAGATCTCCGCCGTCTTGTGCGTCCCCAGACCCTCTGCGTCGTGCTCCGGGAAATGGAGCCGATCACGAGCGAACGGGAATACCGCATCCATCGTCACCATGCCCGTGATGCGATGATCTCGATGAATATAGAAGCCTGTGCGGAACGGGTCGGTCGTCAGCACGATGTCCGGCTTGATGCGCCGCACGTGCCGCGTGATTACGCCCAACAACTCGCGCCCGTCCACCAGTTCCCCGTCGCCGTTCTGGAGTATCGTGACTTCCTTTACGCCCAGCATCGCCGCCGCGTCCCGCTGCTCCTTGTCGCGCATCGCGGCGAGATCCGCGTTCGTCAGGGTAGGGTCCTCCGTCCCCTTGTCGCCGTTTGTCGCGACCAGGTAATACACCTCGACCCCGTCCCGCGCCAGCAGTGCCACCGTTCCCCCGCACCCGATCTCGGCATCGTCCGGATGCGGCGCAACCACCAGCACCCGCTCAACTTCCCCAAACTCCTCAATCACTACTCAGTCCCCCCGTTCACCCTGAGCCTGTCGAAGGGTCACCCTTTCATATAAACCCAGCACCGCCTCCGCGCTCGCCTCCCACGTCATCCCGCGCGCAGCCTCCAACGCGCCACTCCCAAGCCGCTCACGCAGGGCTCCATCGTCCAACAATTCACAGATGGCTCGCGCAAGGGCAGGGGCGTTCCCGGCCGGAACAAGCCC
>DAOUKW010000145.1:0-11632 GCA_034420915.1 Dehalococcoidia bacterium
CACGCCATCCTGGACACACTGCGGCAGTCCATGGGCATCGGCGCGGACCTCCGTGAACTGGAGGGCGAGTCCGCAGCGTTCTATGAGCAATGCGAAGAGGCCATCGAGGAAGAGCCGTCCATGCGGCAGTACGTCCGCAAGCTTGAGCAGTACTACGATGAAACGGAGGCGGAGCAGCAGACCGGTCGACCGAGCAGCACGGGCATCATCACCCCCGGCTCGCCGGAGTTCCCGGATGCCCAAGACCTCGTCGACGACCTCGAAGACTTCCTGCGCCGCCGTCCGCCCTTCAACGGCAACTCGTCCTAGGCCCGTACTCCCTACCCCGCTCCCTGCCCCGCGCTAGAATGGGATGGACGGGGCGTAGCGCAGCCTGGCAGCGCGCCTGCTTTGGGAGCAGGAAGTCCCCGGTTCAAATCCGGGCGCCCCGACTTTTTTCAAGTTCGCGATCAACCTTGATTGGTCAGTTGAGACGGCACACCGCGTTCCGGTGTTGGCGGTCTATGATGCTTCACGGCTGACGGCGCCAATGCCGCGGGCAATGGCGATTAGGGCCAGGGTGCCGCAGGCGGCGGCTACGATGCCGGCGACGGCGTATGGGACACCTGTAACGCCCGTCGCGTTCTCAGCGATCCTGCCGCTGACGATTGCGCCGATGGAAACGCCAAGCGAATATGAGCCGTAGAATATTCCGAATGCCAGCCCCCGCCGCGTCGGCCCGCTGGAGTCGGCAACCAGGGCAGTCGCTGTCGGCAGAAGCAGACCGAATCCAAGTCCGATGACGGACATACCCACAAAGATTGCCCACATATCCTGCGTGGCAGCCATAACGAACAGCCCGGCAGCAAAGAGGGGAAGCCCTACGCTGATGAGAGAGAGCCTTCCGTAGCGGTCGCCACGGAGGCCGACCACGCCGGCCATCATGATGAGCGCGGTGAGGGCGAACATTGAGAAGGCGTAGCCCGACAGCCTGGATGTTTCTCCGAGTTCCTGCACGTGGAGCGGCACGTAGGTGGTAAACGTGCCGACGCCGATAGTCCACGAGAGCGCAGCTATAGAGGCCAGGGCGAGCCATGAAAGGCGGAACGGGATAGTCACAGGATTGGGATCCGTCGTCGCCCGGGGCTCCACGTCTGCCGGTTCCGCAACAATTCCGCCTGCGCCGCGAGAACCCAGCACGTAGATCACAGCGGTGGCGGCCATGAGGCCTGCCGCGATGAGAAACACGGGCTCGTACCCGATTCTGTCGGCAAGGATTCCTGCGGTCGCCGGGCCAACGATTGCGGCAACGGCGATGCTGGCCGCGCTCCTGCCCATCGTTCGCGCACGGCTGCCCGTTTCCGTGGAATCGCCGAGCATTGCAAACGCGCCGGGCGTGAGGACGGCGGCGGCAAATCCGTGCAGAGCCCTGAACGCGAGGAGCATCTCTGAACTGGTGGCGAAAGCGTACCCTGCAAGGGCAAGCGCGGTGACTATCAAGCCCATCGTTATGGGCAATCTGCGACCAAACCGGTCCAGGAAATAGCCCGCCACGACGTTGCCGGGGAGATTCGTGATCGAGTAGATGCTGACGATGAAGCCGGCCATGGTTTCCGACGCGCCGAGCTCCGTCGCATAAGTGGATATGAGGGGCAGTCCGGCGAAGAAATCAAGGAACGCAACAAAGACGACGAGGGTGGCGAGCTGGATTCCTCGCCTGCCCGCCAAACCGGACGGGATGGCCGCCTGCTGAGGAGCTGTCAATTCCGACTTTCCTGTGTTACCCATCTGCGAAACGTAGCAATAAAGTTGCCCTAATACCGTATCACGCAGTGGTCTCAGGATATGATTTGCTCAGGTGTGCACTTGAGAGGGGGCGATCGTGGCGTCAGTCCGTTATATCGTACAAGACGTTGAGAAATCCGTTGAGTTCTACACGTCCTTGCTGGGCTTTACAGTGGCCGAACAATACGGCCCTGCGATGGCAATTGTGACGCGCGATGATCTGAGCCTCTGGCTCGCAGGCCCGCGCGCGTCCGCGTCCCGCCCCATGCCGGACGGCCGCCAGCCTGAGCCGGGCGGGTGGGCGCGCATCGTCATTGAAACCGACGACATCGAGTCCACCGCCACGGCCCTCCGTGATGCGGGCGCAGCTTTCCGCAATGACATCATCAGTGGCCCGGGCGGCAAGCAGGTCATCGTGGAAGACCCTTCCGGCAACGCTATTGAGATATTCCAGGCAGGCTGACCACGCAATCCCAGTACTATGAAAGAAGCAATTGCCAACGGGAGGAAGAACTATGCCCGGCTTACATGAATTCAGCCTTGACGGTAAGACGGCAATCGTCACCGGCGCCGGCCAGGGAATCGGCAAGGGCATCGCGCTCGCGTTGGCCGAGGCCGGGGCGGACGTTGTCGTCGCGGGCATCACCGTCGCGGACCGCTCGCGTTCCCAAGCCGACCTTGAAGCAACGGGAGATGAGATCCGCCTCCTTGGTCGCTCTGCCCTGCCTGTCGTTGCGGACGCCCGCGACAGCGCTGATGTGCGCGCGCTAATCGACGCAACGTTAGGTGAGTTTGACCGCCTGGACATCATGGTCAACAATGCGGGCGGCAGCTTCTACGCTCGTTTCCCGGACATCAGCGAGGGCGGCTATGACGCCGTCGTCCGAAACAATCTCAAGAGCACGTTCCTCTGCTGCCAGGCTGCCGGAGCCGTCATGCGCGAGCGCGAAACCGGCGTGATCATCAACCTCTCGTCCGGCGCAGCTTTCGCCGGTTCCATCGCTCAGCCCGTCTACGCCGCCACTAAAGCAGGCATCACGAACCTGACGCAGACTTTAGCCGCTGAGTTCGCCCCCCACGTCCGCGTCGTCGCCATCGCTCCCGGCCTCACTGACACCGTCGGAATGCGCGCCGGATACGGCGACGAGGCCGATGCCCGCGTCGCTGCGCAGTCGCAGACGATGGCCGCCAAGCGCCTTGCCACGCCGCGAGACATGGGACTGGCAGCCGTCTTTCTCGCGAGTGACGCGGCATCCTACGTCAGCGGCATTACCCTGCGCGTCGACGGCGGCGGCCGCGCCGCGGACGGCTAGGGCTACAAGAGTCCCACATAAGGGCGCGACGGTAATGACCCTCGACGATACTCTTTCCGAAGAGCTCCGCCTCCTGCGTCACTCCGTACGCGAGCTTGTCCGCGACAAGGTTGCTCCCCGCGCATGGGAGATCGATCAGGATCGCGAATACCCGCAGGACGTTTTCGAGGCCTTTCGTGACCAGGACCTATTTGCATTGGCGCTCTCCGAGAACGAGGGCGGAACGGGCGCGGGGGCCATGGGGCTCGCTATTGCCGTTGAAGAGGTTGCGCGGGCCTGCGCCTCGTCGGCGCAGATGCTCATCCTCTCCGCACTCGTCACGTGGCCCATGCGTCTCTTCGGCACGGATGACATGCGGCAGGGCTACGTGCGCGCCGTTGCAGACGGCAGCAGACGCGGCTCATTCGCCCTGACTGAACCCAACGCCTCCTCTGATCTTGGCTCCATGGTGACTCGCGCCGAGAAAGTTGGCGCCGAATACGTCCTCAACGGAGAAAAGGATTTCATCAGCGGCTCCCCGCAGGCGGATTTTTTCATCGTTTTTGCCGGCGCGGGCGACAACGGAGACATGCGCGAAAGCATGTCGGCATTCCTTGTCGATGTCCCGCAGCCCGGCGTCATCTTTCTCCGCCGCGATGAGGGCATGGGACTCAAGGGAATGCCGCACTGCGACTGGTCGTTCGACGGCTGCCGCACACCGGAATCGCATTTAATCGGCGATGTCGGACAGGGAGAAGAGATCGCTCGCTTGAGCATGAACGCCATCCAACCGCTGCTCGCCGCCCGCGGGCTTGGCGCGGCAGAAGAGGCGCTGGCATTCACGCGCGACTACGCCAACACGCGCCGCATCTACGGCGGGCTGCTGGCAGACCTGCAGACCACCCAGCTCCATCTTGCTGAAATGACCGTCAACGTCGAGGCGACACGGCTGCTGACGTATCAGGCGGCGCGCATGGTGGACGAAGGCCGATTCCGCAACGAGGGCGACGCCGCGTACCTGAACGCGGCCAAGATCATGTCTGCCCGCACCGCCGTCCACGCCACCGATCACGCCATGCAGGCAGTCGGCGGTCACGGCTACATGGAAGTCCACCCGCTGGAGCGCATGTACCGTGACGCCCGCCACCTGAGCCTGTACATGGGAACGAGTGAGGTGCTTAGCCTGCGTGTTGCCCGCACAGTTCTGGACGGCGCTCTTGGGTATGGGCCGTCCGTCTCACGCCAATCAACGGAAGAGCGTTCCAGACGGCAGACCTAGTCCCTCTAGTGCTCCAAGTTGACCCCTCAACGTTGCCGTTCCTACAATTGCGCCACGCGGCGGTCAAACGATAGCGCCGCTTTGGGGGTGGGATGTCCGAATTCACGATGCGGGTTGGCGATGCTGAGATCATCGCGGTGACGGACATGAACATCATTTATCCCCGTCCGCTGCCGGAACTGTTCCCTGCGGTGCCGGTGGAGGCATGGGACGACTACCGCGGCGACTTCGCCGACACGTTCGCGGGCAACCACATCTGGCTCGAGATTGGGTGCTACGTCGTGCGGTCGCAAGGGCAGACCATCCTCATCGACACCGGCTACGGCCCCGGCCCAATCGAGGGCGAAGACGGCCAACTCATGGACAATCTCTCCGCCATGGGAGTCGAGGCCGCGGATGTGGATGTTGTCTTCTTTTCCCATCTCCACCCTGATCACACCGGCTGGAACATGGTTTGGGGAGAAGAGATTCCCACCGAGCCAACCTTCCCAAACGCGCGTTACGTCGTTCATACCCTTGACCTTGAGCACTTCCGCAAGCCGGAGGTGCAAGCGTCAATGTCATTCCCGTTCATGCACCGCGACGTTGAACCCCTGGACAAGCTCGGAATACTCGACACCATCGACGAGGACACGGACCTCACGCGGGATGTGCGGGCCGTCCACACCCCCGGCCATACTCCCGGTCACATGAGCGTTGTCGTCGCGTCCGGCGGCGAGGACGCTATCATCCAGGGCGATGTGTTCATCCACCCGGCACAGGTGGTTGAAGACGACTGGAATTGCATCTTTGACGTCGATTGGCCGCTGGCGACTGAGGAACGGCGCAAGATGTTGGACGAGGCAGCCGACAACGGCACGCCGCTCATCTCCTGCCACTTTCCCCTACCGGGTTTCGGAAGGATAGGACGCCGTGGCGGCAAGAGATACTATCAGGTTGGCCTTGATATAGTCCCGACGAATGATTAGAGGGAATCGCCATGACAAACGACATGAACTCCACGGAAGCCCAGCGTGTTCTGGACGCCGTCAACACTGACGAAATGGTGCGCCTCGCGCAGGAACTTGTACGTGTGCCGAGCTTCAAAACGGAGGAGACTGAGGTCGGTCGATTCCTTGAGGGCTATCTCTCCGAACGCGGCTATGAGGTTCAGTCCCAGGAGGTGGAGCCGGGGCGCTTTCAGACCATCGCCACCCTTCGCGGCACGGGCGGCGGAAAGTCATTCATGCTGAACGGCCACACCGACATCGATCCATTGGCAATGGGTTGGAAACGGGATCCGTGGTCGCCTAGCATCGAGGATGACCGCATCTACGGCGCAGGCATCCGCAACATGAAGGCCGGCGTTGCCTCCATGATTACAGCGGCAGAGGCGTTGCGAACGTCAGGCGTGGAACGGCGCGGCGATGTCGTAATCGCATGTGTCGTCGGCGAGCTGCAGGGCGGCGTGGGCACGATCTACCTCTGTGAGAACGGCCCGCTCGCGGACATGGCCGTCATTCCGGAGCCGCACGGCGCGAACAACATCCTGACCACACACGCCGGCGTCGTCGAGCTCGCCGTCCACATCATCGGCAACTCCCGGCACATCGTCCGCAAGGATGAGGCCGTCGACGCCATCGCCAAGCTCGCCAAAGCAATCCCTGCCATCAACGGCGTCCAGTTCACCCACACGCCGCGCGAAGACCTGCCCGGCCTGCCGCGCATCAACGTCGGCGCGATCATCGGCGGGCGCGGGCGCGACTATGACCTCCGCGGCCCCAACTGGGTGTCGGACTTCTGCACCGCCCTCGTTGACGTACGATTCCTGCCCGGCATGTCATCCGAATCCGTCAGGGCGGACATCGAGCGGACGCTGGACGCTATCAAGAGTGACGACCCCGATTTCCAATATGAGATCGAGATGCCGCCCGACCCGAAATACCGCATCTTCACACGAGTGATGGAACCGTTCGATCTGCCCAAGGACGAGTACATCGTGGACGCCGTTCTCCGTAGTTTCCGCGCTGTGACGGGGCGGGAGCCGGACGGTTTCGGCACGGTTCTGCCCGGCTCCTATACCGGGGATGACACCACGCACCTCTGGCGCGCGGGTGTCTCCTGCCTGCTCTACGGTGCTGCGGGCGCGTCCGAATCAGACACAATTCCGGACGAGTACGTCCGCATCCCGGACATGGAGCAGGTCACCCGCGTCCTCGCCCTCACCGCTCTGGACGTAATCTCCCTTCCCGCGTAGCGCCTGCCGGTTATTGTAGCCTCGCCGGAACGCGGCGGACCAAGTGATTCCTCAGCCAGGCTGGATCGCGAGCTTTAAAATTCACATCATGCGGGCGTCGTCGGGGCCCATGCCGGGCGGCGGGCTCTCCTCGTGGGGGCGCAAGTCGGAGCGTACTCGCATCCAGCGCGGCAACGGCGCGCGGACGGGCCGTTCTTCAGTCGCTGTTGTTGGTGCGGCTTTCGTCTCAGGCTTGTGCCGCGGAGGCGGATACAATTCGCGAATGTTGGCCCAGATGGCACGGAGCTGACCCACGTCCTCCCGTGACGGTGGGATGCCTCCGTAACGGGCGCGCACGAACGAGTCGGTGAAGATGCCAATATCCTGCCCGACAAACAGACGGCTAAGTTCCGGGTGAAACTCCTGCGGCGTCTCCCATCCCTCGCGTGATACGCCATGATCATCGGCCAACGCCACCAGCCCCCTGTACGCGCCGAGCGCGACGGAAACGGGGTTGTTCGGGTCAAGATCAGCCGTGATCTCGTCGTGTTTGGGAGGTCGGCGGAATCGGGCGGCCAGCGCCGACAACGCGGAGGAAAGGTCTTCCACGATTGTCGTCTCGCCCTGCAGCCTCTCACGTTCCTCACCCATCTCCTCCTGGGAACGCCGACCCCGGAAACCGCTGAACAGCCGCCACAGGAACCACGCGACTCCAACAACGGCCGCCGTGACAGCCGCCCAGCCGAATAGACGTGACAGCCAGTACAACAGCCTGTTCTCTTCCTCGCCACGTGTGAATATCCGCTCATAGTCCGGCGCGGACGGCAGTTGAAGCTCGACGCCTTCCCCGTCCGTGGCAAAGAAGCGAATCACCTCGAAGAACGCCCAGACAAACGCCTGGATGACTATCTCAAATACCCAGCCAACGATTGCCAGAATGGGCAGGAATAGCCGCCCGGCGAACCAGAATACCGTCCCGGCGACCCGACCCAGCTCACCCTCGGCCAGAAAGGCCAGCAGGACGCTGCCGATGAGGATGCCGCCGACGGTCAGCGCCATCATGCGCGGCCAGTCTCTCAGGCCGGCGCTCTGCTCCGGATCCATGGACGTGATATGAATCAGGGCAAACGAAGCGATGCCCATCCCAAAGAAGAGGAAGGTGGGGATCGGCGTGCCAGAATAGCTGTCGATCAGGACATCTACAACAACTCCCACCACGACAACGGCGACGCCGATGCGGAACGACTGTGCCAGGTTGTTGACCCAGACGAATTCCTGCCCCAGGTGAGTGCCGCGCCACCAGAAAACGCCGAGCATGATGCCGCCGACGATTGGATGGCGGCCTTCCTGCCAGTCCTGCCAGAACCACAGCGGCCATGAGAAGTCCCACCCTACCTGCGGCAGCATGGCAATGCCAAGATAGATAACAATTGCGCCGCCTCCGGCCACGATGCCCCGCGCCGCCGCCATGGTCGCGCCTGCAGGAACAATCCAGCGGGTAAGGATATAGCCGGATACGGTGACGATCAGCGCCAGCCAGACGGGAACAAGGCTCTCACCGGCCCCGATCATCAGCAGCGCAAGAGCGCCCGCAATGGTAATCCACGCCACCTCCATCGTGAGGCGCGCTCCCTCCAGTGCCAGCGGCGCCCACCTCATTCCATCACCGCCTGTGTTGGAACGGCGTGCTCAACGCGGCGAGTTACCCCCGGTCGGAAGACCGCTTCGTGCTCCAACTGCGCCATCTGATGCCCAATCTCATGGACGATGATGTCCGGATCAGACAGCAGGGGCGACGGCGTTTCGGAAGTCCAGACCACGCTTGGCCTTGCCCCCGCCCGCCGCAGGCTGTGCAGCGCGTCGATCGTCTCCTCGTCGATTACGCTCGTGACCAATACAACAGTTGCGCCAACCGGCAAGCGCCGCGTCTGCTCCAACAGGAACTGTCCCATCGCTTGCCGTCCCAATGGCGTCACAACCGCGAGGCTTTCCAGTACCGTCGTTAGCTGCTCACGCGTGCGATTCGGCATCACGCGGATCGGCTCGTCCGTTAACGGCGAGACGCTATTCGTCATCAGCCCGAATGACATCTTTCGCGCATACGCCCATTCCGCAATGGATGCCGCCGCCGTCACTCCCCGCTCAAGCAGCAGGGGCGAATAGCCCCACTGCCCCTCTGCAGCCGTCAGCGTCTGCGCGTTCAGAGCAAGGATCATCGTTTCAGAAACGGACGGCGAGAAGAGCCGCACTGTCAGCGCCTGTGAACGCGCCGTCGCTTTCCAGTCCACGCGCCTCAGGGCATCACCGGGCTCGTATGGCCGCAGGCCCCGCAGCCTGCTGGGGTCTTCGTGATACGGCTGGCCGCCGCGCTGTTCGCCGAACGGACGCCGCGCCGGAATACCCAATGCGGGCAGAGGCAGAGTCTGCGGATAGACGATGACGTGATCCCACTGCGGCTCAAGACGCTCCGAGAAGAAGAATCCGAACACGTCTCCGCTCGTCACGCTTGCTGGGCCGAATCGATACAGTCCCCGCTTCTTGCACTCCATCGTGAATCGCCACGTCACCCGTTCGTATCTCGCCAGCGACGTTGAGCGTGTTGTCGTGTAGGATCCCTGCTCCACGCGAATCGTGCGCGGCTTGTCCGCCTCGTCGAGCCCGGACGGGAATTGGTCCTCAAGCGTGACCCACGGCATGGGAATCGCCTTGCGGTTTGTCACCCGCAATTGAACGGTCACGTCATCACCCACGAACGCCCGTGTCTCGGACAGCGACCGCTCAAACGTCACCCGCGCCAGCGCTACACGGTTCCACCCATACGCAACCAGGTACGTCAGGATAATGAGCGCGCCCAGTCCTACTAGCAGGCCTTGCCCCGTCGCAAGGCCGATGATCATCAGCAGACCGAATGTGGCTACCCAGCCCCCGGTGAGCGTGAGCATGTCTAGTGGTCCGCGGCCACCCCTTCGGCCACGGCATCGTCTTCCGGCTGCCCGCTGATCGGCACGGGAACCGTGCGGAGAACGTCGTCCACGACGTCAAGGGATGTCAGCCCGCGCAGCCGCGCCTGTGCATTCAGGATGACGCGATGAGTCAGCACGTACGGCGCAAGACGCTTCACGTCGTCCGGCGTCACATAGTCCCGCCCCTGCTGCAGCGCCAACGCCTGTGACGTGTGGTGAAGCGCCAGCGACGCCCGCGGGCTCGCGCCGAGGTCCAGTGAGGGATGGTCACGCGTGGAGTGAACGATGCTGATGATATAGTCCTCCAGCGCCGGCTCCACCCGCGCAGTCGCAATCTGGTCCTGCAGCGACAGCAGCTCCTGGGTCGTAAGAACCGGTCGTACGTGTTTCAGCGGGTCGTCCGCGTTGAATCGATGGATCATCCGAATCTCTTCCTCTGCCGAGGGAAAGCCGAGACTCAGCCGCATGAGGAATCGATCCAACTGCGCCTCCGGCAGCGGGAACGTTCCCTCAAGTTCGATGGGGTTCTGCGTGGCCATCACCATGAAGGGCGCTGGCAGCGGCAGGGTCTCGCCCTCAATCGTCACCTGCCCTTCCTGCATGGCCTCCAGCAGAGCCGACTGTGTCCGCGGTGTTGCGCGGTTCACCTCATCGGCCAACAGGACTTGCGAGAAGATCGGCCCGTTGCGAAGTTCAAAATCCCCGGACCGCTGATTGTAGTAGTTGATACCCGTGATGTCCGCCGGCATCAGGTCCGGCGTGAACTGCACCCGACTGAACGTACAGCCCAACGAGGCGGCCAACGCCTTGGCCAGCGTCGTCTTGCCGCTCCCGGGCACATCCTCAAAGAGCAGGTGCCCACGGCACAGCAGCGCGGTGACAGCCAGCTCAATAACGTCATCCTTACCGACGATGACGGAGGCCACGCTTTCCGCTACACGCTGCGCGGCCTCTTGAACAGTTAAGGATTGGTTAGCGATTGCGCGCCCCCTCCCGTTGGTTCACACAAGTCTACGGGCTGCCCTGCCACGCGGCAAGGAACTGCTCCCGTTCATGTTTCGACAGGCTCACCACGAACGGGAGCACCCTCCAAGCAGGCATTTCCGTCTGCGTCTCTCTTCACACTCCCCTGCCTGACTGCTACGATGGGGCGTGGTGGGGGAATGCCGCATATGGCGCGGCGTCCGATACTCACGAGAAATGTGGCAAAGATTCTGGGGAGGAAAAGATGCCGGACACGATTGTCTCTCACGACGTTGACCTGGTGAAGGGGTATGCGGCCTATCCGATGGCGGAGGGCAAGTACCCGGGCATCGTCGTGATCCAGGAGTGGTGGGGCCTTGATGAGCACATCCGGGACGTCACTCGCCGATTCGCGCGACAGGGCTACACCGCCATCGCGCCTGACCTGTTCCACGGCGATGTCGTGAATGAGCCTTCCGAGGCGCAGAAGCTGGCGATGGGCCTCGATCGCGGCCGCGCAGTTCGCGACACCCGCGCAGCCATCGACTACATCAAGAGTTGTGAGTCCTCAAACGGCAGCGTTGCCGTCATCGGCTACTGCCTCGGCGGCGGGGTCTCCCTGCTGACCGCGACGGAAGATGACGGCGTTTCCGCGACGATCGTTTACTACGGCGGCATCCCTGATCCCGCCGACCTGCTGAACAACGTGAACTCCCCGGTGCTCGCCGTCTACGGCAGCGACGAGGCGGATCGCGCCAATGAGCTGGAGAGCGAGTTGAACGCGCGCGGCAAGTCTGTCGAAAAGCACATCTACGAGGGCGCGACGCACGGCTTCTTCAATGACTCCGGCCAGGGCCACCACGCTGAGGCCTCCGCCGACGCATGGGAGAAGACCCTCGCCTTCCTCAAGGCAAACGTCCCGGCGTAACAGCCGCGAAATCGCAAAAAGAGCGGGGCGGGTCAATGACCCGCCCCGTTTTTTGTGACTCCCCTCATTCCGGCGCAAGCCGGAATCCATCCGATCCCTTCCCTTTGTTCTTCTCCATCTCTCTGCTTATCAGATAATCCCCGATCTCGATCAGCGTCGCCGCGCCATCCTCAGGCAGCCCCGCTTGCTCAATCAGTGCCCGCCCCTTTGCCCAGTGTGAGGACGCCT
>DAOUKW010000146.1:0-2239 GCA_034420915.1 Dehalococcoidia bacterium
GGGTCTTGAGGACCACCTTGGCGACATGGACTTCAAGGTGGCGGGCACCGCCGAGGGCGTGACGGCCCTGCAGATGGATATCAAGCTCACCGGCATCACCGATGAGATTATGGAGCGCGCGCTTGACCAGGCCAAGACCGCCCGGCTTGAGCTGCTTGCCCACATGAGTGGGACCATTGCCGAGTCCCGCACTGAGATGAGTCCGTTCGCGCCGCGAATGACACGCATCCAGATCAACCCGGAGCGCATCGGCGCGCTCATCGGTCCCGGTGGCAAGACCATCCGCAGCATCGTGGAAGAGACAGGCGCGACCGTGGACGTGGAGAACGACGGCACGGTGTTCGTCGGCGCGTCTGACGGCGATATTGCGGACAGGGCCATCGGCATGATCGAGCGGCTGACCAAGGACATCGAGGTCGGCGAGTCGTTCAAGGGCAAGGTTGTGCGTACGACCGATTTCGGCGCGTTTGTTGAACTCGCGCCGGGACGGGACGGCATGGTTCATATTTCAGAATTGGCGCACTACCGCGTCGGCAGCGTCGAGGACGTAATCAAGGTTGGCGATGAGGTTGAGGTTCTTGTGACGGACATCGATCCGACGGGTCGCATACGCCTCTCTCGCCGCGCGCTGATCGAGCCGGACGCTGAGACGCCGCCGGAGGGCGCGGAAGTGAATACCGGCGCGCCATTCGATCAACGGCAGGGCCGCAACGATGCCGGCGGACGCCGCTTCGGCGACCGCGATCGTGGTCCACGCCCCGGTGGCAATGGCCGGCCGCCACGGCGCAGGCCGGACGGCGACCGTGACCGCCCGCGCCGCCCTGAGGGCGATCGATCTCCTCGCCGCCGCATGTAGGCAAAACCATGGCAGCGCGCCCCGGCATCACAGTCGCTGTTCACGGCGCCACCGGCCGTATGGGGCGCGTCCTGCTGAACGCCATCGCCAACGCTGACAACGTTTCGCTTGTTGCTTCGGTTAGCAGGTCTGGTTTCCATGCTCACGCGCCAAACGGTGACGTGACGCAACATAGTGATTTTGACTCCCTGCTCCGCGAAACCACGCCGGATGTTGTGGTGGACTTCACCATCAGGGAGGCTATTCTTCCCGCCGCGCGGCTTGCCGCCCAACACAACGCCGACTTTGTCACCGGCACCAGCGGGCTGACGCCTGAAATCCTTGAAGAACTGCGATCCATCGCCGCCGAGCACAACATCGGCGTGATGGTCGGTCCCAACTTCAGCCTCGGCGCAGCGGTGTTGGAGCGTGTGGCGCGTGAGGCGGGACGACATTTCGACCACGCGGAGATTATCGAGATGCACCACGCGGGCAAGGCTGACTCACCTTCGGGCTCGGCAATGGCCACCGCGCGTACGATGGTAGAAGGAAGAGATGGCAGGGCGTTCACGAATGCTGAGTCGAAGGTGGTCAATGTGGATGATGTCCGCGGCGGAGACATCGGCGGCGTCGCCATCCACTCCGTGCGGATGCCGGGCCTGATGGCGCATCAGCAGGTGCTTCTCGGCGGGCCGGGCGAGACGCTGACGCTTCGTCATGATGTAATAGACAGGGAAAGCTATATGCCGGGCGTTCTGCTCGCGATTCGAGAAATAGGCAACCGGCGCGGGCAACTGACGTATGGCCTCGGCGCTTTGCTGTGGCCGGAACAGAAAGGGGAATGATGGCGAACAGCGATCGGCCGCGCGTCGCGATTGTCGGCGCAACCGGGCTTGTGGGCGAGACGTTCATCAACGTGCTTGAGGAGCGCGGCTTTCCCATGTCGTCCCTGACGCTCATGGCCTCCGCGCGATCCGCGGGCAAGCGTCTCAAGGCGATGGGCGACGAGCATGAGGTTATCGAGGCGACGCCGGATGCCTTTGAGAACGTCGACATTGCGCTGTTCTCGGCGGGCGGCGGCACCAGCAAGCAGCTCGCGCCCGAGGCCGCAAAGCGGGGCGCCGTGGTTGTCGATAACTCGTCCGCGTGGCGCATGGACCCTGACGTGCCGCTTGTTGTGCCGGAGGTCAACCCGGATGACGCATTCGAACACAACGGCATCATCGCCAACCCCAACTGCTCGACCATCCAGATGGTTGTCGCGCTGTGGCCGCTGCATCGCCAAAACCCCATCAAGCGCATCATCGTAGATACCTATCAGTCGGCGTCCGGCGCGGGACGGTTGGCGCTCGAGGAGATGCTGGAGCAGTCGCGCGGCGTGCTGAACGGCGAAGAGGCGCAGCC
>DAOUKW010000147.1:0-3763 GCA_034420915.1 Dehalococcoidia bacterium
ACATCGCTAACCGGACAGATTCAGGCATTGGGCGATGACGTCGTTGACCAGACCCTGAACTACTACGCGCTAAGCCAACAGAACCCCCTGCAGGCCGCTGTCCTCGTGTCTCAGGACCGGCGCACGACACTGGTTCCGGTCATCATGACGGGCGACCTGCAGGAGGCGGAAGACAACGTTCACTATCTTCTTGACCTTGCGAAAGAGGAGAACGGCAAGGAAGGTTTCCGTGTCCTGACAGTCGGTGACGCCAGCATCTCTCTCGAACGCAACGAACTATCCGAGCGGGACCTGCAGCAGGGTGAACGTGTCGGCATCCCCGTCGCGCTGATTATCCTCGTGCTGCTCTTCGGCGCTGTTGTCGCGGCGCTTGTCCCGATTGGACTTTCACTTATCTGTGTCATCGCCGCGCTGGGACTTGCGGCGATCATCGGACAGTTCTACGAGCTGGTCTTCTTTGTCCAGTTGATGATTATCATGATCGGCCTGGCGGTGGGCATTGACTACTCTCTCATCATCATTTCGCGATTCCGGGAAGAGTTGGAGAGAGGGCTGTCCGCCTTTGACGCGACGGCAAAGGCGGGTGAGACGGCGGGCCGAACCGTGTTGTTCAGCGGCGCAACGGTGGTTGTTGCGCTCTGCGGCATGTTCGTCGTCCCGTTCGGGTTCTTCCAGTCGCTCGCCATCGGAGCGATCCTCGTTGTCATCATTGCCGTGGCGGCCAGCCTGACTCTCCTCCCGGCGGTCATTGCCCTCCTGGGGCATCGGGTCAATCTGTTGTCCATACCCAGATTCGGACGGTCTCAACCCGGGGGGAGACAGGAACACGAGGGCGGTTTCTGGGATCGGATCACCCACATCGTCATGCGCAATCCCCTGCTGAGTGTCGTGCTTGTCGGCGCTCCGATGGTTGTTGCCACGTATTTCTATTTCGACATCGAGACGGGCCTGAACGGAGTGGACGTCTTTCCCGAAGAGGCGGAGACCCGAGAAGCCTTCTTTGTCATGGAGGAGGAGTTCTCATTCGGCCTGATTAATCCGGCTGAGGTCGTCATTGACGGCGATCTGTCAGACCCGGACGTCATGGGCGCGGTGCAACGGCTCCAGGGCGCGCTGCTGGCCGATCCCGCATTCCCATTGCCGACCCTGCTTGAGCCGAACCTCGCCAATGACCTTGGCCTGCTGCGGGTTGTCATCCCGGGCGAGCCCGCGAGCCATGCCGCCGTCGATGCGGTGAACACCATGAGGGATACGCATATTCCGGCCGCGTTTGACGGCGTGGACGCGGAGGTGCTTGTTGGCGGCAATACCGCTGTGGCGGCTGAGGTCTTCGATGTCGTCGAACAGTACACCCCCATCGTCTTCGCGTTTGTGCTGGGCGTGAGTTTCCTCATCCTGATGCTGGTGTTCCGCTCAATTGTGATCCCCATCAAGGCCGTCTTCATGAACCTTCTATCCGTCGGAACGGCATACGGCCTGCTGGTCCTCGTTTTCCAGAAGGGCTACGGTCGGGACCTGCTTGGATTCCAGGAGGCAGCCGTCATCGACGTTTGGATCCCCCTGTTCCTCTTCTCCATCCTGTTCGGCCTCTCGATGGATTACCACGTCTTCCTGCTGAGCCGTATCCGGGAACGGTTCGACCAGACCGGCGATAACCGTGAGGCGGTGGCATTCGGACTGCGGGAGACAGCCGGATTGATCACCGGCGCGGCTCTCATTATGGTCGCCGTTTTCGGCGCGTTCGCCTCCGGCCAGACAATCATCAATCAGCAGGTTGGCTTTGGTCTCTCGGTCGCTATCCTCCTGGACGCGACGCTGGTCCGTTCCGTGCTCGTGCCCGCAACGATGGAGATGCTGGGAGCGCGCAACTGGTATCTGCCCGGCTGGCTGAGTTGGCTGCCGGATGTGCGCATCGAGCCCGCCGAGGAGAGCGGCGCTCCCGCCTAGACAACAATGGCGGCGCTCCCTTGAAGGGAGCGCCGCCCGTTTCCCTGCAATGTGGTCGACTATCCGGTCGGGGCGGGCCCGAGGACGCGATAGCCCTGGTTTTCCTCGGTTCGCTCGGCAAGCGGGAGAATCTCGATCACGACGTTGGAGAGACCCACGACCTCGCCACGGTCGTCAAATGAGTAGTTATTGCCGATCGTGCCGCTCCACGTGACGTCATAGAGGCAATCCCGGAACGCGTCCGCGTCCTGATCATCCTCCGTCTCCTTCAGGCATTCCGCAGTGATGTACACGCTGTCATAGGCGGAGCCCAGGTACCAGGGCAGTGTCAGGTAATCGTACCTGGCCCGGAAGGCCTGAAGAACGCTCTGGCCCTTGTCATTGGCCGGGTCCAGATCGGCAATCACGGCCTTGAGACCCGTTGCCGCCTCGCCGGCAACCTCAAGCGCCGTCGACCCGATGGTGACGACTTCGCTATAGATCGGGCCTTCATACCCGATCTCCCGCGCCTGCTTGAGAATTGAGCCCGCGCTGGCCTCGCCCTGCGCCGCCACCAGCAGCCCGTCCGGATTCAGGCCGCGCAAGACGGTGAGCTGTGCTCTGAAGTCCAGCGTCTCGGTCTGATACCGTTCGAAGCCGACGATCTCCCCGCCCAGCGCTTCGAATCGCTCGGACACTCCACGTCGCACACCCTCCGCGTAGTCAGTTTGCTCGGAGATGGTGGCCAGCGTTCGGATGCCGTCTGCCCACAGCAGGTTCCCCGTCTCAATGCCCAGTTTTTCGTCGCTGATGGCCGTGCGGAAGATGTAGTCGCCCGCGTCTGCGATATCCGGGTTGGTTGCCGATGAGGAGAAGAGGATAACGCCGTCTTCTTCGGCCAGCGGCGCGGCGCCCAGCATGGCTCCGCTGCACGACGTGCCAAGGATAATCTTGATGTCGTCCACGTCCGTCAGCTTGTTGTAGGCGGTGATTGCGTCCTGGGCGTTGCACTTGGAGTCCTCGGCGATCAACTCAAGCGGCGTGCCATTGATGCCGCCGGCCTCATTGATTTCCTCCATCGCCAACTGCATGGCCCGGTGGGAGAGGTTCCCGTACGTTTCGCCGGGGCCGGTGAGCGCCGCCATAACGCCGATGCGGTAGGTCTCCGGATCATCCTCTCCGTCGCAGCCCGCCGCAGCGCCGACAACCAGCATGCAGGACATGACGAGCAACAGGGTGGCAACAATTGGGTGCTTCATCTCCACCTCCTTGCCAACAACTCTGGCGGCACGGAAACATAGCTCGAAAGAGGGCGGCATGGTCAGCCGCTGCCTCTCCTTACTTCCCCTGATGGGGTGGCCATTAAAGTTTACACCCTAAGCATGCTCAACCGAATCAGCCTGAGTCTCATCTTCGCCGGTCGAATCCCTGCTGATCTTGAGTTGGAGCGCAACAATCACCTGGAATCTGTCGTAGAAAAAGTGGTGGGCGATAGAGGATTTGAACCTCTGACCTCAGCGATGTCAACGCTGCGCTCTAACCAACTGAGCTAACCGCCCACTGAACCCGTGTCAACCGCGTCGCCGTGGCCATTTGCGGGTGAGCATCATTCTAGTTATGCGGCGCAAAGCCGGTCAAATCTCTTGCCTGTGCTAACCCTCCGGCGCGCAGTGCTAACCATTCGACACGGCACAGCGTTATTATCTTTGACCGGCCGCGATGCTCAGCGGCCGGGGCAGCTGAACCGGCACGACGGGCGTGAAGATCTGACCTGCCCCCTCCCCGTCCCGCGTTTCGTCCATCGCGCGGGACACGGCAGGCAGGGAACGCCCAGAGT
>DAOUKW010000148.1:0-1874 GCA_034420915.1 Dehalococcoidia bacterium
TCATTGCGACCACTGCGCTGGCCAAGCGTACTGCCGTGAGCGATCCTCCCCTACACGTCCCCGACCGTCTCGCGCTCGCTTCCGTCGTTCCCGGAGATTCTCCGTCTGACTTCAATCACCGCATCCATGATCTCCTTCGGCACGGGCTCAAGTTCCTCGCCCAGCTCGACGCGTACGGCATGCCACAAGGGCTCCATCCGTTCTGCCAGCGTGGACTCTGCCATCAACTCCTGGACACGCCGCACTTGCCCCGCCACCGACGCCCCGATCAATAACTCCGTCAAGCGGCGACTCTGCTTGTCCACGAGTTCCTTGGCGCCGATGCGCACGGAGCGTTCGAGTTGATCCAGCGCTTCACTCCAACGGTCCCGACGGGCCAGAACATCGGAGATCGTCAACAAAGCGTTTGGATTATCTGGTCCCAATTCCACAGCTCGGCGAGCGTACTTTCCTGCCTCGGACAGACGGGCATCGTCGCCCTGGAACAATAGAGCGTCTGCCCGACCGGCCCATGATTCATCGAGATCGGGGTCGAATTCCGTCGTCATTCCAAAAGAGGACTCCGCCGCATCGTATCTATCGATCGAAAGCAACAAATCTCCTGCAAGGCACATCACCTTGGCGATAGAACGACGCGACTCGAGTGGATCATCACGGCAGATATATGCCCTCGCGAATCGGTGCGCGGCAGCCAGCTCTTCCTGCTCCCCGTGCAGAAGACCAATCACTCCTTCGGCAAGCACAGCGGTCGTAGCGACCTCACGCAGCTCCACTGAATCGCTCACGGAGACGAACCCGGTCATCCGCTTCCACGATTCGACCGCCCCTTCGTAATTGTCTCCAAGGGCTTGCGAGTATCCATTCTCCGACAGAGCCCGTACCGCCTCTTGGCGCAGTTCCTCCGAGTCGGTGTCAAGGACATAGTCCGCAACTCTCATCCTTGCACAAATGGCCTCTTCATCGCGGTTCATCTTGACAAGAAGATCGCCCTTCTTCGCCAGGGACGCGGCCGCCATTCGGCGCAACTCAGGCGCGTCATCCGTGCGAACGTGTTCCGATGATCGCTGCAAAGCAGCGGCGGCATCCTCATGTCGATCAGAGTTTTCCAGAAGCATTCCGGCGGCCATGGATGCGAAGGATGCAGCCAAACGCCAAGCGGAACCTTCTTCCTGAGATTCGTCTTGCTGAGACGCCTGCTCGAAGCTGACGATCGCCTCGTCACGTCTATCCATTCCAAAGAGAGCGATTCCTCTCAACGCCCGCACCCAAGCGCTGAACCCCATTACATAATCTGGAGGGTCACAATCCGCAGCACGCTCCAGTGGGACCAAGGCGGCTTCGAAACGACTCTGCTGGACCAGGACCGACCCAAGCATCAGCCAAGCGACGGCGTCATGAGGATCGCATTCGACGAACTCCTGCAGTAGCTCCCCTGCTTCCACGAAGCGCCCGTCATCCACCAGTTTCGTGGCTTCCAAGATCGACTCTTGGAAATTATTTCCACGCGTTTGACGTGAGAACGCGTCGACAATTTCCTTCACGACAGGCGCGTCCGGACCGATGCGTTCAACGACAATGGCGACCGCGTGGTTTCGCCAATCATCGCGGCCTTCGAACCCTATGTCCCGTGCGACGTGACCGGCAAAGACGCCCAGCAGCTCGGAAAGTTCGTGTGTCCCGATACCATCATTGCGCAACGTTGCCAGTGTGACTGGGTACATGGTTCGCATCCCGGACGGGCCGAACAGATCGTGAAGGAAGCCGACGAGTCGTTCGAGTGGCTCGCGACCTGCGCGCGAGAACCGCAGCAGGTAATAGATGTTGTAGAACCGGTCCGCGACTTCGTAGCGCGTGCGTTTTGCGTAGGGCAGCCT
>DAOUKW010000149.1:0-6471 GCA_034420915.1 Dehalococcoidia bacterium
CTCGAATCCCGCCTCACCCAGCAGGCTGCCCTGCTCTACTGATCCGTTCGCAAACACAGAGCCGATCTCCAACGCGCATCGGAATGCCTCTGCCGTCTTGTTGCCGATCATCGTCTTATAATCGTCAACCGTCACGTCGGCGCGGCTCTCAAAATCCATGTCCGCTGTCTGCCCCTCGCACAACGCAAGGCACGTCTCATCCAGCATCTTTACCGCGTGAAGAACGCTTTGCGGCGGCGAGCCGTCCTCCGCCATCCGCAATACGACAAGCTGCGAGAGGGCGTGCATCGCGTCGCCCGCGTTGATCGCCTGTGACGCTCCCCATCTGCTCCACACCGTTGGGCGATTGCGACGGTATGAGCTCTCGTCCTGGATATCGTCGTGAATCAGTGAGAAGTTATGCAGCAGCTCCAGCCCGACCGCGGCAGGAAGCGCGTCTTCCCAGTTCCCGCCGCACGCCTCCGCCGTCACCAGCGCGAGGGTGGGCCGAAGGTATTTGCCGCCCTGGGTAAGCTCACCGTCCTCCCACCCAAGGTGGTGACGCATCATGTCAAATAGTTGGCCTTCACGGCCGGTCAGGATACGAGCAATGGCCTCATCGATTGTGGATCGGAACCTGTCGAGAGACGCGGGAGCTTCCATCGGAACGTCCATCCCACACCGGTCAGTACGTCCGAACGAGGCCTTCTAGCCGCCGCTCTCTAGCTGACGCGTGTTCGCCTGCCGCGCGGATTCTGCCCCTCGTTGGGATCAGAGTCGGCGATGGCGGCAATGACTTCATCCGACGGGATCGCGCCTTCTCGCAACACCTGAGGCCGGCTGGTTGTCAGATCAACGATGGTGGACGGCTGACCGGCGGGCAGAGTTCCCTCCCCCACCGCATAGTCCAGCCACGGGCCGAGTTCCTCCAGCACGTCGTCAAGGGAGCGGGCGTCGGATGAACCGGAGCGATTGGCGCTCGTACCGATGACGGGCCGTCCAAATTCCTGGATCAGGTCGCGTGCGGTGGGATGGTCCGGAACGCGAACGGCCACTGTTGTTGCGCCGCCGCTGACGATATCCGGCAGGTCCGGCGAGCGCTTGACGACCATCGTTAGCGCGCCCGGCCAGTACCGATCAGCCAGTTTCCATGCGCTGTCCGGCAGGTCGATGGCTACCTTGTTGAGCTGCTCGGCATCCGCGAGCAGCACCGGTAGTCCCTGCCCGTGGTCGCGGCCTTTGGCGCGGTAGACCCGTTCGACTGCCTCGGCATTAAATGCGTCTGCGCCAAGCGCGAAGAGGGTATCCGTCGGGAAGCACACAATCCCGCCAACCCGAAGCATCACGACTGCTGCGCGAATCTGAAGCTCTGGGTCGCTTGCCTTGACTTCTGCCTCGTCTACGACGGTTTGATCGGTCACGTGGTGACTCCTTGACCAAGTATAGCACCGGTTAGTAGGCTGAGCGTCAATGGGATGTCCTTGGGGGGACTGGCAGCGCACGTGAGCAACGAGCAACCTGGTGTGAGCCACCGCATCGCCACGGGCGATGATCGCGAAATCGCGACCTACCTTGAGATTGCCCAGCACGCCGAGGCGCGCCACCCTGACGCAGACACGGAACAGCCCCCTGCCCGCGACCTCATCGTTGTCATCGACTTTGGCTCCCAGTACAGCCTGCTCATCGCCCGCCGCATCCGTGAGCTGAACGTCTATTGCGAGGTGGTGCCCGCGACGATGCCGTGGGAGGATATCCAACGGCTCCGGCCAAAGGGATTCATCTTCTCCGGCGGCCCGGCAAGCGTCTATGAACCGGACGCGCCCATGGCCCCCGCAGAGGTCTATGAGGCGGGCGTGCCGATTCTCGGCATCTGCTACGGGATGCAGCTTCTTGCCCACCAGCTTGGCGGCGCCGTCGAGAACACCACGCGCCGCGAATACGGCCACTCCGTGCTCCATCGCGCCGCTACGATTGCCGATCCGCTTCTCGAGGACCTGCCGCCAACGATGCCGGTCTGGATGAGCCACGGCGACCACGTGACGACCCCTCCGGCGGGTTTCCAGACGCTGGCATTCACGGACAATTCCCCCATCGCTGCAATGGCCAACGATTCCGGCTATTACGGGCTGCAATTCCACCCGGAGGTCGTGCATACGCCCAACGGCAAGCAGCTGCTTGAGAATTTCTTGTTCAGGGTCTGTAAGTGCGAGCCGACGTGGACCGCCGCCAATTTCGTCGACGCAACGGTGGCGCACATCCGCGAGCAGGTGGGAGACGGCCACGCGATCTGTGCGCTGTCGGGAGGGGTCGATTCGGCAGTAGCCGCCGCCCTCGTCCACCGCGCCATCGGAGACCGGCTCACCTGCATCTTCGTCAACAACGGCCTGCTCCGTAAGGATGAACCGGAGCGCCTGCGCGAGACATTCGAGCGCAATCTCCACATGAATCTCATCGTCAGCGAGTCCACGGACAGGTTCCTGGAGCGTTTGGAAGGAATCACCGACCCGGAGACGAAGCGCAAGACGATCGGTGAGGAGTTTATCTGGGTGTTCGAGGAGGAAGCCGGCAAGCTCGGCGAAGTCGATTTCCTCGTGCAGGGCACTACCTACCCCGATGTCATCGAGAGTCTGACGGCAGACAACACCGCCTCCGCCGTCATCAAGACTCACCACAATGTAGGCGGTCTGCCGGAGGAGATGCGCCTGGAGTTGGTTGAGCCGCTGCGCTACCTCTTTAAGGACGAGGTGCGCGCCGTCGGCTCAGAACTCGGCCTGCCGGACGAAATCGTCTGGCGGCAGCCATTCCCCGGGCCAGGGTTGGCCATCCGTATCCTCGGCGAGGTGACGCGGGAGGGTCTGCATACGCTCCGTGAGGCCGACGCCATCGTCAACGAGGAGATCCGCAACGCCAACCTGACGCGCGAGCTCTGGCAGTCATTTGCCGTGCTCACCGCGTCCCGCACCGTCGGCGTGCAGGGTGACTTCCGAACGTATGGGAACGTCATCGCCATCCGCGCCGTCACGTCGGAAGACGCCATGACCGCCGATTGGGCTCGACTGCCCTATGACCTGCTTGCGCGCATCTCATCGCGGATCGCTAACGAGGCCCCGAACGTCAACCGCGTGGTCTACGACATCACGAGCAAACCCCCGGGAACGATAGAGTGGGAATAACCACGTCCCCGGCCCGGTGACCCCATGCTAAAAACCATTCTCCTGCGTGTCACCCTTATGGCACTCGCCGTCGTGTTCATCATCATCGGCGTCGTTACCGCCCTCTTTCCGCGCCCCGTCATCGAACTCCTCGACCTTGAACAAGTGAACGTCATCCTCCTCGGAATGTGGGGGGCAATGCTCGTCCTGCTAGGCGTCGGCGCATTCCTCGCAAACCGCGACCCGATACGCCACATTCTCTGGCTGCGGCTCATGATCGGGTTCCTCTTCGGCATTGCCGTTTACGCCGGACTGGTGTACTGGGGCGGCGGCATCTCCGGCGAAACGGCAATCGTGCTGGCCGTCATCGGCATCGTCCCGGGGGTTCTCTTGCTCATCCTCTTCCCGCGCTCGCCCCGTTTCGTCTCCACCCGCGTTCGCTCCCCCGACGGCGTGCTGTTCACGGATGCGGACGACGGCGGCCTCTTCGTGCGGCAGCGCGGCGGCAGTTTCAACCCGTATGTGATTCGCCTCCCGCGTGAGCCTGCCATGCCCGACACCCATCACCGCCTCCACCCCGCCGCCGTCGATAATCCCTCTCGCGTCCTGGTCGTGGGCGGCGGCGCGCGCGAACACGCCATAGCCGTCAAGCTCAGGCAGAGCGCCGGTCTTGAAGAGCTCTTCATGGCCCCCGGCAACGGCGGCACCACATCCATCGCCGAGAACCTACCTATCCCTGCCACCGACACTGAAGCCATCGTCCAGGCGGCAGTTGAACGAAACGTCGAACTCGTCATCATCGGTCCGGAGGCTCCGCTCGCTGCCGGACTGGGCGATGCAGTGCGCGAAGCCGGTATCCTCTGTCTCGGCCCGACACGCGAGGCGGCCAAACTCGAATGGAGCAAGTCGTTCGCCAAGCAGGTCATGGACGACGCCGGCGTCCCCACCGCCGCATGGAGACAATTTGACAATTACTCGCAGGCGGGGGAGTACGTCCGCGCCCACCCGGCGCCCCACGTCATCAAGGCGGACGGTCTCGCAGCCGGTAAGGGCGTCGCCGTCTGTGAAACGGAGGAGGATGCCGTTACATTCCTGCACCATGTCATGCGCCTCCGCGATTTCGGCGAGTCAGGAGACAGGGTGATCATCGAGGATGCGCTGTCGGGCGTGGAACTCTCCGTCTTCGCGTTCTGCGACGGCGAGCAGATGATCCTCGTTCCTCCTGCCTGCGACTACAAGCGCATCTACGACGATGACAAAGGCCCTAACACGGGCGGCATGGGATCATACAGTCCGCCGGAGTTCGTGACAGACAAGCTCATGGCGGACATCCGTGACACAATCATCCGCCCCGTCCTGCGCCGCATGGTTGAGATCGGCGCGCCCTACAGCGGCATCCTCTACGCCGGACTCATGCTCACTGCCGACGGCCCCAAGGTCATCGAATTCAACTCCCGCATGGGCGACCCGGAGGCGCAGGTTGTCCTTCCCCGCATCACGTCCGATTTCCTCCAACTCGCCACTGCAACGGCGGCCGGCAAACTCGAAGACGTGCATCTCGAATGGAGCCCCCAGCCCGCCGTCGGCGTCGCCATCGCCTCCGAGGGCTATCCGGGCAATCATCCGACCGGCCTGGAAATCACCGGCCTCAACACCCTTGACTACGACGCGCCCGTATTCCACGCCGGAACCCGCCTCGATCCCACAACCGGCAAACTCCTCACCGCCGGTGGCCGCGTCCTCACCATCACCGCGCTCGGCGACACCATGGAGCAGGCCCGCGAGAAAGCCTACGCAAACGCCGCCCGCGTCCAATTCCAGGGCGCTCACTACCGCAAAGACATCGCCCTCCGCGCCGTCACACAGCCCGACTAATGCCATAATCTCTATAGGCATCACGTCTAAGGGGGTAACGCGAATGGCCGCACTTGTTGGCATTGTCATGGGAAGCCGCTCCGATGAGGAGCTGGTGCAAGCAACACAGAAGGTCCTTGAGGACCTCGGCATCGAGTACGAGACCAACGTCCTCTCAGCGCATCGCACGCCGGACAAGACGGCGGAATACGCCCGCACGGCGCAGGATCGCGGCATCGATGTCCTCATCGGCGTCGCGGGCGCGGCGGCACATCTGCCGGGTGTCATGTCCGCCTACACCACCCTGCCCGTCATCGGCGTCCCCGCCACCGGCAGCGCCCTCAACGGCCTTGACGCCCTCTATTCAATCGTGCAGATGCCGCCCGGTGTGCCCGTCGCCTCCGTCGCCGTCGGCTCCATGGGCGCGCGCAACGCCGCCTACCTTGCCGCGGCCATCCTCTCCCTCAAACATCCCCACGTCCGTGAAAGCTACGCCGCGTTCCGTCAAAAGCAATCGGAGGGCTAATTCAATTGCCCCGTTCACCCTGAGCTTGTCGAAGGGTGGGGGCTAGGGTGAGGGAACAACATGATCGACCGCTACGCCCGCGAGGCTATGAAGGCCGTCTGGCAGGATCAATTCAAGTTCGAGACGTGGCTTGAGGTTGAGCTTGCCGTCTGCAAGGCGTGGGCGGAGCACGGCCAGATTCCGGCGGAGGACATTCCCCTGCTGGAACGCGCCACGTTCGACATGGCGCACTGGGAAGAGGCGTTCAAGACGACGCGCCACGACGTAACCGCGTTCTTGTCCTCCATCTCCCGCGACCTCGGCCCGGAGAGCCGCCACATCCACAAGGGCCTCACGTCCAACGACGTGTGGGACACGGCCACCGCCCTGCAGCTCCGCGCCGCGTCTAATATCCTGCTTGAGGGCATCGACAAGCTCGAAGAGGCGATCACACGCTGCGCCGTCGAGCACAAGGACACTCTCATGATGGGGCGCACGCACGGCGTCCACGCGGAGCCCACCACCCTCGGCCTCAAACTCGCGCTGTGGGTGGAGGAGACGCGGCGCATGAGGCAGCGGCTTGAGCAGGCGGCGCGCAGCGTCAGCGTCGGCAAATTCTCCGGCGCAGTCGGCACACACGCCACCCTGCCCCCTGAGGTCGAGGAGACGGCCTGCCGATTCCTGGGTCTTGAGGTTGAAAATATCTCCAGCCAGATCGTGCCACGTGACCGACACGCGGAATTCGTTTCCGCGCTCGCCCTCTGCGCCGCGTCGCTTGAAAAATTCGCCACGGAGATCCGCAGCCTCCAGCGCACAGAGGTGCTTGAGCTTGAAGAGCCGTTCCACACCGGCCAGACCGGCTCTTCCGCCATGCCGCACAAGCGCAACCCCGAACTGTCCGAGCGCATCTGTGGCCTGGCGCGTCTCATCCGCGGCCACGCCGTTACCGCCCTCGAAAACGTCGCATTGTGGCATGAGCGG
>DAOUKW010000150.1:0-12051 GCA_034420915.1 Dehalococcoidia bacterium
TTGATCTCATCAAGTCTGGTGGGCTCAAGAAGGCTCGAATTCATCACTCGGGCCGTCCAAGGCCTCCCAGCCAAAGCTCGAAGATGGTACTTGTTTCAGTGCACTGTGGTGGGGCATCCTGGACTCGAACCAGGGACCTCAGTCTTATCAGGACTGCGCTCTAACCACCTGAGCTAATGCCCCTCACCATCGACACGCTCCCCGAAGGGCAGGCGTGATAGACGCGCCGACGGGGGTCGTAGCTGCACCCTACGCTCTGGCGCGTAACGACTATTGTATCCCGCGAGCGGCCTATCGTCATGCGGGCCGGGCCATCTCAGCCAAGGTGGATGATCTCCAAGTCGCCCCACTTTCCCTGCAGGTACTCGGCGATGAGGCGGCGATGGCACTGATCTGCCGCTTCCTCGCTGCAGAGGAGGCAGGCGTTGTCAAGTACGTCTCTGATAGGCAGATCTTCGACGCGCCGTTCGACCATCAGAGCCAGGAATTGCGCCTCGTAGTCGTCCCATGTGATTGCACGGTCTCGATAAGCTTTGAGCAGTTCCTGCGTCGGCGCGAGATCCGGCATGTGCTCGTATTCCATGCTGCAGACCTCTCGCAAAAAGTAGGCGAGGTCATCCCGCTTGGCAAACCCGGCTAACTGCGAGACATTGTTGAGCCTGACGTCGATGAGTCGTTTGGCGCCGGAATCCCGCAGCAGTTCAAAGAATGATTCTGCTGATTTCTTTGTGAAACCGATTGTGTAGACACGCACGACCGGCCTCAGTGGGTTTGCGCGTATTCGCCATGGCTCTCGGCAACGTAGGCGACGCGGCCGGCCTGCTGGCGGATCGCATCGGCGATAACGTCCTCGCGGGTGCGGAACAAATCCGGTTGGGGCGGCAGGCCGAGCGATTCAAGCAAACGATCCATCAGCGCCTCGTGGCTTTCTACACCGCCGTCCGGCAGGATGTGCCGCACTTCTACACCCTGCTCAGCGAGCACCCGGGCAACAAGCAGGGCACGGTGGCACTCAAGCGGGTCCCTTTCCATGCAGAGCAGCACGATTCGACGCTCGTCCGCCTGCCGAATGAGGCTGGCAATGGCGTCGCTAAAGTCATCAGCCATCGCGGCGCGCTCGTAAGAAACACGCCCATCGGCATCGTAGGCGGAGCGGTCATTCGGACGCCCGCCGAGCTCCCGGCCCATGTAGGCGTAGTCGATTCCCGCCCGTTCCAGCGTGGGTTCAAGATTGTCAGGGTTGAAGTGAGGGACCCAGCGGCTGCGGGGAGCGGACCGCACGTCCACGAGCAAGTTGACGCCGTTGTCCGCCAGGAGAGCGACAAAATCCTCGATGGAATGATCCGAATGCCCAATCGTGAAGATCGGATGCTCCGTTGCAGTCATATCACGCACCCCCCTCTTATGCCTCGATTATGGCCGCAATGAGCTTGTAATGGTAATCCGGCTCATGCTCAACGGGGCGGAAGGGCTCGCCGATAGTCACGGTGAGATAAGACTTGCCTAGTCGGTATTTCCCGGGCCGCACCTCTGAATACCGTTCCTCATAGTCGATGTCTGTGATGCGGAGGTCGTATACATCCCCGGCGTGGGTGAACGATCCGCGAAGCTGCCTTCTAACCGTCCCCGCGTCATCCTTCCGTCCAGTCACGGTGATATCCAACGATGGAACGCCTATGAACCGCGCGGAGTCTGCCAGGGTTTGCGCGGCGTCATACGGGAAACGGTCGTTCTTTCCCTGCGCGGTGTGGTGGCCGTTCTGCCAGAGCGGCGCGGGCGCGTCGAGCCATCTCTCGATGTTGGCCTTGTCCCCGACGCGAAGCTTTATCCACGGCTCCGGGGCCAGTAACCAATTCTCGGGCTGATAGGGCAGCGGCATCGGTTCCAGCAACGGGACTTCAATCACATCCAGCAGCTGTGGCAGTGACTCGTCCTCGAAGCACATCTCGTCGGGCATCACTTCTCCCTTCCCGTAGTCGCTCACGGGCCTTACCCATGCGAGTGTTCGGTCAGGAAGAATCTCCTTGCCCACGAGGCACCTGCCCCCGTATTTGCGTGAATTCGCCAAGCAGAGAATCTGTTTGTGGATGGCAGTACTCACTTGTCCTCCCAGTACGATTTAGAACAAGTGTATCACGCCCTCACTCTCCGCGCTTGGCCGCCTCCCACAGGACGTCCATTTGCTCCAATGACAGCCTAGAAAAATCCTCGCCGCGTTCACGGGCCATATCCTCCATCGCGCGGAAGCGACTCACGAACCGCCGATTGGCGTGACGCAGGGCCGTCTCCGCGTCGATGTCCATCCATCGCGCAAGATTGACAAGGCTGAAGAGCAAATCACCGAGTTCCCATTCAATCGCGGCGTGTGATCCGCCCGTCTTCTCATCCACGACCGTTGCATGGGCCTCCGTGAGTTCCCCGGCCTCCTCAGCTACCTTCTCAAGGACGCCGCTCACGCTCGGCCAATCAAACCCGACGTTGGCCGCTCGCCCCTGCGCTCGCTGCGCGTAGGTCAGTGCCGGCAGGTTTGCGGGAACGCCCTCCATCAGCGACGCCCCTTGCCGTTCTTCGCTCTTGAGCATCTCCCATCGAGCGGCAACCTCCTCCGCCGTGCTCGCCTGCGCGTCACCGAATACATGCGGATGACGTCGGATAAGCTTATTGACGAGACCCTCAATCACGTCGTTGACGGTAAACGCGCCTTCTTCCGAAGCAATTTCGCTGTGGAGCATGACCTGCAGCAGGATGTCTCCAAGCTCCTCGCGCAGTCCGGGCAGAGAGTTGGCATCGATCTGCTCAACGGCTTCATAGGTCTCTTCGATGAGGAACGGCGTCAACGATTGATGCGTCTGTTCACGGTCCCACGGGCAGCCGTCCGGCGCGCGAAGGCGGGCAACGATGTCAACCAGCGTCTGAAACTCGCGGCTGTCCTGCCCGGCTGCGTCGTTTGCATCGACCACGTGTCACCCCCGTTCACCCTGAGCTTGTCGAAGGGTCGCCCCGCGCCTCACCAGCATAGGGAGACTGGCTAATCATCGCCACGCTCACGCTTCCTTGCCCGCCCTACGGGCCGTTGCTAGACTGGATAGTCGGCAAATGCGCCACTGTGCGCGGCCCTGTGGTGGGTGTGGCCTAGCAGGTTTAAGGCACCAGGTTGTGGCCCTGGAGATCGTGGGTTCGAATCCCATCACCCACCCTTTTTCATGACAGCGAGCGTGACCTCACATATCTGCGGCGCTCGTGTAGCGTGGCGGGCGCGGCGACCGCAGGAACAGGATCAAGATCGCGGACACGGCGAAGAACGCGATGAAGATCAGGAACGCCGGCCGATACGATCCCAGTTGATCGTGGATGAAGTTCATCACGATGGGGCCTGTCGCGCCAAATCCAAACGTAATCACAAAGCCCATGGAGCGCACGGCTCCGAGGCTCAGCCGCCCGAATGAGTTTGCCCACAATACCTCCTGCGTGACACCCAGGCTCGTAATGCCCATTCCATAGACGATCAACGCCGGAAACAGGAAATACACCTTGTCGGCGAACAGGAAAAGGATGCAGCCGATTGTCTGGAGTATGAATGGCAGCGCCCTGACGGGGCCGATGCTCACCCGCTCGGCTACAAGGCCAACAGCCGGCAGCGTAACCGCCATCACGATGGCACGCGTCGTTAGAGCCGCTGCAACAAGGGCTTCCTCATAGCCCAGATCCTGCACATACGGCGCGAGCGAGATATTGATCCCCTGAAAGGCAAGGCTGGATATTGCAAAACATCCTGCAATCAACCAGAAAGCCGGCGCTCTAAGGGCCTCTACGCGCGTCCAGACCGGCTCCGGCGTGGCCGTCCGCGCTGACGAAGAGGATTCAGTCTCTCCCTGCCCGCGCAGTACTGCGGTTGGAGGGGGATTCTGCGAGGAGTCCTCGTCGTCGCCATCCGGCCTCAATCCCATGTCCTCCGGCCTGCGCCGGATGAGCACCGTTGAGGGTATGAGGACAACCACCCACGTGACAATGGCGAAGATCCAGAACATCTCCCGCCAGCCGAGTTCCTCGATGACGTAGACGGCAACCGGAATCATGATGACGTTGCTGATGCTGGCGCCCATGGTGGAAATACCGAGGGCGCGCCCGCGCTGACGGATGAACCAGTTGTTGATGACCACGCTGGTGACGAGGTTGCCCATCAGCGTGAAACCGATGGCGGCGACGAATCCCCGCACGAAGTAGAACTGCCAGAGTGAGTCGATGAGTTCCACCTCGATCAGGGTCCCATCGATCATGGTCACGCCGATCAACGCCAGGCCGGCGATGATCGCGCCAACAGGAAGCAGCGTGCGCCCGCCGAAACGGTCCACCAGCGGGCCGATGAGCGGAGCAGTCGCCGCCTCAACGACCCGGGAGATGGTCTGGACGGTTGCTATCTGGGTCCGAGACCAGCCGAATTCCGCCGTCAGCGGCTTGAAGAACAGCCCGAGAGTGGAGGAAAACTGCTCCGCGTAGGCGAGGTGCGCCATGAACGATGCAGCGACAATGTTCCAGCCATAGAAATAGCGACCCCGCCTCCGCTGACGAGGCCGCTCGCCGCTATCGCTGTCGCCGCTTGCTGTCTCCAACTCTGCCGCCGCACCCCCTCGGTCGCGATGATTGATTATCGCGCGAGAGAGGCGGTGGCGTCATGGAGGCTTATCGCCGGTGTCTGCCAAGTAAGCGGCTCAACTCAGCCATCGCAGGATTGTTTGAAGATATCGCGCGCGGGAGATTCTCAAATCTTTCGACTAGTTCGGTTTCTGACGCTTCTTGCGGCCATTCCAAATTAACCTCAAATCGCCCGTCCCCGATGAAGGAAATAGCACCAATCTGGAGCAGTCCACTAAAGTCCCTAGTGAAAGCACGGTCAGGATATTTCAGACCCTCATAATTGGGCCATGCCTTTTGAACGATTGCTACGACATCCTGTTGTCCAGCGTCCTGAAAAAGATCAAGTAGCATCAGTTGTCGCTCAGCCAAGACACGCTTTCTGGGGCTCCGAAGGCGCCCGTAGAGCGAATGGACAAATTCCCGGAAAAGCATTCGCTTGGTATGTGCAGTTACCTCGTTTGCAAGGACATCACAGCGGTCCGCGATCGCTTGTAGGGCAAACGCCAAGATTGGGGTCAGATCGTGGCCTCTCATGCGCGATTCATAAAGAGCGGAAAGATACTCTGGCTGGTGCTCGTAGTAGTAGTTGGACAAGCTCACCATGACCATTTCGTTAACCCCAGCCTCGCGCAACATGAACGCCTCGAGGGCTCTGGCCGTCCGACCATTGCCGTCTCCGAATGGGTGCATCGCGCCAAGGTGATAGTGCAATGCTATTGCCTGCACAATGCGATCGTGGCGCTGAAACTCGCTGGCGATTGCCCCGCACAGTTGCTCAAACGCGGTCGCTACAGTATCACCGCCTTCCGCTCCTCGACACCGTGGATCGCCAAACGTCACATTATTGTCGGGGCGGCGCAGTGCTCCAGGTTCGCAGTGGTCGTCATCGCAGCCAGTGACGACACGGCGGTGAATACCCAGAATAAGGTCTGCGGTGACTGGACGGTCGGCAGGCTGTTCCCGCATCCATGTGTAAGTATCGCTGGCGGCCCTCAGTTGGCGCTGAGAGTGAGTCAACCCTGCCCAGGCATCGTCAGGCACTGTTAGAGCTTCTTCCAGCTCTCGTGGCGTGAATTGCGCTCCCTCAATACGTGTAGTGCCCACAGCTTCAAGCCGCAACTGCTCCCTATGAGCCTCGGCAATCCACTGGGGCAGGTAGGGAAGTCTGCTCAGAACTTGCGCGGCCGTCTTGGCCTCAACGAGTGGCCCTGCCACGGCCTCAATGTCGTAGCGAATCCACTGTTTAGGCAGGATGTATTGGCTGACTGTTTGCGAACTCATCGTTGTTCTATTCTCGCTCTATTTCGCGTTCGTTTCAAGTTCGTTTCGTGTTTTTGAATTCATATTTGACCGTTTATGGAGACTTCGTTTCCAGTTCATTTCTGTCTCATTTCACGCTCGTTTACGCTTTTGCTGTGCTTTTGCTCGTATTAGTCGGCTTCAGGTGGAGTCTTTGCCTGGCACGGCGAAGTGTAAATTCAGTCTTGTTGCGTGTTGCGGCCCCGTCCACCCCGTCTCCGTCGTCTGCGGCGGCGCGGGCGGCGGTCCGACGGTAGCGAGTCATCCGCCTCCTCTGCGTCCGTAGGTTCAGGCTCGGTTGCCGGTTCTGGGTCGCCCGGGGATTCCGCGTCAGGTGGCGGGAAGAGGGAGGCCGTGCGGCCGTATTCGTCTTCCTGTTCTTCGAATTCCTCGGCGTGCGTCGGTGGCATCTGCTGCGCGAGGATTCCTCGGCCCGAGATGAATCGCCGCGCGCCGCCGATGGCGAACGAGATCAGCAGGACGAGCAGGGCGATGCGGAACGGTCCTTGTGCCGCCCCGAAGAACGTGGACAGATCCTCCGGCACGTCGTCGCGCGAACCGGGCACCAGCACACCCGCCGCGATGCCGGAGACCAGCACAACGGCCCCCAGCGCCCCGAGCGCCTGCGGGACTTGACCACGATTCCACAAGAGGATGGAGGCAGCGATCAACGCCCCTTGCCCCAGGGCCACCAGCGCCCGCGACGTCTCGATGTCCGTTCTCGCGCCGCTTTCGGGAGGGAGCAGGATGATTGGCAGCGCCAGGTACGCCCCAGCCAGGTACAGGCCGGCGAAGAACGCGCTGTCACCCCAACTGCGCGTAGCGATCGCTCCGCCGATGACCGCCGCGAGGATTGGACCGCCCAGCGTCGCGATTCCCACCGCCACGTTGAACTCCCCGTCCTCCGGGGCAAGAAGCGCCCACAGCAGCGCCTGCGTGCCCACAATCCCCATCGCCATCCACGGATAGCCCCATCGCGGCGCGCCGCGCGTCGCGAGCAGCAGGGCAACGGCCATGGCAATACCTGTGGTGAATAGATAGGGTGGGGACGAGTTCAGCCTGCCGCCCACCGACATCGTCCACACGATGCCGGTCAACGCCCCGACGAGAATCAGGATGATGGGCGCGATTTCCCGCAGCATGGACTGTACGGGAGTGCGCGTCGGCGGGGGTACGATTGGCCTGCTCATCGTCAGTTACAATAGCAGGCGCGGCATAGTGCGCATCGGCAGGAGTTTCCCCCTAAGTGCAATCTTCGCGTCTCATCGCGCTCTTGAATCAACAGCGAGCCGTTGTTTACATCGGCCTCGCAACCTTTCTATTTACCCTCGGGCAGGGAATCGCTGTTCTCACCGCCGTCCCCCTTTACGGCGACGCGATTGGTCTGACGAGCACCCACATAGGGTTTGCCGTGTTTGCCTTTGCTCTTGCTCGTGTCCTTACCAATGTGCCCTCGGCAATGGTCTCAGACCGAATCGGCCGGCGCTGGATCCTGATTGCCGGCGCGCTGATTGCCGCGACCGGGAACGTGCTCTCGGCATTCGCAGGCTCGCTCGTGACCTTCATCATTTTCCGTTTTATCGCGGGCATCGGTTCGAGCGCCTTCATCACTGTCGGGATTGCCACCACGGTTGACCTCAGCACCCCGGCCAATAGGGCCCGCCTTCTGAGCGTGTTTCAGTGGAGCTTCATTGCAGGCATCACGTTGGGGCCATTGGTTGGTGGCTTTGTTGCCCAATTTCTGGGAGTTCGTGTGCCATTCTACGTGGTCGGTCTTGTCGCAGTGATGAGCGCCTTGTGGACGATGCGAATGGTGCCGGAAACACGTGGCCGCCAGGTGGCGCAAAGCTCGGTGAATCAGCCTCAGGCTGCGCCCACACCCCGGTGGAATCGCTACGCTTTCATGTTGAGCAGAGGCTACCTGCTGATCATGCTCATCTTCATCGCCGCGTTTTTTGTCCGCGGCGGCGGGTATTTCACCCTGTTTCCCCTCATAGCCAAGAATGACCTGGGATTGTCGGAGGGTTTCGTTGGCATCATGCAGACCCTTCCGGCCATCGCATCTCTGGTCATTCTCCCATTCGTGGGGGCGATATCCGATCGCTACGGTCGGAAGAGCGTCATCGTGCCGGGCATGGCGCTCTACCTCATGTGTCTGGTCATCCTCGGCTACAGCGCGTCGGCGCTCCTCATCTCAGCAGCCGTTGTTTTCGCCATCGGCATCTTCGTTTTCGGCATCGCGCAGGGCATGGAAGGGCCTGTCCCCATCGCGTATGTGGCGGACGTCAGCCCAACGGATAGCCAGGCGACTGCGCAGGGCATGGCCAGAACGATCGGCGATGTTGCGCTGATGGTTGGCGGGCCGCTGCTGGGTTTCGTGAGCGATACGTGGGGTAGTACGGAAGCGCTTTATGGGACGGCCGTTGTCGTGGGCGTCTTCATGTTGATCTTCTGGGTCTTCGCCCGCGAAACGGCGGGACGGCGCGTGCGGCAACCCAATCAAACCTGATCGCGAACTTCAAAAAATCTTGTCCCTTTCACACCGCGTTTGCTATCATCCCTTTTGGCTAAGGCTTCAAGCCACGTCCGGGTGGGGGACGGGCGGTGGCCGGACACACATCCCCCGCAGTTAGTACTCTGGACGCTATTCATCTCTTTGCTTGGAGGAAACCCGCAGATGCACCTTGTCATGGATGGGTACGGGGCTGACGCCCACAGGCTGCAGGACGAGTCACTCGTCCGCGAGCTGCTGGACATTTACCCCGACGCCATCGGGATGACCAAGATCTCCGAGCCGTTGGTGCATCGCTACACGGACGGCAAGGTCCCCGTTGATTGGGGCGTGTCCGGCTTCGTGCTCATCGCCGAAAGCCACATCAGCGTCCACACCTTCCCTGATCGCGGCTACCTGAACGTGGACATCTTCTCCTGCAAGCCGTTCGATGCCGAACTCGCCGTCGCTGAGCTTCGCGGGCGTTTCGGCATCACCGAGGTCAGGATGCAGGTGCTGGATCGAGGCCTCGAGGAGTTCCCGGACAAGCAGGCGGGGCTTGAACTGAGCGGCGCGGGCGCGTCAGCGGTTCCCTCGTCTGTCTGAACGCTCATCAGCGCCTGAGAGGCGCAACAACGCGCCGACTTCAATGAATTTTCTTCCGGACGGCAGCGCATTTCCCTGGAGCTTTGCGTCCCTCGACGGCGATGATGCCAACTTCGACAGGGCCGCGGCTGTCATACTCCCCGTCCCCTACGACGGCACCGTGTCCTACCGCAGCGGCGCGCGAGACGGCCCCCAAGCCATCATCGAGGCATCCCGCTACCTGGAACTCTATGAGCCTGACCTGGACCTGGAGCCCGCGCAGTGGGGCATCGCAACGCTGCCTGCGTTAGAACCGGACGTCTCCGGCCCGGAGGCCAACATTGCCCGGGTTGAGGAGGTCGTCGGCGCATTGGCCGACGCAGGCAAACTGCCCGTCATGCTGGGCGGCGAACACTCGCTCACAATCGGAGCGGTCCGCGCCCTGGCCCAACGGCATTCCGGCCTCTCGGTTCTCCAACTCGACGCCCACGCGGACATGCGGGACAGCTACCAGGGCAGTCGCTACAGCCATGCCTGCGTGATGCGGCGTGTTCGGGAGATCGTTGGGAACGGCGGCGTTGTTCAAGCCGGCATCCGCAGCATCAGCAGCGAGGAGATGCAGCACATCTGGGATGCTGGCGTTACCGGCGTGCATCTCTACACGCCCGGGCAATACAACGATCCCGCCGCTATTAACGAATTGCTGGCGGGATTGGGTGAGACCGTCTATGTGACTGTGGACCTGGACGCCCTGGATCCGTCGATCATGCCCGCCGTCGGCACACCGGAGCCGGGCGGGCTCTCGTGGCAGGAAACGCTCGGCATCCTGCGGGCAGTCGCCCAGCGCTCGCGCGTCATCGGCTTTGACATCATGGAACTTGCCCCGAATGAGGGGCCGACGCACGCCGCGTTCACTGCCGCGCGGCTCACCTACAAGCTGATAGGCTACGTGCTGGCAGCACGCTGACTGCGACCTTCATCGGTTCCACAAAAATGCAACACCGGCCGGAGGGCGGCGGCATTCTGCGCGGCCCTCCGGGCCAAAGCGACTTGTCTACGGCTACGCCGGTGCCATGCGAATCTGCTCCGCCATCTCTTCAAGAATGGCGCTCTGTTGAATCGCCTAGCGATGATCCTCTTCTGTCTTGACCTTCATCTTCTTAGCGAAGACATAGGCTTCATTGACGATCGACTCGATTCGCTCACGAATCCCCAAGGCTTCATGCAGCTTGGCCGGGGCCGGCGTGCGCATCCGATCGATGAGCCGCGCAAGCTCATCACGATCCAACATGACCCGTCTGGTGCCCGGTTGGTTGGGATCAGCTGCTGGCCAGCGTGACGAGTTCGTCCTCGTTCAGGGACTGTTCCGCGTCTGCGCCGTTGCCATTCCCGTTGCCATTCGTCGCGCCGTTCGTCTTGGCGCGGCGCTTCTTGGAGCCGTTGGCCCTCGCGCTGCGCGCGCCGAGGTAGCGCAGACCGTTCTCAATCACTCCATGCAGTTCCATCGCCTCCTTGTGAAGGTCCTGGATATTCTGAGTCACCTGTTCCAGGTTGTTCAGAAGGCGCTCAAGTGACTGTGCGGCGTAGACGTCAGAGTCCTTGATGAGGCGCGCGGCATCGCCTTCGGTCCGCTGCTTCATCCGCTCGATCTCACGCTCCGCATCCTTGAGGATCTCTTGCGCCTTCTCTTCGGCCTCTTCAACGATGGCGCTATCCTGGATCGCCTGGCGGTGGTCCTCTTCCGTCTTGGCCTTCATCTTCTTGGCGAAGACATAGGCCTCGTTCACGATCGACTCGCCTCGCTCGCGGATCTCCTCGGCCTCGCGCAGCTCGGCCGGAGCCGTCGCGCGCATCCGATCGATGAGTCGTGCCAGCTCTTCCCGATCCAACATGACTCGTCCGGTGCCCGGAACACGGCGCGCGTCTTCCGCCATGTCCTCCAGGGCATCAATCATCTCAAGGAACTGCATCAGGTCACCTCCCTGCTTTCGGCGTTCCCTTGCCTCTTTCTCCCGCGCTTTCCCTATCCGTCTGTTGCCCGATCCTCAGAACGGGCGGATCTAACGTGCACTATGTGTGATATTTCTGCCGCAGAGCCTCCGCGACAGCCGGTGAAACGAGGCCGCTGATGTCACCGCCGAGTGAGGCGGCCTCCTTCAACAGGCTGGAACTCACGAATGCGTGCTCCGCCGACGTCAGGATGAATACGGTCTCGATCTCCGGATCGAGCTCGTGATTCATCTGCGCTAGTTCCGTCTCCGCTACCAGGTCATTGGCATTGCGGCGTCCGCGAATCATCGCCGTGGCGCCGAGTTGCCGGGCGAGATTCACTGTCAGATCGCGTGTATACGTTGTGACGCTGATATTGGGGACGCCGCGCAGGGATGCCTCCGCCAGCGCGACTCGCTCCTCCGTCGAGAAGAGCATCGACTTGCCGACTGTCTGGTCGTAAACGCAGATGGTCAGCTCCTCAAAGAGCTTGGCCGCCCGCTCTGCGATGCCGGCGTGGCCTAGTGTCATGGGGTCAAAGGTCCCCGCATAGATTGCTTTCGTCATGAGACAGTCTCCCTGTCCGATGACGTCACTACTGTTTCTCTCATGAGCAGAGAGACGAGGGTGTCTCCGTAGCGGCGTGTCGCAATCTCGCCGATTGCCAGGTCTCCTATATCAGCCGGGTTCCTGCTCGACTGCTCCACGACGATGACCACGTCATCACGCAACAGTTCATCGGCAGCTAACAGGGCTGCCAGGGTTGCCGGAATGGTCTCGGAATCATCGTACGGGGGATCCATGAAGACGAGGCCGAACGGCCCCTCAAGTGAAGCAATGGACTGGGCGACGGGCATGGCAAGCACGGCAAGGTCGTCGGCCACGCCGGCCCTTTCCGCGTTCTCACGGATAGCTGCGCATTCCCGCGCGCCGCGTTCTACGCAAACGGCGGACGCCGCGCCGCGGCTCAACGCCTCTATACCCAGGGCGCCTGTCCCTGCGAACAGATCCAACACTCGCCGATCCTTCACTGTTTCCCGCGCTTCCAGCAT
>DAOUKW010000151.1:0-22979 GCA_034420915.1 Dehalococcoidia bacterium
TGGCGTGGCATCCATCTCTTGCTTGCCGTCGTCTATGCCGCCGTCGCAGTCGCATGGTTCATTGTCGGGCGTGAACGGCCGTATCAGGATTCCTCCGCCGATGCCCCTCCCACCGCGCTGCGGGCCGATGGCACGCCGGGCGGCCCGGCCGGTGTGCTCAAGCGGCATCCGATTCTCTTCGTCATTGCATCAACTCAATTCGGCGGGGCGATGGCATGGGCGACGTTCGTCACGTTCTTCCCGACTTTTGCGCAGGAGGAGCACGGCTTATCGCTCATAACAGTGGGTTTGCTTTTCTCGGCATTCCCGATTGGGGGAACGATTGGATCGCTCACCGTCGGGCCCTTATCCAACTGGGTTCGACGCCGAAAGCCCTTCATCTTCATCCAGGGCTTCATCATGCCCGTCCTCTATCTGACGATCCTGTCTATGGGCCCTAACAATCCACTGATATCATGGCTGCCCGATAGTTTCGTATCGTCTGATTCGTGGACCTTGGCGCTGCTGCCGTTCCTGGTTATCCAGGGGATGATGACGTCCTCCGTCGTGCCGATGATCATGACGGTGCCGTTCGACATGCAGTTCCGTCCCCGCGAGGTTGCGGTCGCGGTCGGCCTCATCAGGACCATCACGCCGCTCGGCTCCACTATCGGCCCGGTACTTGCGGGTGTGCTTCAGGAGGGGACAGGGTCGCTGGCAACAGCGCTGTTTATCGTGCTGCCCGTCTCAGTCACAGTGGGACTGATCGGCATACTGCTGCCGGAATCACATCCGTCACGGCGAACCGGTTAGGCAGATGCAGGGGCACATCGCGATGTGCCCCGCTCACCCTGAGCTTGTCGAAGGGCTGACAGTCGCAGCTACCGCCCCTTCCACTCCGGCGTGCGACGCTCAGCAAAGGCGGCAGGCCCAACGGCGGCATCCTCACTGCTGAGAACCTTTGCGCTCAGCTCCTGCGCGAACCGATAGGAATACTCCGGCGCCATGCTGCGTCCCACGTACGCAATCTGCTTGATTGCCTGAACGGCCATCGGAGCGCAGAGCTTGACCTCCTCGGCGATGCCCTCGGCCGCCTCCATCAGCGCGTCGCGATCCGGATAGACCTCCTGGATCAGGCCGATCCTGTGGGCCGTGTCCGTCTTGATACGACTGCCGGTGAGCATCATTCGCAGGGCGTCGCCCGTCGGAACCATGCGCATCATGTGATGCAGGCCATAGGCGGGCATGATGCTCCAGCGCGGCTCCGGCAGGCCGAACTCCGACTTCTCTGTCGCGATGCGGATATCGGTCTGCATGGCGAGCTCAAGACCGCCCGCGACGCAATAGCCGTCGATGGCCGAGATGATGGGCTTCCAGACGTTGAGGTCCGGGATGAATCGCGACCCGGGACCTCTCTCCTCGAATTGAGACTTTCCTTCCGCCTGTCTGCCGCTGACCTCCTTGAGGTCTGCGCCGGCGGAGAACGCCCGGCCGCCGGCGCCGGTGAGAATGGCGACGAGCAGGTCGTCATCATCGCGGAAATCGCTCCAGATCTCATAGAGTCGCGCGCCCACCGCTGAGTTCAGCGCGTTCATCGCCTCCGGTCGATTCAACGTCACATAGGCAATGCGATTCCGCTTCTCATAAAGAACAACGTCCGATGAACCTGTCATGGCTATCTGCTCCTTTCGGCTTTGCAGCCGCTCCCCATTTACCCCTTACGTGGGACGGTACCTAGCCGCCTGCCAACCGTCAACCACAGTTGATGCCGTATTGTAGATGGTGCGATGGTCTTCTTGTTGCAATCCTTATTCAGCCGTGGCCCGCTGCGATCCTTCCAGACAGGCGACTATACCCTGTTTTGGTTGTCGTCTGTCGCGGCAATCATGTCCCACATGATGCTCCTTCTCTTCCGGGGGTGGGTCGTGCTTGAACTAACGGATTCGCCTGAGCTTGTCGCGGCCGCCGCGACTGCAGGCGAATTGCCGTCATTGATTTCCCTCTTCGGCGGCGTTCTGGCAGACCGATTCAGCCGTAAGTGGATACTCATCATCACCGAGGTCGTAACAATCCTTGCTCTGCTGGGATTCGTCGTCTTGCTTGCCATTGACCAAATGGAGCTATGGAGCGTCTTCGTGCTGAGCGTTATCGCCGGCATCGCATTCGCCATTGCTCTCCCGTCGCGTATGGCCGTCGTGCCGAACCTTGTCAGTCGCGAGAACATGGCCAATGGCATCGCGCTCTCCTCCATCATGTTCAGCGGCGGCATGCTCGTCGGCAGCTTTATTGGTGGGCGCATCTTTGACGAGCTAGGCGGAGCCGCGGCATTCGGCGCTGCCGCTGCCCTCTCAATTGTGTCCATCTTCTTCCTCCTGCCCGTCAACACCCGCCAGGGCGCGCGGGAAGGAACCAAGACTCTGGTGACTGTCTGGAAGGACACCGTTGAGGGCGCGGCTTTTGTCTGGCGCTACAAGGTCATCCTTGGCCTGATGACGATAGCGGGCGCAGCGATAATCTTTGGGTCGCCCTATCAGACTCAGCTTGTCGTCTTCGCGCGTGATGTCCTCAACCAGGGCGCGACGGCCGCGGGTGACCTCGGCGCGGCGGCCGGCGCAGGCTCAATGACCGGGTCCATTGTCCTCGCGACGTTTAGCAGCCCCCGCGCCATCCGCAATCTCATTGTCATGGGCGGGATCGGCTTCGCCCTCGCCCTCATTGCGTTCAGCTTCTCTGAGATACTGACGTTGAGCCTGCTCTTTGCCTTTCTTGCCGGTCTGGGCTTCCAGTCCTGCCTTGTGGCCACCACCGCGCGGGCCCAACTCCTCATCAACGACTCCATGCGTGGGCGGCTGTCCGCAATTCGCACGACGACGTGGGGAGCCTCGCCTGTGGGATTCACGATGATTGGCAGACTGGCGGAGGAGTGGGGAGCGCCGACCGCCACGGCGATCATGGGCGCAATCACCCTCATCCTGGTCATCGTCATCCTCCTCATATTCCGGTCGCTCCGCAGCACGTCCGTGCCCGATCGACTATTGGGTGACGAAGAGGAAATCGGAGAAGAAGGTATGGCGTCCTATTCTCGAGGCGCCTCCTAAACCTCCCCTACACCAAAATGTCCCGCCCCAGCACTCCCTGAATCGTTGCCGTGGTAACCTGAGCAACTTCCTCAACTGGGACACCCTTCAATTCCGCCACCTTCGCCGCGACCATCGGCACGTCACGCGGTTCAGTCCAGTTGTTGCGATTCTTCTTGTATGGCTGCGGATACGAGTCCGTTTCGAGAACGATGGATTCCAAAGGTGCGTGATTGGCGATGATCTCCTGCAACTCCGGCAGTCGTAGCAACGGCTTGGCCAGAGAGAGATAGATGCCCTGATCCATGCAGGCAAAGGCATAATCCAGCGGCCCCTGGAAATAATGGGCGACGGTGGGCACTTTGTCGCCAAGCTCCTCCCGGATGATTCGCAGCGGCTCCAGACCTGCCTCGCGGTTGTGAAAAATCACCGGCAGATTAAACTCACCGGCCAGGCGCAGCTGCGCCCGAAAAGCCTGCTCCTGCGCCCCTCTGTCCGGCCGCCCCGGCTCCCAATCCAGCCCGATCTCGCTGATGCAGACCACCCGCTCATGTGAGGCCAATTCACGCAGCCGTCCGATTTCGCTATCTGAGAGCGGACCGGAGATATCCATCGGATGGACGCCCACGCCTGCCCACACGGCTCCGGGGAATTGCTCCGCCAACTGCACACAACGTTCTGACGATTCGATAGTCACACCGGCCGTGATGATGCCATCAACGCCCGCCTCCTGAGCTCGCGCAACGATGTCCGGCCACTCATCGGCGTCGTGCTGGTCAATGTGCGTGTGCGAGTCAATATATGTCGCCATTCGGTCTCCTCAGTGGGCCCCATCATCGTCGCAAACAAGTATAATTCGCTGAATTACGGTTCGAGGGGGAGGGTTGGCGCGTGTCGCCATGGCGGCTGGCGTGGAGACAAACAAGGGGTAAGAGGGCGCTGGCGCTCGTGGCATCCCTTGGAATCCTGCTGACGATTACTCTCTCCATTCTCGGCCCTCTCTATCTCAACACCGTCGAACGCCTTGCCTTCCAGGACTACCTCGAACGCAACTCCTACAACCTGGATGCCACCATCGCAACAAACTTCTCGACGTTCGAGCCGGAGCAATATAACGGCACGCGCGATGTCATTCTCAGTGCCGCACAGGACACCCTCGGCGATGCGCTGGATCGCCACGGTGTCTACTCCACTGCCTTTTCCATGCGCACTGCGCTCACCGGCACGGACGAGCAGGACGTCGTCTCGACGTTGACTTCTCGAACCGGTTTTGACGACAAGGTCAGCGTCGTTGAGGGTCGTCGCGCGCAGTTTGTCGCCAGCGGACCGATCGAGGTGGTGCTCGGCAGAGAGGCCGCAGAGAAAACAGGGCTGCAGGTTGGCCAACAATTCCGCCTCAACTCCCGGCTCCCACCGCCTGCAATGCCTTATGACGCCGTCCTCGTGGGCATCGTGGAACCGGTAGATCCTGAAGATCGCTACTGGGTTCATGCCGGCGGCACCTTCTATGAACGAATGGACGCCGCCCGCAATAATGCCGGTCTGTGGGCAATAAGCCTCTTTCTGCCTGAACAAACTCTCGTTGACCGCATCGGCGCGGAGACGCCCTCACTCCTCGGCACCGTCACGGACACCCTGTACATCAACCCGGACCGTCTGCTCGAAATGGGGCTTGCCAACGCCGACGCGGCTGTCGCGGATCTGCAAGGCCGACTCACCGCCGATGCGCCGCGCAGCATCTTCATATCCCTGCTCGCGAACAGACTGCCTGATTTCCGTGATGAAGTCGCTCGCAACCAGATGCCGCTCACCATTGTCCTCGTCATCGTTGGCGCAATTCTGCTCTACGCCCTGACGATGATCGCGTTCACCGTTGGTCAAACAACGGAAGGAGTTGTCGGCCTGCTGCGGAGCAGGGGAGCAGGAGGACGTCGCACGGTCACGCTCATACTTGCCTGGGCGCTCGGCGCAATAATGCTTTCTGCAGTCCTTGCTCCACTTATTGCCTACGGCGCAATTCGTGGGCTGGGCGAGCTTGGCGCGTGGAAGACTGCTCTCGACGGCGCGAACCTGATGCCGGCCCCTATCGCTCCCGTTCTGCCATGGCTCGCCGCCGGCGTTGCCGTGACCATCATCATCATGGCCGTGCCGGTCATCGGCGTCTCGCGTGTCCCGGTCTCCACACTCCAGAGCGAAAGGTCCCGACCGACAAATCTCCCGTGGTTCCGCCGCCTGCACCTGGATATCGTTCTCCTTGCGATCGCCGCGGCCATCCTGTGGCAAGTGGAGATCCGAGGTGTTGAGGAGGGTGTCGCCGTCGCGCAAACGGATGGCACGGCACAGCTGGACAGGACGGTGCTCATCGTTCCGATTGCGATGACACTTGCCGCCCTGCTGCTCCTCTACCGCCTTTTACCCTTTGGTATACGGCTTGCTGCCGCCCTTGCGCGGGCCATCGGGAAGCTGCCGATAGACATGGCGCTGGAACGCATCAACCGCGCCTCCACACCCGCCGCCGCCCTCGCCGGTCTGCTCTTGCTGTTTGGCGTGCTCGGCGTCTTCGTCGCCACCTTTGGCGGGACGCTGGACAAAGCGGCGGCAGACCAGGCGATCTTTCAGGCAGGTGTAGATGTTCGACTTGATCGCTCCCAATCGTTCGACGAGAAATCATTCGCTGAGGTAACGGATGACTTCAGGGCTATTGATGGCGTGCAGGACGCATCCGCCGCCTACTCAAGCCAGGCCGGCCTGGGCTCAAATCAAGTGGGAACACTCGTGCCGATTATCGGCATCGATTCGTCCACCATTGGCGGCTTGCTGGAGTTCCGTGAAGATTTTGCCGAGGTCCCCATGGAGCAGCTGCTCATCGATCTCGCCCTCACGGATGAATCGCCCGCGCCTCCCCGCGCCATTCCCGATGGAACGCAGCGCGTGGGCGTCTGGGTAAACCCGGAACTGCCTCAAGCCAACCGGTTCCTGTGGCTTCAGATTATCGATGGACTCGGGAGACCGGACACGTACAGCCTCGGCGGGCTGGATTTTTCGGGCTGGCGATTCCTCGAAACGAGGCTCGCGCGAGGCAATCAGCCGCCACCTCCCGGCCCCTACACCCTCAACAGCATCATGATTTATGAACCTGTTGAGGGCGCGAGCGGAACGCCCGGATCCTTTGAGCTTGACGACTTCGTCGCGATTGATGCCTCGGGAACGCAAACCGTTATTGAGGACTTTGACCGGGCCACCGGTTGGCTGCCCATCCTCCTGACCGGGGACCGGCGTGACGTCATTGAGACCGGCGCATCCGTAGGGGAACGCCGAGGCACCCTGAAATTCGTCTGGGGACGCGATACGCGGGACGGCGTGCGCGGCATCTATATCTCACCGGGCGCGTCCTCCATACCCATGCTTGCTTCCGGCGATCTCTTGCTGAATCGCGGCTGGCAGGTGGGCAGCTTGGCGGCGGTGCATGTGGCGGACCGACTCGTCCCCATCCGCATCGTTGGCACCCTCACGGCCTTTCCCACAATTGAGCCCGGATCGGCCGGATTCCTTGTTGCCAACGGGCAGTCGCTCATCGACCACGTCAACGCCGTCAGTGTCACAAACAAACTCTGGCCGAATCGGGTCTTCCTCTCGTTGCCTGACGCGCCGGAGCGAAGGACGGCTATCCTGGACACTATCCTGAGAGACGAACGTTATTTGGGACAGGTGGTGGATCGCATCGCAATACAGGAGGAGACGCAGCAAAGCCCGCTCGCGTCCGCCGGATGGCGCGGCATGACGCTCATCGCTTTGGTCGCGGGCATCGGAGCTCTGCTTATTGGTGTTGCAGCGCACGCCGCCGGCGCAGCGTCGAATCGAGCGCGTGACAACGCCGTGCTGCGCGCGCTGGGCGTCCCACGATTCACCGCGCTGTACTCCTTTGCCGTGGAATACGTATCGATCGTCCTCCCGGCCGGCGCAGGCGCAATCGCCGTCGGCGTCTACCTGAGCTGGATTCTCGTGCCAAGATTCCAGGGCCTCGCCGGAACTGAACCTGTGCCCAGCCTCATCCTGTCCCCGGACTGGCAGGTGACTGGCCTGGTCATTGGATTGATATGCGCCACGGGTCTCGGCCTGGCCGCAGCCTTGTGGCGCGCATACCTGTCGCAGCCCGTCGCATGGGTCCTGCGTGGGGCGGAGGCGTAGCGTGGGCTTGAGACTCCTCCCACTCGTGTTTCGGCGACTGCGTACATACGCGCCCCTGTTGCTGCCCGTTCTGCTCGGCTCCACCGTTGCCGCCGCTACCATGGCCAGCATCGTCATCTATACGCAGGCCCTCCGTGACCTGGGCCTGAGCCACGCCATCAATAACGCCGACGAGAGATCACTTGATCTTGAGGTTCATTTCCAGACATCCGGTGTTGATCGAGAAGTCTATGACCGCGCAACAGGCCGCGTTCATTCGAGCGTGACAAGGGCATTTGAGGACCTGGCCGAACGGCAAATCTTCAGTGTGCGGTCCTCAACGTTCCTCGTCCCCACTGACGGTTCCGACGGAATCGACCTTGAAGTAACCCCGCGCGCCACCTTCCACGTCCTCGACTCGACAGCGGATCTCCTAATTATTGAAGGTCGACTGCCGGAGCCGGGCATCATTGAGACAGTCGATGGCATCGCGACCGTTGAGGCCGTGGCAATGCGGCAGGGCGCGGAGTATCTCAACCTTTCCATCGGCGACACCGTTCCCTTTATCCCGTTCTGGGAGGACAGGACGAGCAAGATAAACGTCCGCATGACCGGCATCGCCTCTCCCGTTGATCCTGACGCCCATTACTGGGATGCTCCTCCATTGCAGAGAATCGTGCGTGAACCAACGCTCCTGAGCACACTTCCCGTCATCGTTCCTGAATCCACGGTCGTGGACATCGTCGGAGCGATGTTCGTCAAGGCGGACGGCTCATATTACTCGCGATATTTGACGAACCCCACCGAGATTCGCGCAGCGGACTCTGAACGATTCGCGAGGGCGATTGCCGTCCTTAACGGCTCCCTCGGCGGCTCCGTGGGCGGCTACAGGCAGAGCACGGAGCTTGATGACGTGTTGAATACGTATGACACGCGCATCCGGTTCATTGAAGCGCCCATCGCCATCATGCTCTTCCTCGTGACCGCGATGGTTCTGTACGCGATTGTCTTCCTCGCCGGCCTTGTCACGGACAGGCAGAGGGCGGATGCCGCGCTCCTCCGCAGCCGCGGCGCGCGTACTCCGCAAGTGCTCCAGATTTACGCCGTCCAGGGCCTCCTGGTGACCGCTGCCGCCTCCGCTGCCGCTCCATTCATCGCCGCCGGCCTCATCGCAAGCATCGGCTACTTGCCCGTCTTTGCATCACTGGGTGACGGAGGCCCGTTGCGTGTGTCGGTCTCACCGATGGCCTTTGGCCTGGCAGCCATTGGAGGCCTGCTTGCCTTCGCCGTCCTTCTCATTCCCACTCTCCGCCTTGCCCGCCGTAATCTCTTAGAAGAACGACGCCTCATCGTTCGACCCAACCAGGTCGGATTCGTCCAGCGCTACTACCTCGACGTTGGATTGGCCGCGGCCGGGCTCATTTTCCTATGGCAGCTGGGTCAGCAAGGATCGTTGGTCGGGGACACCCTTTCCGGCCAGCAGGGCGCGGACCTATTCTTGCTGCTCATACCGACGCTGTTCCTGCTGTCAGCCGGTCTGCTCTTGCTGCGTGTTCTCCCGATAATTGGCGGGCTCGTTGCCCGTATCGCCGCGCCTGCGTCGCCAACCTGGCTCGCGCTTGGTCTCTGGCAGGTCGGCCGCAACCCGCTATCCGTCACCAGATTGGTGCTTCTTCTCGTGCTTGCCGCAGGATTAGGCGCGTTCGCCGCGAGTTTTGGAGGCACACTTGATCGCAGCTATGAGGAGCGCGCGCGGTACGAGGCCGGAGCGGATGTACGCATCTCCCCTGCCGCCATCGCGCGCAACGAGGGGCCAACCCAGGACATGCAGGCCCGTGTAGAGGCTCCCGACGGCGTGGCCGCCGCGGCGCGCGTGTTCCGATCCGAAGGCGGCTTTGCGGCAGGTTCATCTACGGATCGTTTCCAGGTGCTGGCCGTTGACGCCCCCACACTCAAGAATGTGACCTGGTGGCGCGACGACTTCGCCTCCAACTCTCTGGATGAAACGCTTGATGCCGTCGATGTTCACGCAATCGAAAACTGGGGCATCAGACTGCCGGATGATGCTCGCCACCTGGGCCTTTGGGTTCGCAGCGCCGAGCAGCCGGATCCCCGCTCCAATTTGGCCGCAATTGTCGAAGACGGAAACGGCCGCTACTTCACCATGTTCATGGGCAACCTGGAAAGCACGGAATGGGAGTACAGGGAAGCCCCGCTCGAGCCTATTCGCCGTTTCTCATTCCGCCGCGCCGTTCCCACGATTCAACCCACTGGGCCCTTTACCCTCGTCTCCCTCCAGATTGTGCAGCGCTCCCGCTCTGAAGGCATGTCCGCCGGAGCCTTTTACGTCGATGAGATCATGACCCGAACTGCCGCGGAGGATTCAGAGCCCGTTTCCGTCCGCCGATTCACAAGCAAGGATGACCTGGCCGTCATAAGCATCGGGCCGCTTACACGCACGGATTCCCTGCAATTGCTCGGCGGTGCGGGGCGCGACGGCGGCCCCTCACTGCTCTTCAGTTGGGGCGCGACGACAGCATTTGTCCAGCGCGGCTTCTACGCCGGTCCGCAGACCTATGAGCTGCCGATGCTCGTCAGCCCTGGCATCCTGCGCGCGTCCGGCCTCCGCGTCGGCGACACTCTCGATATCGGCGTCGGCACCGCCCGCGTCCCCGGCACAATCGTGGGCGTCGTCGACTTCTTCCCCACCATGAATCCAACCGAGGGCGCGGGCTATGTCATAACGGAGATGCAGGGCCTCTTGCGCCACCAGAATCTCGTCGGGCAGGGACAGGAAGTGCAGGCCAACGAGGTTTGGTACAGGCTTGAAGAGGACTTGGCAGGCAAGGATCGGGCTGAGGCGCTGCAAGGCATCATGCAGTCCGTCGGCGCAAACCAGATTATCGACCGCGAAGAGTTGATCGCCACCTCGCAGGCAGACCCGCTCGTGGCGGCAGGGTGGGGCGCTCTGCTATTGGTCGCCTATGGCGCAGTGCTCTTCCTGGGCGGAACGTGCTTTGTGGCGCACTCCATCCTGACAGTCGGCGAGCGGGGCAGACAATTCGCCTTGCTCCGCACTCTGGGACTCAACGGCCCGCAGATACGCGCCGTTGTCTGGTTTGAACACATGCTTGTCGTCGGTATCGGAATCGGGGCCGGATTCCTGCTTGGCCAGAGAACGGGGGCGCTCCTGATGCCGTTCCTTGACCGGACACAGGACGGCGTTGCCGTGCTGCCTCCGTACATCATTGAAACGAGCGCCGTCTCTGTCGGCATCGTCTACGCGCTCATGGCCGCCGTATTCATCGCCGCCACGGCATTCGTTGTGCGGATGTACAATACGCTAGCCCTCGGTCAGACACTCCGCATCGGGGAAGACTGAGGAACAGTCATACTGATGACAATGTCCAATCACAACCGTCCTCGCGATGTCCACATCGTTTGTAGAGACCTGTTCAAGATCTACAAGGCCCAAGACCTTGAAGTTGTCGCCCTGCGCGGCCTTGATTTCCAGGCGGCGCGCGGTGAAATCGTGGCAATCGTCGGCGCAAGCGGAAGTGGAAAATCCACCCTGCTCAACATCCTCGCTGGCTATGATACTCCTTCCGCCGGTGATATCCGTGTTGGAAACCGTGACCTGCTTGTCATGCGCGGGCGGGCCGTGGAATCCTACCGGCTCCGCGAAGTCGGCTTCGTCTGGCAGCAGACGGGGCGCAACCTCGTTCCCTATCTCACCGCGCGTGAAAACGTGGAACTTCCCATGTTGCTTGCTGGCGTCGGCGGCTCGGAGCGCCGTGCCAGGGCAGAGGAATTATTGGACGCCGTCGGCCTAGCGGAAAGAGCGACGCACCGCGCCAATGAACTATCCGGTGGTGAACAGCAGCGCGTTGCCATCGCAATAGCCTTGGCAAATCAGCCCGATCTCCTCCTGGCAGACGAGCCAACAGGTGAACTTGATACGGAAACCGCACGAACAATCTTGAACCTCTTCCAGTCTCTGCGAGACCGCTACGGTACAACTGTCGTCATCGTGAGCCACGACCCGGAGATTTCCAACTTTGTCGACCGTGTCATCATCATCCGCGATGGCCGCGCGAGTGCCGAGATAGTCTCATTGCATTCGTTCAGGCCGACCGAGGATAACGGCTCTTCAGAACCGCCGCGTGAATACATCCTTGTCGACAGCATGGGGCGGCTACAGCTCCCGCGAGAACTGATGGATCGTGTGCGCCTCCGTGAGAGGGCGGTCGTGACCGTTGACGGTGATCATGTTGTCGTGACTCCGTCGGAATCGGGTGAGATTTAGCCGATGAACAACGCAGCGCCAGACGGGGCACGGTCGGACGTTCTTGCCGAGGCGCGCGGCGTCGAGCGCATCTACACGCTGGGAGCGGAGCGACTGCACGCTTTGCGCGGTGTTGATATGCAGGGCGTGGCAGGAGAGTTTATTGCCCTCATCGGACGTTCCGGCTCCGGCAAAACTACGCTTCTGAACATCCTCGTTGGACTTGACCGTGCCACTGCCGGAGAGGCGTTCCTGGCCGGCCAACAACTAAACGGACTCTCGGAAGAAGGCCGTGCCGCCCTGCGGCGGCAGCATGTTGGCATAGTCTTCCAGTCATCGTCACTCATGCCGTTGCTCACGGCTGCCGAGAATGTGGAGCTGCCGCTCCGCATCTCCGGTTGGTCGCGCAGAGACCGTGAAGAGCGCGCCCGGGAAGTTCTGGATCGGGTGGGACTGTTGCACCGGATGCGGCACCGGCCCTATGAGCTCTCCGGCGGTGAGCAGCAGCGTGTCGGCATCGCCCGCGCCATAGCATCGCGGCCCTCCGTCCTCATTGCCGACGAGCCAACCGGAGAATTGGATTCCGTTTCGGCTCAGACCGTCTTTTCGCTCTTCAGGAGCCTGGTAGAGGAAGAGAGAGTCCTCATCATCACCGCCACGCATGACCGCGCAATCATGTCTGCGGCGGATCGCGTCCTCGAACTTAGGGACGGCCTCCTCACCCGCGAATCAACCCCCGAACGAGAGCCTGTCTCAGAGTAACCTTCGTCTACCCCCGTGCCGCTGCCACCATCTCTGCGATGACGGGCAGATCCTCCGCTCGGCGGTACGCAATCATCAACTCATCCACGCCGAACAACTCCATCCGCTGCAGGTGGTCCCGAAGGCTCGCTGCATCCGTGAAGACCAGTTCGGTCGCCAACTCCTCATAGCTCGCCGTGTTCGGTTCCCGTCCGCAGAGCTGTTGCAAATTGAAGTTGCGGCCGAAATTCGTCACCCACCACTCGCGCACCTCTTCAGGCTCCACGTAGCCGAGCGTTGTCGTGACTTCAAAGTCGGGATTCTTTGCCGCCCTTTTCGCCTCCTGCGCAGTGCCAAGCAGGGTGGGGTTGCTCGTGTAGAGATGAACGCCGTCCGCTGTGTCGCGGGAAATATCGAGCCAGTAGCGGCTCATGGACGCGATGGCGATGGAAATATGATCCTGCACCGGCTGCACGCGCTGTGAGACCTCTCTGAACGTGAACGCCGTCCCTTCCATGCTGACCGTCTCGCCCGCGAGCAGCCCGCTGATGATCGTGATTGCTTCCGTCACGGCCTCGTCCGGTCGATCAGCGTCGATGCTTGCGATGTAGGGTCGCGATCCCCGGCCAATTGAGAGATCGACCCGCCCCCCGGACAGCTGATCAAGCGTCGCAGCCCCGTGCGCGATGACGGCGGGATTCCGATGATACGGCGCCATGACTCCGATGCCGATCCTCGGCTTCGTTGTGTATGCCGCCGCCAGCGCCGCTGTTGTCCAGACTTCCCACTGCGAAAATGCCGCGTCCGGAACCCATATCCGCTCAAAGCCATAGGAATCGTAGTCCTTGATGTAATTCACCAGGTCCGTGACGGGTGTTCGGACGGCAAGCTCAACACCGATTCGCATATGCATGAACCTCATTTCTTGGAGACCTCTGATTAGCGTGTGCCCTGCACATTGGGGCGTCAAGCATGGTGCGTCTATGATTAAGGCGAAGACTTTCGCGTAGCAGGAGGAAATGCTTGGGTGATTGAGGATATTCTGTCCGATTTTCAAATGGTCATAGAAGACCCGGGACCGTTCTTGCAGTTCATGATCGTGTGGGGCGGCGGGGCGCTGGCGTTGATGCTAACCGTCTGGTTGGTGTTGCCGCCGTTAGTGCGCGGCCTCCTGCGGTCGCTGGATCGGGCCTTCCCCGGTGGATTCGAGTGGTTGCAGGCGGACCTGAGTGCCATGGTGGTGCGCGTCGCATGGGTCCTCATCGTAATCGCCACAATCGAAATAGCCGCATCGTTCGCGCTCGGCTATTCGTCCCTCGCCAGGGGGTCGATGGCCGCGGCGGGGCAGTGGGTTCTGGAATCGGCCCTCGAAAATGCGCTGCCGGTGGTTCTCATCGTCATCGGCGGTGTCATCGCCATGCGCATCGTTACCTTCAGCGTTCCTCGCCTTGTCGAATCCAACATCCGCGCCCGCGCCAACGTCACCCTTGAAGAGGAAATCCAGAAGAATATTCACACCCTCTCGGACATCGTCGTCGACACGTCCCGTGCGGTCATCGTGCTCTTGACCATCTTTCTTGCGCTCAGCCAGATTGGCGTTGATCTTGCCCCCCTCCTTGTCGCCGCGGGCGCAATCGCCGTCGGCGTCGGCTTTGCCGTACAGAACCTCATCCGGGATGTTCTCGGCGGCATCTTTATCACACTCGAAAACCAATATCGCGTCGGTGATGTTGTCAGCATCGCCGGCATCGCCGGGCTGGTTGAAGACATCAATCTCCGCCGTACGCTCCTCCGCGACCTTGACTACCGGCAGCACACCATCCCCAACGGACAGATCACCACCACAACCAACTACACGAAGGACATGTCACGCGTGAACATGAACATCGGTGTCGCCTACAAGACAGACCTTGAGCATGCCTTTGTAGTGCTGAACCGGATAGGGAAGGAGATGGCTGACGAAGAGGAATGGGGGCCGATAATCCTTGACCCCATCAAGGCGCTGCGTGTTGATAACTTCGGCGACTCTGCCATTGAGATCAAGGTGCTCGGCGAGGTTCTCCCCATCCGCCAGTGGGACGTTTCCGGCGAATATCGTCTTCGTGTGAAGAAAGCCTTCGACGAAGAGGGAATCGAGATACCGTTCCCCCACCGCACGCTCTACATGGGCGATGTCTCCCCGGAAACCATCGGCCTGCAGGGCGCCATCATGGAGGCTCAGCAGGGCGCAGCACGCGCGGCTCCTCCTGAAAGTAATGCCTCAGACTCATAGCGCCAATCCCGGAGGGACGGGCATAAAATCAAGCCCATGGCAGAACCCCTGGTCAACCACTGGTCGGACATAGACGCCCGTATTCGGGCCGTCGACCACGTCCTGATTGCATGCGACTTTGATGGAACCCTGTCTCCCATCGTCCCCCGCCCCGAGGACGCATACATCCTTCCGGAATGCGCGGACGCCCTCAGACAGCTGACCGAGCAGCCCGGATACGCAGTTGCGATTGTGAGTGGGCGCGCGCTTGAGGATGTTCGGGAACGTGTTGGTCTCCCAAATGCAATCTATTCCGGAAATCACGGCATTGAGATCGCCGCGCCCGGTCTGGCTTTTGAGGATGATGTCGCGGAAGCAGCCCGTCTCCTGATGGCGAGTCTGCGCCGAGCCCTTGAGCCTGGGGTCAGCCGGATCAGCGGGGCTTTCGTCGAAGACAAGGGTGTGAGCCTCAGCGTCCATTCTCGTATGACCCCCGAAGAGTTGGAACCGAAAGTGCGGGAGATTGTTCAAGACGCGACGGCGGACGCAGTCGCCGAAGGTAAAATCGTCGTCGTGCAGGGCAAGAAAGTCTTGGATATCCGCCCCGTCGCCGCCCGTGACAAAGGCGCGGCGCTGCGATTCATCATGGATGCGCTGTTGCGAATGGCAGAAACGCAGCTCTTTCCCATCTACATCGGGGATGACACAACGGACGAAGACGCTTTTCGGGAGGTCAATCTCTCAGGCGGCCTCTCAATCCTTGTTGGCGAACCTGACCGTGATACCGTCGCAGCATACCGGCTGGATTCTCCTGCCGACGTTGCCGGATTCCTGAACGGTTTAGTGGACGCTTAAACGCGCGTCGCGTTCAGTGATTCGCTATGATTGACTTTCAACGGTAGGGGAAGAGGGACAGGATTTGGCTATGGACGCATCAGAGATCATGTCAAGCCGTGTGTACACCGTTCGGGCCGACGCAACGGTTGTCGATGCTGCCAATATCATGCTTGATCACAACATTAGCGCGCTGCCTGTGGTGAATGACCGCGACCATCTTGTCGGGATTATGAGCCACTCGGACTTCTTCCTGAAGCCCATTCGTGATCCCGCAAGGTACGGAACGGTATTTGAGCTTTTTGGCCATGTTGTGGTGAATCAGGACAACATTGGTGATTTGCATTCAGCGCTCGGCGATACGCTCGTCTCTCAGGTCATGTCCACGCCGGTCGTCACTGTCAAAGAGGGCACACAGGTAGAAGAGATCGTTCGTGTCATGCACCAGCGCCGACTCAAGCGGCTCCCTGTCGTACGCGACGACAAGCTCGTCGGCATCATCACCCGCCATGACTTCGTTCGCCTTGTCGCCACAATCGGGAGGTAGCACACAGATGCCTACTACCATCACACGCGGCAGGTACGTCCTCGTTCGAGCCGATCTGGCAGGTGATAGCGCAATCCTGACTGATGGCGCCGTAGCCCAGAACGACGGTCAGATTGTCGCAGTCGGCACATATGACGACCTGCGCACGCAATTCCCGGACGCCGAAGTCGTTGGCAATGGCCGCCAATTCCTCATGCCCGGCATGGTCAATGCCCACCACCACGGCCGCGGCTTGTCCGGCCTCCTCCTTGGTCAACCGGACGGCGGACTGGAAACGTGGATCAACCATGCGTGGGGACGTCGCTCCGTTGAGCCCTACAACATGATGTTGATTACGCTGCTGAACCTGATCAGGTCCGGCACCACCACGGTCATGTTCAACCAGTCCGCGACGGCGCGTCACATGGTCTGGGATGAGGCGCAAGCCAACCTCCGTGCCTTTGATCAGGCCGGTGTCCGAACGGCATTCTCCCTTGCGTTCAAGAACCAGTGCTACCTCGTCTACGGCAACGATGACGATGTGCTGTCCAAGATGCCGGACGACCTTGCAAGCGGTGTGCGCGGCGTGATCGAAGGCTCCATCCTCTCAGACGAGGACTACTTCGCCATGACGGCCGACCTGATCCGTGACTACCCCGTCGATTCAACCAACATGGTGCGCGTTCTCTACAGCCCCCAGAGCTATCACTGGGCTGATGAGGATACGCTGGCCCACATCGCGGAACTTGCCCGTGCCGCGGACGTTGGCATCCACACCCATTGCGTCGAGAGCTACTACCAGCGGCTCTATGCCGAGCGCCTGCATGGGCAGGGGCAGACCCCAACGCGTCGCCTGTATGACCTTGGTTTCCTGGGACCCAAGACCTCCTTCGCCCATGGCGTCTGGCTCACGGAGGATGACATCGCGCTGATGGTTGAAACGGGCACCAGCCTCAGCCACAACCCAAGCTCAAATCTGCGCCTCCGCAGTGGCATCGCCCCCGTCCTTGAGATGCATCGGCAGGGCGTCCATGTCGCGCTTGGCACGGACAGCACGTCCATCAACGATGACGATGACCTCTTTCAGGAAATGGCGCTTGCAATGCGCCTGCACCGTCCGCCGGGCCTGGAGGTTCCCTACCTCACATCCCACCAGGTCCTCCACATGGCCACCTTGGGCGGCGCATATGAGACCACATTCGGCGAGGACATGATCGGCTCGCTCGAAGTCGGCAAGCGCGCTGACATGATCCTGCTGGACTGGGATCGCATTTCGACCCCGTACGTCGCCGAGAATCTCAATGTGCTGGACGTACTCGTCTCGCGCGCCCGTGCTTCGGACGTCGACTCCGTCATCGTCGAGGGCAAGACCATCTTTGAAGACAAGCAGTTCAAGACAATCGATGCTGCCGGGGTAGTAGAGGCCGTCCGCGAAGAACTGAGCTCCCCAGCGCCCGATGACCTCACCAACCGCCGGGACCTCGCCGCCCGCCTCGAACCCTACCTCCGCGACTATTACGCAGACTGGCACGTTCCTGAGCAGCCCATGTATCACTACCAGAGCCTGGGGTGAATATCGACCAGCGCAAAGAAATCGGATAGACCCTGGAATCATCCACTGCAATCATGTCCTTGTAGTTGACAGGCAGCGGATAAGAATAGGGTAGGGACATGACAGCAACAGCCGAACGCAGCACCCAAGCGGACACGCTTGCAGACGAACGCTGGCAGGCCATTCAAAACCATGACGCCGCCTACGAAACCGCGTTCACCTTTGGCGTCAAAACCACCGGCGTCTACTGCCGAACGACATGCCGTGGCGCGCCCGTCCTCCGCAAGAACATCGAGTTCTTTGACGAGATAGCCGAGGCCCGCGCCGCCGGTTACCGCCCCTGCAAGCGATGCCGACCCGATGAGGGCGGCCCGCACACTCGCGCCGTCAACGTTGTTACACAAACCTGTGAACTCATCGATGCGAACCCCGATGAGCTGCTGACGGTCGCAGCACTTGCCCGTGCTACCGGCGTGACCGATCACGCACTCCGCCGGTCCTTCGAAATGGTGCTCGGCATCACCCCGCGCCAATACGCGGAGCAACGGCGGCTTGAACGGTTCAAGGATGGCGTACGCAACGGGCACGATGTCACGTCTGCGCTCTACGAGAGCGGGTTCGGCTCTTCCAGCAGGCTCTATGAATCCTCAGACGCGCACCTTGGCATGACGCCCGGCCAGTACAAGCGCGGCGGCGTCGGCGCGCAGATTACTTATACGATTGCGGATAGTGCGTTAGGGCGGTTGCTGGTCGCGGCGACTCAGAAAGGCGTTTGCCGTATATCTCTCGCGGACGACGATGAATCGCTGGAAGCTGCCCTCAGGAAAGAGTTTCCTCAGGCGGAGCAATCCAGGGATTTCGGCCCGCTTAGCGAGTGGGTGGAGATCGTAACCCGCATTCTGGACGGCGGGTCGCCGAACAGCGATGTCCAACTTCCGATGGACGTGCGCGGTACTGCGTTCCAGCGCCGTGTCTGGGAGGCCCTCAGACAGATTCCCCTGGGCGAAACTCGCACGTACTCTGAAGTCGCACGGGAAATCGGCCAACCGAGCGCAACGCGCGCCGTCGCCAACGCCTGTGCCAAGAACCCGACGCCTGTCGTCGTCCCCTGCCACCGCGTCGTGCGGACTGACGGTGGCCTCGGCGGCTACGCCCTCGGTGTCGAACGCAAGAAAAAACTCCTCAGACAAGAGGGAGCGCGCGAGTAGCGCCGCCCCCTAGGCTCTCACTCCTCGCAGCTCCGGCAGCAGAAGCCGCAGCACCATCACCACCACGAACCCCGTCCCCGTCAGCACCGCCAGCGCCATCTGAGGCCCCAGGTTCTCCGGCTCAGCCATCCACCCCACCGTGAGCATCCCCAGCGGGCTCGCGCCGATGCCCAGGGCAATGGCGCCCATCGCGCGTCCCCGCATCTCCGGACTCACCGCCCGCAGCGCAATCGTGGGTTGCATCGTGGCAAAGCCGGCCATGCCGAGCCCCGCCACCATCAGGAGAACAAGGGAGACCGTGTACCACTCCGAAAGAGCGAAGAGCACCATGATTCCCAACATGAATGCTGAGCCCAGCGAATAGACCTGTCCATGGTTCCGTATCTGCCGCGACGCGATGATGATCGCCCCCGTCAACGAGCCGATTCCCGCCGCGCCCGCCAATATCCCATACAGAAATGCGTTTGCGCCCAGCACATCACGCCCAATCACCGGCACCATCGTCAAGAAGGGAAATCCGAAGAAGTTGAGGCTGACCGTGATCGTCAGGGCGGCCACAAGTGCCCTGTTGTTGGCCAGCATCGTCACCGACTCCTTCAGCTGCCGCAGCACGGGCGTCTTTTCCTCGCCCATCGACTCAGTCTTTGGAATCGTGAACAACACCCAACCCGCTGCCAGGTATAGCCCAAACATCAACGCATACGAGCCTGAGAAGTCGACCAACTCGATAATCGTCCCGGCAAACAGCGGCCCCACGATGCTGCTACCCGTAAGGGAAACGACATCCAGCGAAATGGCATTCGTCAGCGCATCACCCCGAAAGATTTCCGCGAAATAGGCGCGTCGTGCCGAAAAATCCACTGCCCACGCCGAGCCTGTCAGGAACGTCGCGAGATACGCGTGCCACGGTTCCACGTCTCCGCCAACCAGCACCGCAAGCATCCCGCCAACCACCACCACATTGACAACCTGCGTTGAGATCATCACGTACTTGCGCGGAAACCGGTCTGACACGCTGCCCGCCACAAGACCCAGCAGGAACATTGGAGCCATGCGGAACACGCCGACGAGCGCCACCTGCGACGGCGAGTCTGTCAGTTCGAGCACAAGCCACGACAGAACCGCCATCTCCATCATGCGGTTCACATACCACACCCATCCCGCCATCCAGAGGCGGCGGAAGACAGGATTGCGGAGCGAGCGGAACGTGCGGAAACGCGAAGTTACTTCGGCCTCGTCCTCAGCTAGTGCGAATGACGCCGTATTGCTCAAGCGCTGCAGCTCTTGAGGAACTCGTCAAGCTCTTGGTTGTACTGCTCGGGGCGCGCAGCGCGCATGCCATGTCCCACATCCGGCCACAGTCGGAAATCCAGGTCAGGCGTGGCGATGCTCCGGTAGTACTCAAGCTCCTCAGGCATCATGTAACCGCCCGCAGCGATGTCCGCCACCAGCACGAGTGTCGGGACTGAGATTCGCCGCATGTGGTCCTCGCAGCGGAACGCCCACTGTCGGTTGTCGGTCAGCAGCCGCGTAACGGCGTGCGGCGAGAAGTGATGATGCCGATAGACCAACTCATCAGCCTCCTGCTCGGACATGCCCTGCTCTTTGGCCTCGGCCCGAATCTCCGCCTCCGGCCTGTTGTGGCGGGCAAGTGCCTGCTGAAGGCTCGTCACGTGCACGTTCACCATCTTCCAGTACACGGGGTCCTCGAGGAACGCACAGCAGATCTTGTCCGCGAAGTCGGACGCCATGATGGTGCCGATATTCCCGCCCCATGAGTGTCCCACGTATGCAGGCTTTTCGAGGCCCAGCGTGTCGATCAACTCTGCGATGTCCGTTGCGAAATCGCGCAGCATATAGCCCGTCACGGGCTTGTCCGTCTGCCCATGGCCGCGGTTGTCCGGCGCGATGATGTGATACCTGTCCTCGAACGCCTCCGCCACCGCTTGCCAGGACGACGCCAACCCCGTCCACCCATGCACAAGGAGCAGGTCGGGATTTGAAGGATCACCCCATTCGAGATAGTGCATATTGAGGCCCTGGATATCGACGAACTTGCTCTCCGGCATGGCGTTTCCCCCGTCACACGCGGCTTCGTCGCCGCGGCTGTATCGTAGTCAGAGCAAAAGTGTAGCACGCCATTCCTCCACACCCCGCCGCCTCCGTATTTGACCAGTTACAGGCCGACGGCTAGGGTTAAGACACGTCACGAGACTCTTTTTGTACGGTGCAGCCGTTTGTTGAGCTTGCCGGGTGGGACTAGGGGGCAAGGCGATGCAGCAGATACAGCGTCTTGTCGTCGTGTCCAACCGATTGCCGGCATCGACACTTCCCGACGCGTCAGGAGACCAGAGAAATCAACCGGTGGGTGGTCTTGTGTCTGCCGTTCAGTCAGCCCTTGAACAATATGGCGGCCTGTGGTTCGGGTGGAGCGGCACCACGACGGAGCGCCGCCTTGCCGTGGAGCCGTTGGTCGCGCGCAGCGGCAGCATTGACGTTGGCGCCATGAACCTCACTGCGGATGAGGTCAATCTCTTTTATTCCGTCTTTGCCAATCGCACCCTCTGGCCGCTTCTACACGCCTTCCCCAATTTCGTTCACCTTCGGCATGACGCCTATCGAGGGTATCGACGCGTCAATCGCAGATTTGCTCAAAGCCTCTACCCCCTCCTTCGAACCGGCGATGCCATCTGGGTGCAGGACTATCACCTGATTCCCTTGGGTTCGGAACTCCGGCGGATGGGATGGCAAGGCAAGATCGGCTTTTTCCTGCATACGCCGTTCCCTGCCGCAGAGGTCTTCTCAATCCTTCCGTGGGCGAGGCAGCTCCTTGAAGAGTTTGTCAGCTATGACCTGGTCGGATTCCACACGAATCGGTACGCCCACAACTTCCTTGACACCCTGCAAGCGGAAATCGGAGGCGCCGTTGACGCGGGCGTGTTCGATGGCCGATCGGGAACGGTTGGAGCGGGTGTTTATCCCATCGGAACCGACCCGGATCAATTCCAGAAATGGACGCGTGAATCAGGTGAAACGGAGACGACGGGGCTGCTGCAGCGACTCCTGCCGCGCCGCCCGGTTGAGCGCAAGAAAGTTGTGCTGGGTGTCGACCGGCTTGATTACTCAAAGGGAATCCCCCAGAGACTCAGAGCGTTCGAGGCGATGCTTGACCGGTATCCGGCTGTTCGGGGCAAGGTCACCATGATTCAGATCTCCGCGCCTTCGCGCAGCCGCGTGCCGGAATACGTCCAGGAACGTGAGCGGGTGGACGGACTGGTCGGGCGTATCAACGGTCGATTCGCCGAGGCGGACTGGGTGCCAGTTCACTATCTGTACCGCTCCTACAACCAGGAGGAATTGGCCGGCTTCTTCCGTGAGGCGGATGTCTGCCTTGTGACCCCGCTCCGGGACGGTATGAACCTTATCGCCAAGGAATTCGTCGCATCCCAGGGCGCTGATCCCGGCGTTCTGGTGCTGTCTCGTTTCTGCGGCGCCGCAGAAACGATGCGGGAAGCGTTGATCGTCAACCCCTACGACCTTGAGGGTACTGCGGAGGCCATGCACAACGCTCTCGCGATGACGCATCGCGAACGGCGGCGGCGGTGGATGGCCCTGTATGAGGACGTTCAGATAAACACCGCCAGGGCCTGGGCGGACAACTTCCTTGCGGACCTTAATGCAGGCCGCAATACGTACGTCCCCCAATCCGCAATATAATGTCGGACACACTCGAGATACTGTTGAGATGCGAACCCTCATTGTTTCCGACATTCACTCGAACATCGTCGCCTTTGACGCTGTCCTGCGCGATGCAAACGCGCGCGGCCCTGTCGACAACATCTGGTCGCTCGGGGATATGGTCGGATATGGGCCGCATCCCAACGAGTGTCTTGACACCCTGCGCGGCTTTGAGCACGTCAGCGTGGCCGGCAATCACGACCTTGGGGCTATCGGAGCCATCTACCTGGGCACATTCAATGAAGAAGCGGCCATTGCCTGCGAATGGAACGGCCAACAACTGACGCCGGAGAATCGCGCCTATCTTGAGGGACTGCCGAGGGTCGTGACTCAGGGCGAATTCACTCTGGCCCACGGCTCCCTCCGGGACCCTGTCTGGGAGTACCTCATTCATGAGGAGGCCGCGCGCGCGTCATTCGATCTGCTGGAGACGCCATTCTTGCTGGTGGGGCACTCTCACCTGCCCCTGATTTTTGAAGAGATTGGCGCGGGGCCGAACTCCCCGCAGCGTGTTCATGCCATGGGCCGCCTCAACCACGGTTCCCTCATCCACTTGCCCAATGATGTTCGGCTTATCATCAACCCCGGCAGCGTGGGGCAGCCCCGTGACAGAGACCCTCG
>DAOUKW010000152.1:0-12639 GCA_034420915.1 Dehalococcoidia bacterium
GCTATCGACCGCTGAGAACTTTATGACGTATCTCGGCGACCAGTTCATGGACTACTCCATGAACGGTCGGAACGCGGAGCACCAGGGCAATCGCGATCCGATGTACGCCCCGCAGGGTGTGTATCCGTGTGTGGGAGATGATCGCTGGATCGCCATCAGCGTGCAGTCGGACGAGGCATGGCAGGCATTAGCCGGAACCGTGATGCTGCGCCCTGATTTGGCGTCCGATGACCGCTTTGCGACGCTTGCAGGTCGGCAGGAACACCACGACGAATTGGACGTGGAACTGATGACGTGGACCGTGACGCAGGACGCCATCGAGGCGATGAACGTGCTGCAGGCGAGCGGCATCGCGGCGGGCACGGTGATGGCGGAAACGGATGCCTTCTCGGACCCGCACCTTCAAGAACGTGGTTACTGGGAGGAGTTGACGGCCGAGGAGGTCGGGACGCACCTGTACACGAGCACGCTGTGGACGGCCAAGAACACACCCCGTCGGCACCGATCGGGTCCGCCGCGGATGGGAGAGGACAACGAGTACGTGTACAAGGAGTTGCTGGGCTTCACGGACGCCGAGTACGCGGAGTACGAGAAGGCCGGTCATATCGGGATGGATTACGACCTTGATCCGGCCGACTAGCCCGTATCCGCTGATTTGAATTGTGGGAGTGTGCTGATGACACTGGAACCAACCTCAATCATGCCGCTGGACGATGTGCGGGTCATCGATCTGACGCATATGACGTCCGGCCCGTTCGGCACGCGCATCCTCGGCGACTACGGCGCGGATGTCATCAAGATCGAGCGGCCCGAGACCGGCGACCCCACGCGCTCCATGCCGCCGTTCTATCAAGACAAGCCGGGCCTGGAGCGAAGCGGGCTGTTCATGTTCCTGAATACCAACAAGCGGTCAATCACGCTGGACCTCAAGTCGGAGCGCGGGCGGGAGATTGTGAAAGAGCTCGTGAAGGGCGCCCAGATCGTGGTTGAGAGTTTTTCTCCGGGCACGATGGAGGCGCTCGGGCTAGGCTATGAGGAACTCAAGAAGATCAATCCCAAGCTGGTGATGACGTCCATCTCCAACTACGGGCAGGACGGGCCATACAGAGACTATATCGGCATCGAGTTGAACCTGTACGCGATGGGCGGGAGTATGGTCAGCTCGGGAGACGTTGACAATGAGCCGCTCAAGACGGCGGGGCGCATGGTCAGCTATCACGCGGGATATGCAGCCGCGCTGGCGTCCGCGCTGGGCCTGTTCCAGGTGGAGTTCCGTGACGCAGAGGGCGATTACATGGACGTGAGCGTCTTCGAGACGGCCATGCACTCCATCGACATGCGGCTTGGCCGCCTGATGGGCTATCAATACACGGGGCATCTTGGGACGCGGCCTGGGCGCGCGGTGGCGGTGGGCGGCGGCGTGCATCCGTGCTCGGACGGCTATTTCCTGATGACGGGCGGGCCGCGGTTCATCCCCAACATCATTCGGATGATCGGGATGGAGGAGCTGCTGGAGCAGCCGGAGTGGGGGACGCCGGAGGGCCGCGCGGACCCGGATCGCATCGACGAGTTCCTGGCGCACATCATCCCGTGGACGCTGGATCGAACCAAAGAAGAGGTGCGCGCGGCGTGCGAGGAGTTCGCGGTGCTGGGCGGACCGCTCAACACGATTGAAGACCTGATCAACAATCCGCAGTTCGTCGCCCGCAACTATTTCCAGGAGATCGACCACCCAACGACGGGGCCGATCAAGTACCCGGGCTATCACAACAAGATGCACCGCGAGGGCGCGGACATGCCGAAACGGCGGCGCGCGCCTCTTTTGGGCGAGCACACGGATGAGGTTTTGGGAGAGCTTGGGCTGAGCGCTGAGGATGTTGCGGGGCTGCGCAAGGACGGGGTTGTTTAGGAGCGGGGCAGACAGCTATGACAGCGGATAATTCAAGCGTGAATACTCTCGGGTCGCCGAATCCGGGGAATCCGACGCAGCCGGACCCGGACCTGCCGCTGGCCGGGCTGCGGATCATCGACTTCACGGTGGTGTTCGCCGGTCCGTACGGGACGATGCAGTTGGCGGACTGGGGCGCGGAGGTCATACGGGTGGAGTCGACGACGCATTTTGCGTCCACGACGCGGGGGATGCTGGCGCGTCCGGCGTTGGCCACCGTTCAGGCACAGACGGGCATGGGGATGGGGATGCCGGACAGCGTGCCGGGAGAGCGCCCGTGGAATCGCAGCGCCGTTTTCAACGCCCATGGCCGCAACAAGCTGTCGATGACGGTCAACCTGCGAACAGAGGAGGGACAGGAGGCACTGGAGCGGCTGGTTGCCGTTTCGGACGGGCTGGTTGAGAACAACCTGCCGCAGAGCATGGAGCGGCAGGGCATCACATGGGAGCGACTTTCCAAGATCAATCCGAAGCTGATCATGATCCGGATGCCGGCGTTCGGGCTGGACGGTCCGTACAAGGGCTATCGCACGTGGGGCAACCACATGGAGGCCATCTCAGGGCATCCGCTGATTCGGACGTATCCCGATCTGTCGCCGGAGTATGCGCCCGCGGGCGTGCCGTCGGACGCAGCGAGCGGCATCGGCGCTACACTCGCGTTCCTGATGGGCAAGCGGTATTTGAAGCGCACCGGCAAGGGGCTGCTCATCGAGGCGCCGACGGCGGAGAATTTCGTGCCGCTGCTGGGCGATTTCATCATGGACTACAGCATGAACGGGCGCGTGTGGACGCAGATGGGCAACAACCACTTCTATCTGGCGCCGCACAACGTGTATCGAACACAGGGCGAGGATCAATGGGTGACGATCGCGTGCCAGAACGAGGAGCAGTGGCAGGCCCTGTGCGAGAGGATGCATCATCCGGAGCTTGTGGATGATCCGCGATTCAAAGACAACGAATCACGCTTCCAGAACCGGGCTGAGTTGGACGCGATCATCGGGGCGTGGACGGCTGACAAGCACGCCTCATGGGTCATGGATCAACTGCAGATAGTTGGGGTGCCGTCCGGCGCGGTGATGAACGAACGCGACGCCATCGAGGACCGGCACCTGGAATACCGGGGCTTCTTCAAGCATATGACGCATCCGGAGGCGGGGACGCACAAGACGCCGATGACTCCGTTCAAGTCGGCGAATAATCCCGGGGTGGGGCCGCGCAGGCACTCGCCGCGGCTGGGCGAGGACAACGAATACGTCTACAAGTCGGTGCTGGGGTACTCAGACGAGGAGTACGCGGAGTTCGACAAGAAGGGCCACATCGGCATGGACTACGATCCGTCGATACCGTGAGTGCAGAGTTACACCCCTAGCAGTAGGTTCCTGAGTTCCATCACTGAATCTGCTACGTGGTCCGGCTGCGCTCGTTGTAGCTCCTCGTTGTTGCCGAAGCCGTAGGTGACGGCGATTGAGGTGATTCCGTTGGCCTTTGCGCCGAGGATGTCCAGGGCGTGGTCACCCACCATGACGATGCGGGAGGCATCGGATGGATTCCCGCTTTCGCGGGAATGACGAGTTGAAGTGCCGGTATGAGGGGATGGCCCGAGCGCGGGCAGGCCGAGGGCGGAAAGGGCGGCGGCGATGAGTTCCGGTTTGCGGAGCATCGTGCCCTCGCGGTCGCTGCCGATGACGGCCTCGAGGAACGGCATAAAGTCGGCGTTGAGCGCGATTTCGCGGGCAAAAACGTCATCCTTGGTGGTTGCGATGGCCATCCTGACACCGCTGGCTCGCAGGAGCCACAGCATCTCAGGCACGCCCTCGTAGATCTCAAAGCCCTTGATGCCCTCGACGGCAAAGTAGTCCTTGTAGACGGCGACGGCCCGCTCCGCCTCCGGCTCGCTCATGCCGCACACCGATTGGAATGAGTCGATCAGCGGCGGGCCGATGAATTGGGAGAGCACATCCTGGTCAACGGCGGGAACTCCCACCTCCTTGAGGGTGTGGACGATGGAGGAGTGGATGCCGATGCGGGAATCGATCAGGGTGCCGTCGAGATCGAAGATGACGACATCATAGTTGGCGTTGGTGTGACTTGTTGTGGTCATTTTCGGAATGAGGAGCCCATAAGACCGCCGAGGAGCGACATACCGAATATGTAGATCGCCGCAAACAGGGCGACGAGCATGAGCACTCCAACGCCGAATTCTCTCTCTTCGTCGCCGATGTTGGCCGCGACCGTGAGACCGATGGCAGTGAAGGCCGTGATTGTAACTGTAAGCACAGCCGTCATCACTGCCGCCATACCCGTAATCGTTGCGAGCGACGGCCTGCGGCCGGGCAACTGCATCCCTCCCACGAAACCGCCTATGGCAGGGCTGAGCGGCCCGGTGATGAAGTGGATGATCGGCGGGAGGAAGCAAAGCAGGGCGACGCCGACACCGATGAACGCTGCTCTCGACATGTCTTGTCAATTGTAGCGGGGGCGGGGGTTTGCGTTACGGTGGTTGGTTGGCAAATGAGATTCAGATCCCCGCTTTCGCAGGAATGACGAGGGGGATGGAGCCTGCCTTGTGCGGCTGTGTTGTCCGCCCCTAGACTGAAAACGACATGGACATGACTCAATTCGCAGAACTCTTTCCCGTTCCCCGCCCTCTCATCGGGATGGTGCATCTTGCCCCCCTGCCCGGAACGCCGCGGTGGGCGGGCAACGTCGATGACGTCATCAAGCGTGCGATGGACGATGCGCGCATCCTGGCTGAGGAGGGCATCGACGGCATCATCGTGGAGAACTTCGGCGACTCGCCGTATCCGGCAGGACGCGTCCACCCCGCCACGATTTCAGCAATGACCATCGGCGTTTTGGCCGTTCACGGCGTGGTGCGCGAGGTCGACCAGGAATCGCGCATCCGAGTGGGCATCAATGTGCTGCGGGCTGACGTCATCTCCGCGTTGTCCATCGCGGCATCGACGGGCGCGGCATTCGTCCGCACCAACGTCCTGACAGGGGCGCTGGTGACGGACCAGGGGATTATCGAGGGAACAGCGTACGAGGCGCTGCGGGAACGCAGGCTGCTCGGCATCGGCACGCCGATCTTTGCCGACGTAATGAGCAAGCACGCTTACCCCGTCGGCGCGGGCGTAGTCATGGAGTTGGAGGCGCGGTCGACGGCGTACCGCGGACTTGCGGACGCGTTGATCGTGACGGGAGACGAGACCGGAGCGGCAACATCCGGGGACGATCTGCGACGGGCACGGACGGCGGTGCCGGACAGGCCGATCCTTATCGGCAGCGGACTCGACGCCAAGAATGCCGGTGAACTGCTGCCCCTCTCGGACGGGGCGATTCTCGGGACGGCGCTCAAGGTGGACGGCGTGACAGAGGCACCCGTTGACCGCGACCGCGTGCGGGAAATGGTCGGGCTGGCGCGCACACTGCAGTAACCGACACCACCGTCCATTCCGCGCCAATCGGCGCGTCTATACTGTTTATGACGGCACCAGAAGCGCCGTTCATGCAGGCATTGGCGATGACTACTCAATCAAACGGCAATTCACCGCTGGGGAATCCGGCTATCATCGGCCCGCTTGAGACCCTCGAAAGCAGATTCGAGGAGCTTGAGGCCGAGATGGCCCAGCCGGACGTGGCCGCCGACTATAAGAGACTGGAAGGGCTGTCACGCCAACGGGCGTCAATCGAGCCGACCGTCCAGGCGTTTCATCGGTACAGGAAGGTTCTCGACGATCTGCAACAGGCGCGCGAGGTTCTGGAGTCCGGCGATAAGGACATGGCCGAGCTTGCCGCCGCCGAGGCCGAGGAGCTGGCGGCGACGGCGCAGGACCTTGAGCATGAACTTCGCCTCGCGTTGACACCGCGCGATCCGCTGGATGACCGCGACATCATCGTGGAGATCCGCGCCGGGGCAGGCGGCGATGAGGCGGCGCTATTCGCGGGAGACCTCTTCCGCATGTACACGCGCTATGCGCAGTCGCGGGGGTGGTCAACGGACTTGATGAACACGAATGAGACGGGCGGCGGCGGGCTGAAGGAGGTCACGTTCGGCGTGCAGGGCGCATCGGCGTATGCGTGGCTCAAGCATGAGTCCGGCGTGCATCGGGTTCAGCGGGTGCCGGAGACGGAATCACAGGGCCGCATCCACACATCGACCGCGACGGTGGCCGTGCTGCCCGTGGCGGAAGAGGTGGACGTTGATCTGAATATGAACGACGTGCGGGTGGATGTTTTCCATGCCGGCGGCGCGGGCGGCCAGAACGTGAACAAGGTGGCGACGGCGATACGGTTGACGCACGCGCCGACGGGCATCGTGGTCACATGCCAGGACGAGCGGTCGCAGTTGCAGAACCGCACGAAGGCCATCGCGATCCTGCGGGCACGCCTGTTGGAGATCGAGACGCAGAAGCAGGAGCAGGAGCTGGCGAGCACGAGGCGATCGCAGGTGGGGACCGGGGATCGGTCCGAGAAGATACGGACGTACAACTTCCCGCAGAACCGCGTGACGGATCACCGCATCGGCCTGACGCTCCATTCACTTGAGAGACTGACGGACGGCGAGCTTGATCCACTTCTGGATGCCCTGCGCACCGCGGAGCAGGAACGGCTGCTCGCAGAATCCGTGTCTTGAGTCCAACCCCCGCCCGCGTTCTGCTCACAGAGGCTCGCGCCCAACTGCAGGCGGCGGGCGTCGATTCTGCGGCGCTTGAGGCACGTCTGCTACTGGCCCACGCATTGAATGCGGCACCGGAGTCGTTGCTTGCCGAGCCGGAGCAGGCGGTCTCAGAAGACACGGAGGCAAGGTTTCGTGAAGCGCTTGGGCGGCGGCTTAACCGTGAGCCGCTCTTCTACATCACCGGTGAGCGCGAGTTCTATGGACTGCCTTTCTACGTGGACGCGCGGGCGCTGATACCGCGACCGGAGACCGAGCTACTGGTGGAAGAGGCTATCGCGGCAGTCGCGGATATGGGAAATGCCCACGACAAAGGAACAGGGTTGCTAATCGCCGATATCGGCACCGGCTCCGGCTGCATCGTCGTGGCAACGGCAACGGTGCTCACAGAGGCGCGATTCGTCGCGACGGATATTTCTGCTGAGGCGGTGGAGGTTGCCCGCGCCAACGCGGAGCGGCACGGCGTGTCGAATCGGATCACGTTCGCCGTTGGCGACCTGTTTGAGCCGCTGCCGGAGCCGGTGGACATCATCATCGCCAACCCGCCGTACATCCCCGCAGAGAACCTTTCTGAACTGCAAGCGGAGATACGGGATCACGAGCCGCGCGTGGCGGTGGACGGCGGTGACGGGGGCATGACAATCGCCGAAAGACTGGTTCGCAGCGCTCCCGGCTATCTGAAACCCGGCGGGCGACTGTTGATGGAAGTCGGGTATGGGCAGGCACCGTTGATGGTGGATGTTGCCAAAGAAGTTTTCCCGCCAGGCACTGAGGTGGATATGGCGCTTGACCTGGCCGGGATACCACGCGTCGTGCGGGTCCAACTGCCAAAGTAACCCTCCCGTTCATCCTTCGACAGGCTCAGGACGAACGGAGGAAATTTGTAGCCCCTCATTGACCAATAGGCTACACTTATTTCCCCACCGCGCGGGACAATTGCGCGGAACGTACTCTCGAACAGGAAGTGACTACGGACATGACACTGGTAGAAGCAACTATCTCCGGGGTGCAGACTCAATTCAACACGGTGCTGAACGATCTGCGGCAAGCGCTGGACGGGCTTGAGGGCGAGGCCCTGAATTGGCGGCCGGTCGGCGATGAGAGCAGTTCGATCTACATGCTCGTCTCACACATGATGGGCATGGCAGGCGGGATGTGCGCCGTTGCGCGGGGCGAAGAGCCGCAGCGTGACCGCGCGGCCGAATTCGCCGCGGCAGGAACAAAGTCAGAGGATCTTTTGAAGCTAATCGACGATACACAGGTGAAGGTTGAGCAGGCGCTTTCAACCACGACCGAAGAGATGCTGGCTAGCAAGCGCACCTTCGTCGGGAATGAGTCGACGGGAGCGGGGATGCTGGCCGTGATGGTCCGGCATCTCGGGGAGCACCTGGGGCACGTGGCGCTCACGCGCCAGTTGTGGGAGCAGTTGGAGGCCGCGAGCGGCTAGATTTGGCGGAGGCGCGGAGTTGTCATCGAAAGGATGATGACGAAGACGACCAGCATGAGGCCGTTGAAGACGATGGCGAATTGCGGGCTTGTGAAATCGGAAAGCGATCCCACTTCCAGATGGCCAACAGGGCCTGCGCCCACGCCCATGACCCAGATACCCATCGCCCTGCCCCGCTGATCACTGCCGACGGCGAGTTGGAGGGCAGCCTGCTGGAGCAGGTCGAATATCGAGGCCATCGCTCCTGCCACACCGAGGAAGAACAACGCAGTGACGAGCCACGGCTGTGTGCCAAAGGCGGCGAGACTGAGGCCGAACAGGGCGCTCGCAACGAGCAGCGTCTTGCCTCTCGGGAGCCGGTCGCCGATGGAGGCGAGACCAACAACTCCGATAACAGAACCGACGGCGCGGGCGGCGACCATGATGCCGAATCCCTCCGGGCCAATCTCAAGAATGTCACGGGCGAAGATGGAGATCATGACGATGTGGGAGAAGGCGAATATCTCCGTCGCGACGGACAGAATCAGCAAGGCGCGGACTGATTGGTTTCGGCCGACAAGCACGAGTGCCTCGGTGAAGGATTGCCGCACGGACGGCTGCTCAGGCGTGCCGAACCCGGGCCGGGATGACGTGCGGGTGAAGAGCAGGATGGTCAGTGCAGTCGCGTAGCCCGCCGCCATGACAAGGAACGTGCCGCCGATACCAAGCACGGCGAGGAGCACCCCGCCCAGGAGTCCTCCAAAGACGCCCATCAGGCGCTGGGCAGTCTGGTTTAGGGCCAGGCCGTTGACCACATAGCGGCTGCCGACGATGTCATGGACATAGGCCTGCAGCGTCGGCATGAGGAAGGCGTTGACGGTTCCGTAGAGAAATGCGCCGACGATGGCGATGGGGACGCTGAGCATCCCGTTCAGTTCCAGCGCGCCAAGGATGACGCTCAGCACAATGTTGCAGGTAACGATGACGCGGAGGAGGATACGCCGTTCGAGTCGGTCCGCAAGAGTACCGGCGACAAGGCCAAAGAGGAGGAAGGGGGCGAGACGGGCAGCCTCGGCGGCGCCAACCAGGAACGCGGAGTCCGAGATTTCGAGCACCAGCCAACCCAGGGTGAGCTGCTGCATCCAGAAGCCCATGGACATAGCCATGGTTGCGCCCCATAGGACTCTGAAATCCCGGAATTGAAGCGTTCGGAGCGGCCCGGCGAGCAAGGGGTGAACGGATGACCGTGCCGGCCTGTCAGTCGGGGTGGCCATGGCGCACGTTAGGCGCCTACAGCGTTGGCGTCAGTAGCACCGTCAAAAACGCTGCCCGGCTCAATCGTTGCTCCATCCGGCACGACTGCGCCCTGCGCGACGATAGCACCGCGAACGGTGGCATTCGCGCCGATACGGGTTCCGGCAAGGACGACGCTGTCTTCCACAAGCGCTGAGTCGCCGATAACGGCGCCATCGCCGAGCACGACGGGACCGACGACGCGGGCGTTCGCGCTGACGAATACGCCGTCGCCCCAGTTGACGGGATCATCGATGTGGGCGGACTCGTGGATTGTTGGTGTGCTTGCTGGTTCGGCGAGTCGGCGTCGCGTTGGGGCGGCTCCCGTTAGGACATCGCGATTGAGTTGGAGAAAGCTTTCGGGCGTGCCCATGTCCATGAAATAGCCCTCCCACGGGAAGGTGCCGATCTCAACGCCGGACATGAGCGCGACGGGGAACAGGTCTTTTTCAAACATGGAGAAGCCGTCGCCGATGAAGTTGAACATCTCCGGCTCCAGCGCATAGACGCCGCTGTTGACGGTGTGGGCGGGGAAACGCGGGCCGGGCGGCTTTTCGATGAAGCGGTTGACATAGCCGATGCCGTCGATGACAACGACGCCGTAGCGCGAGGGGTCATCAACGGTGTGGACGGCGAGCGTGGCATATTCCCGGCGCTCCACGTGCTGCTCCACCATGGCGGCGATGTCGATCTCCGTCACACAGTCACCGTTGAGAACGAGAAAAGTCTCCTTGAGCTCCGGCAGGAGAGCGCGGACCGCGCCGGACGTGCCGAGCGGTTTATCTTCGACTTCATAGTCAATTCGCAGGCCGTACTTGCTGCCGTCGCCGAAGCTTTCAATCAGTGGCTCCGCGCGATACCCGAGCGCCATGATGACACGCGTGACGCCCGCCGCCCTGAGATGGTCGAGCATGTACTCAAAGAAGGGGCGGTTGGCGACGGGGAGAACGGGCTTGGGGAGGTCATTGGTGAGGGGGCGCAGGCGCGTTCCCTCACCTCCCGCAAGAACGACTGCGGTGAGGCCGCTCAGCATGGGCTGTGCGCCCCGGGCAAGCTAGCCGTCCTGCTCTGGAGGTTCCGGCAAGCCGGCTTCCTTGCGGAGAGTTTCAGCCTTATCCGTGCGCTCCCACGGGACTTCTATGTGACTTCCGTCGGAGCGATTGATATGGTTCCGCCCGAAGTGACCATACGCCGCAACTCGACGATACCTAGGACGCCGCGCGGCATCCGCGCTCATCAGATCCAGTTGGGTGATGATTGCTCCGGGAGTCATGTCAAAGTTCTCGCTGACAAGCTCTTCAATCTTGTCGTTGGGGATTGTCCCGGTGCCAAATGTCTCGATGGACACGGACGCGGGTTCGCGCCGTCCAATGACGTACGCGAGTTGGACCTCACATCGCTCAGCGAGTCCGGCTGCCACCACGTTTTTGGCCACGTAGCGGGCATAGTACGCGCCGGAGCGGTCGACCTTCGTCGGGTCTTTGCCGGAGAAAGCGCCGCCGCCGTGCTTGTAGCCTGCGCCGTAGGTGTCCACGAGGATCTTGCGGCCGGTCAGTCCTGCATCTGCCATGGGCCCGCCAATCACGAAACGACCGGAGGAGTTGATGTGGAACTTTGTGTCCCTGTCCATCAGGTTGTGCGGCACGACTTCCCGAATGACCAATTCATTGAGGTCGCGGCGAAGCGCTTCATTGCTGACTTCCGGGTCATGCTGGGCCGCCAGCGTGATGCTGTCGATGCGGCGCACCTTGCCGTCCTCATATTCAACGGTGACCTGGGATTTCCCGTCGGGCCTGAGATAGGGCAGCGCACCGTTCTTGCGGACTTCGGCCAGCTTTTCCGCGAGTCGATGTGACAGATAGATGGGCAGGGGCATGAAAACGTTGTCCGTTCCGAGGGCATCTTCGGTTTCACGGCAGGCATAGCCCACCATCGATCCCTGGTCTCCCGCCCCAAGATTCGCGATGGCGTCAGCAGCGCCCTCACCACGAATTTCCTCTGCTTCGTCCACGCCACTCTTGATGTCCGGCGACTGCTCGTTGATAGAGACGATGACCCCACAAGTATTTGCGTCAAATCCGTAGTCGGAATCCGTATAGCCCACTTCCCTGACGGTATCCCGTACGATGGCCTGGATATCGACATAAGAGCTGGTTGTGATCTCGCCAGTTACGAAGACAAGGCCCCTGGTGACGAGGGTTTCACACGCGACGCGAGCGGTGGGGTCATCCGCAAAGATGGCGTCAAGAACCGCGTCGGAGATTTGGTCACACAGTTTGTCCGGGTGACCCTCAGTCACTGATTCGCTCGTCTGCAGGAACCTCATCTATCAGTCTCCTCCTTGCGCTTTGTCCTACTCGTTCTTTTTCGTCGCGTCGGGCAGCGGGATAAGCCCATATTCCTGCTCCTGTTTGGGCGTGAGCAGGAGGAGCGTTGCCTCCGCGGTGGCAATCTTATCGTCCTCGAGGGTTGTGACACGGGCTTCTATGGTAAGCATGCGCCGCGTGTCTTTCACAAGGGCTGCGGTCACGCGCAGCGGGATATCAAGGGGCGCGGCGCGGCTATAGCGAATGTTGAGCCGTGCCGTGGCAGCGTGTTGACCGCGCGCATAGGCAACGTAGGCAGCCGCCTCATCCAGCAGCGTGGCGACGATACCGCCGTGCAGAACGTTCGGCCAGCCCTGGTGACGCTCCTGCGGAACGTAGAGGGCGGTAACACTGCCATCGTCAAACGCCTCGAACTCCAGGTTGAGGCCGGAATCATTCGCGGCGCCACATGCGAAGCAGTGACCGTATCGCTCCTGCTCCTCAAGAGACGCGGTCGCTCGAATCGACACTGCTCCGGTTTTGCCCGCTGTGTTGGGCGGGGCTGTCGTCGGTTGATTCAGGTGCCCATCTCCCAACTGCCGAGATACTTCGTCTGCTCTTCGGTTGGGCTGTCAATGGAAATGCCGACGGAGCGCAGCTTGAGCCTTGCGACTTCTGCATCGAGTTCCCGCGGCAAGGTGTGAACATCGTTCGACAGGTCGCTGGCCTCATTGCCGGACAGATACTCGGCGGCGAGCGCCTGATCAGCGAAAGAGAGGTCCATTACGGCGGACGGGTGCCCTTCCGCTGCGGCCAGGTTGATGAGGCGTCCCTCAGCCAGGAGATTCACCGTGCGGCCATCCTTCATGGCGTAGGCGACAACGTTCGGCCTGAGCTCACGGGAGCCGTTGCTGGCCTCTTCAAGCGCCGGTATGTCGATTTCGACGTTGAAATGGCCGGAGTTGGTCAGCACGACGCCGTCCTTGAG
>DAOUKW010000153.1:0-2939 GCA_034420915.1 Dehalococcoidia bacterium
GTGGCTCTGATGCCCCTTGCGCTTGGTCAGCTTGCCGGAGCCGGTCATGCCGATCCGCTTCTGGGTGCCCTTGTGCGTCTTGAGCTTGTACTTTGCCATGGTGATTCCTGTCCCCGCGCCTCTAACCGGTCTGATTCGTGTGTTAGTCGGGTGATCCCGCTGCCGCAGCCGCCTCCTCGACCTTTTCTTCGGCCGCCGGAGTCTCGGTTGTCTGCTTGGGCGATGGGGCGTTCTTGCGCTTCAGAGGGGCCAGGATCATGCTCATGCCCCGTCCCTCCAACTGCGGCGCCGTGTCGATACCCGCTATATCCTCCACTTGCTCCGATACCTTCTTGAGCAGGTTGATTGCCAACTCCGGGTGCGTCGCCTCCCGGCCTCTGAATATGACCGAGACCTTGACCTTGTCTCCGCCCTCGATCAGCTTGCGTACCGTCCTCGTCTTGAAGTCGATATCGTGCTGACCGATCTTGGGGCGGAGCCGCACCTCGCCGAGTTCCTGCGTGTGCTGTCCCTTGCGGAGCTCCCGCTCCTTCTTGGACTGCTCGTAGCGATACCGACCGTAATCCAGGATACGGCACACAGGGGGCTGGGCGCCCGGGGCAACCTCAACCAGGTCAAGGCCCCGATCCTGCGCCAGCTGAATGGCGTCTGCCGTTTGCATCACTCCAACTCGCTCACCGTCGTCGGCCACTACAAGGACTTCCGGCACGGTTATGCGTTGGTTGACGCGGTAATCTCTCGGTATGTCTACTCCCTCGCTGTGTAGCTATCAGCCGTATCGCTCAAGCACGTACTCTACAATCCGCCGATTTACCCCGTCAAATCCCACCATGCCATTCTCGCACCCCCTTCCGTCATTCCCGCGAAAGCGGGAATCCAGAATCCCCCCCCCTTGTGGGGAAGGGTTAGAGCCTGCCCCGTACTTGATACGGGGGTGGGGGGTACTACCTCAGCACCCCGCTCTCCGTGCCCTCCTTGATCTCCTCCTCGGACAAACCTAGCACTGAACTGTACACGTACTCATTATCCTCGCCGATCCATGGCGCGCGGTTCGCCGCGGTTGCCTTGGACAGCGATGGAATCGCTGGCAGCCCGTGGTGCGAGAGCGTTCCCCACGTCGAGTGCGTGGACTGCACGATGTGTCCCCGCTCCCTTAGGTGCGGATCGTGGTACAGGTCCTCGCTGTTCATCGCCACGCCCGCCGGCACGCCCACCTTCTGCAGCATGTTAAGAAGCTGGTGCGAGGTGAACGCCTTCGTCCACTCGCTTATCTCGTGGTCGATTTCGTCACGGTTCGCACGCCGCCCGTCCGTGTCTGCGAATCGGGGATCATCCGCCCAGTGCGGCGCTCCCATCGCCTGTGCCAGCGCCCGCCATTGCTCGTCCGTCTCGCACGCGATGACGATCCACGTGTCCGGGTACAGGCACGCGTACGCCCCGTACGGCGCGTAATGGGCGTTTATCGGCTCGTCGTACCCGACGCTGCCCCAGATGTTCCCGTTGATGGTGTAGTCCAAAATGGCCGGGCCCATCATCGAACCCTGGCCGTCAACCTGCGCGATCTCGATGAACTGCCCGCGGCCCGTCACGTCGCGATATTCCAGCGCGGCTGCGGTTGAGAGCGCGACAAACGCAGCGCCCACGTAGTCCGGAATGACACCCTTCGCGTGGTTCTGCATCGGCGAGTCCGGGTGCCCCCACAAGAGAGACAGCCCCGTCACCGCTTGCAGGTTGTTGCCATACGTCACCCAGTTGTTCAGCGGCCCCTCGGACCCCATCCCTGGCATCCCGATCTGGATGACCCCGGGGTTGATCTTTGTCAGGTCGTCGTAGCCCAGCCCGAGCCGCTTCATGACCGTCGCGCTGAAGTTATCGACGACAACGTCGCTATCCCTGACCAGTTGGCGGAACAGGTCCTTGCCGCCGTCCGACCGCAGATCGAGGGTGCAGCTCAGCTTGTTGCGGTTCATGTCCGGGAACAGCGGACGCGTCGGCTCGCGGTTGGCCTCGAGGCTCTCGGACTCCACCTTGATGACCTCTGCGCCATAGAAGCCGAGGAACATCGTGCCGATGGGCCCGGCGAACGCCCGTGTGATGTCCGCAACGCGGATGCCGTCCAACAGCGCGTCATCCGGCGCTTTCCCGTTCGTCGGCGCAGGATACGTGTCACGCCGCGGCGCAACTGAATCAATCTCGGCCAGCACCTCATCGCGATGCTGGTCCAACAGCGGTGCAGGGCGCGTCTGGTTCCACGGCGTCGCCGACATGATGAACGGCTGCCCCGGCGTCTCATATTCGCCAACGACGGGATGGATCACCTTCTGGAACCAGCCCCGCGACCGCATATGATCGTCCGTCACAAAATCCTCGAACGTGTTGACGGGACAGCACGCCAGCCCCAGCCGCTGCGCCTCCTCCACGAACTCGTCGCGGTCGAATTGCTCGACGAACGACTGTATGAGAATCTGCGCCAGGTCCTCGTTGTCCGTGCGGTACTGGGACGAGTCCCAGTCATCGCCGGACAGCACCGCATCCTCCATCCACTGTCGGGACAGAACGCGCCAATGGCCGGTCATGAAGATCGCGATCTGGACGTACTTGTCATCCTTCGTTCGATAGATATTGGCGGGACCGCCGCGCGGCCCCTGGCGCAACACGATCTCGCTCCGCTGGCTGTACCGCGCAATCGTGCCGACCGTCGCGAACGTCAGCGCCTCCTGCAACGAGAGATCGATGCGCTGACCCAGCCCCGTTGCCCGCCGATGACGTACCGCGTTGATCGCCAGGTATGCGCCATGAACGGCGGCAAGCTGCGCCCCGATCTGGCACGGCAGCACGACCGGCGCGCGCTCATCGTCGCCCTGGCTCATCATCACGCCGGACATGGCGGAAATCACCGCCTCATTCGCCGCGAACGCGCTGTACGGCCCCGACTGCCC
>DAOUKW010000154.1:0-6262 GCA_034420915.1 Dehalococcoidia bacterium
AGCATTCGCTCGATGAACCCGTTCGATTCCCACTGCCGCAGCCGCGCTTCGATGCGCTCGGGAACCGCACTTCCGCTCGCCATTATTCCTCCGTCATTCCCGCGAAAGCGGGAATCCAGAACCCTTAATGCGTGTCAAATATCTCCTGGTAGCGCCCGATCTCGGTCAACAGCCTTTCACGCTCCTCTTGAGTCGGGTTGTCCGCGTCCGCGAAAGGCGTCAACGGCCCCAGTGTCCGAATCGCGAGAGTCAGCAATAACCGTGCCTTGACGGCGGAAAGGTTGTCTCCTGTGATGAACGTGTCCTGCGTCGGTTCTTTGGGAATCCGTCCGCGAAGTCCGCGGCTGGTCAGGACGACGGGTATGCCATGTTTCCTGACTGCCTCCTCCAGAGCGGGACGTTGGAATCGATGCGGTACGCCGCTGTAGGCAAAGCCCTCAACGACGATGCCGTGGCCGGGATGAGCTGCGTCCGCCTCGCGTTCAGAAAGCGCGTGGTCGATCAGGGCTCGCACCTGCACGTCGTCCGCGCCTGCGTATGTCTTGACGATGTCCGCCGTGGGTAGGTTTAAGGGCAGGGGGGCGTCGCCGCGCACGCGGGAATCCGCCGTGTGCAGCCGCGTTGGCGAGAAGTAGAACGAGACCTGATCGGCTTCGATGGAGCCGATGGCGGACGCTGAGCCGCCGAGCGACGCGAACCCTCCCGGCCTCTGGTTCGTCTTGGTCACGTCGCGCGCCGGAAAGATCTGTTCGTCCAGCACGACCACGACGCCCTTGCCGGCGGCATCCGGCGAGGCTGCCACGCGCACGGCGTCCCACAGATTCCAGTCGCCGTCGTTGCCGATGCTGCCGTGCCTGCGCTGTGAGGCTGCCACGACCAGCGGCTTGCGTGAGTTCACCGTGTAGTTAAGGAAAGCGGCCGTTTCTTCCGTCGTGAATGTTCCGTGTGTGACGATGCAGGCGTCCACGTCCGGCTGGGCGAGCGCCTCATTGACCGTGTTGGCGATCAGGACCAACTCCCGCATGGAGAACGTTTCACCGCCGCGCCGCAGTTCGCCGCCGGTGTCCGGATCAATGACCATCTCCACGCGCAGGTCTGCGACATCAGACAGCAGCCCGTTGCGGCCGTTCGTGTCCACGCTGAAGCGATCGATTTCCTCGATCACCCGCTCAGCGGCGAGATGGAACTGAGAATACGTCTGCGCGGGCTCATGCCCCGGCTCCATGTAGGGCAGGAGGTAGAGGCCGTCCTCCGGGGTCAGGGTTACCTCATGGAACTCATCGCCACCGTCAGCCACAGGGTTGCCGTCCCGATCCTCGCGACGAATCCGCACCGTGACCGGCTCATGCAGGCGCTGCGCTCGGAGAACGTTGAGAGGCCCGCCCGCCTTGCTTGATGTCACGAAAGGCAGGCCGTTCTGGATCGTGCCGCCCGTCGGGACAATGGTGATTGTCGGCTTGGTAGCCATCACGGCGTTATCCGGCTTCAATCCCAAACAGCCGCGCCGCGTTGCCGCCGAGGATGGCAGCTCGATCATCTTCCGGCAGGTCAAGCTCCGTCACGTCGGCCTTCATCGGCGGGATTTGCGCGTACGGATAGTCAGTCCCGAACATGATCATGTCGTTGCCCATCAACTCGCGGGCGAACATGATCGCCGGCCTCAGCCGCGAAACGGTATCAATGTGGACCTTCTTAAAATATTCCCAGGGGCCCTTGTCGTTTTCGCCCCAGTGACCGGCGCGCGGGCCGCCGGTGCGATTTAGCCGTCCCATGAGGAAGGGCAGGGTGCTGCCGAGGTGGCAGAGGACGAACTGCAGGTTCGGGTACTTCTCCATCACGCCGCTCAGGATGATGCGCATCATTGCGGCGGATGAGTCGAACAGGAAGCCCATATTGACTGCCATCGTCCAGCCCTCGAGGTGGTGGGCCATCACTGGCCAACTGGGGTGGATCATCATCACCACTCCAAGTTCCTCTGCTCGCTCGTAGATCGGCCACAGATCCGGCTCGTGCAGTTGCTTGCCCGCCACGTTTGAAGTCAGCATCATGCTGCGCAGGCCGAGGTCATTCACGGCGCGATCCAGTTCCTTGACCGCCGCGTCCGCGTTGAGCAACGGCAGCGTGCCCATTCCGACGAATCGGTCCGGGTTGTCCTTCTGAATCTGCGCGATGCCCTCGTTCGCGGCGGCGGCAAGCTCCACGTTCAGCACGGGATCATCCGCCACCTCGCCGGCGGGAACGATGCAGCTCATCACGTGCATGTCCACGGCAGCCTCATCCATGTCATTGACGCGCGTCTCAAGTCGGTGCATTCCGGCGGGCATCGTGTAGGTGTCCATGTCGCTGACGTGGAAGATGATGTCGTCGCCGCTGCGCTCCATATAAGGAAAGGTGCTGCGGTTCAGCAGCAGATCGATGTACTCGGGAACGGCGAAATGATTGTGCGTATCGATGTGCATGCGCGGAAACTCCAGACTCCTCAATTGCGGCCGGTTGATCCGTGGTTATTGTAGCGCCCGCGCTCGGTCGGGCGTGGCTTGGCGAATCTAGTACCCTTAAGGAAACGAACGGGCGAAAATGCGTTCGGACACGCAGCACGGAAAGGAGAACTACACGTGGCGACTTTGAGCCGGTCGATTGGCCTGTCGCGTGAGCAGCGCATCTCGGAGCTTGGCCGTGATCTGCTCAGCGCCGCCTATCTGCGTGGCAGCTTTGTTCTCCGCTCCGGCCGCACCAGCAACTACTACTTCGATAAATACCTTTTCGAGACCAAGCCTAGCATCCTGCGCCGTTTGGCCGCATTCATGGCAGAGCTTGTGCCGCCCGGCACGGATCGAATCGCTGGGCCGGAGCTTGGCGCGGTTGCCCTCGCGACAGCCCTCTCCCTCGAAATGGGCCTGCCGTTTGTCATCGTCAAGAAAGAGCAGAAGGCGTACGCGACGGGCAACGTTGTTGAGGGGGAACTCTTTGCCGGCGAGCGCGTCCTGCTCGTGGAGGACGTGGTGACGACGGGCAGCCAGGCTATCGAGGCCGGCATCGCCCTCAGAGCCGCGGGCGCGACGGTTTCCGATGTCCTTGTGGTAATCGACCGTGAGGAGGGGGCACAGCAGATGCTCGCCGCTGCGGGCTACCAACTCCGCGCGCTTTTCAAGCGGAGCGATCTCGGAATCTGAAATTCCGCGCCCGTCACGCTACAGTATTCCCATGAACGAATCGCATATTGTCGACCTTTTGAAATCCACCGGCTGCCTTGTTGAGGGGCAGTTAGAGGATTCCGACGGGGAAAGCGGCTGGGTTGCGGGGGCGATGGAGCCGCTCGCGAATCCCACTGCCGTTTCCGAATTGGCCGGATGCCTCTCCGAGGCTCTGCCGTCCCCCGCGCCTGATATCATCGCCGCGTGGCCGGGGCTGTCCAACGTCGTGCTGGCCTTCGCCGTCGGCGTGCGGGTGGACAAACCTGTCGTCCTGCTGTCTGATGCTGAGGGGCTTGTTACGGCCTCCGGCAATGTTGAGGCGGGTCAGGAAGTCGCCCTGGTTGGAGTGACACTAAGCGAGCGCGACGCCAATCTTGCCCGGGCTTTCGTCGAGAACAGGGGCGCCAGGTTGGCAGTCACCGCCTCCCTCGTTGGAGTGGGCCAGGTTGCGAACGAGGTTGCGCTCGTGTCGCTAGAGGTGGGGGTTGATGGCAACGACTGAGCAGGAGCTCGCGGCTGAGGCGGCGGACGCGGCGGAGGAATCCGAGGCCGCTGATATCGAACTGCGCGCCGACCCCTCGCGAATTGCCGCCGACTTTGAACTCCTCTCCGCGATAGGCGCAGAGGCGGGCGGCGGGATCTCGCGCATCCCGTTCTCGCAGGAGGAACGCGCCGCCCACAGCCTCGTCTCAGAATGGATGGTGGGTCTCGGCCTCTCGGTCCGCACGGATAGTTTCGGCAACACCGTCGGAACACTGCCCGGAACCGACCCAACACGCCCCGCGATTGGGTTCGGTTCACATCTTGACTCAGTGCCGCACGGCGGGCGATTTGACGGAACCGTTGGTGTGCTCGGGGCACTGGAAGTCATCCGTATGTTCACTGAGGCGGACATCACTACAGCCCACCCGCTCATGGTGGTTGCGTTTGCCTCAGAAGAGGGAGCGCGATTCGGCGAGCCGTGCCTTGGCAGCAAAGCCGTTGCCGGTGTCTTGCAAGAGGCGGACATGGAACGGCTCCGCGACGCGAACGGGACCACGCTCGCACAGGCGATGCGCGCCGTGGGTTTCGATCCGCTTGCCCTGCCGCAGGCACGGTGGAAGCCCGACACCCTCGCCGCCTTCCTTGAAGTGCATATCGAGCAGTCGCGTTCTCTGGATGAAGCGGGAGAGCGCATCGGACTTGTGGACGCCATCGCGGGGAACACCCGCATCCGCCTTGTGATACGAGGCCGCCAGGACCATTCAGGCGGTACCCCCATGTCCCAGCGGCGGGACGCGTTGGCCGCCGCAGCCGAAGTTATCTTGGCCGCCGAATCAATCGCTAATGAACCGCGCCGTCGTGCCACCGTCGCCACTGTTGGGCGCCTCGATGTTTATCCAAACAGCATCACGACGATCCCCGGCGACGTGGAGTTCTATCTTGACGTGCGCGACGTGGACAGTGACCGGCAGCGGCTGACGACGAATGACATCGTCACGCGCGCAGAGGAAACCGCCGCCCGCCGTGGCCTGCGCTGTGAGTGGGAAGTTGTGTCGGACACGTCACCCGTGGTGCTGCCCAAGTGGCTACGCGATTTGACCACCGCAGCTACCGACCGCCTTGGTGTGCCGCACCGCGTCACAACCAGCGGGGCGGGACACGACGCCGGCATCCTCTCTCGCACCATCCCCGCCGCCATGCTCTTTGTGCCGAGCCGTGATGGTCTCAGCCACTGCCCGGAAGAGTGGACGAGCATGGAGGACATAGCTATCGGCGCGCAGGCGCTCGCGGAGAGCATCCGGGACATTGACTCCTTCCTGACGAAGGAGGTTGCCGAATGACATCTGAACTCATGGATGCCAACGGGACGATTCCCGTTTTTGCGGGCACACATGTCCCGCAACTCCGTCTGCCGTCCAGTGTACGGCTTGAAGTGATGCACACCAACGGCGTGCATACGCCGGAAGCGACGTTCGTCGAAACCGAGATCATCTCCAACGACGAGATCGCGCCGGAGCACTATCTCATGCGCGTGCGCTCCGACGCACTGGCGAACGGTGAGCCGGGTCAGTTCGGCGTGATCCGCCCCGGATCAGCAACGGACGTTCATCCCATCCTGCCGCGTCCCATGGCCGTTTACCGCTATGACAAGGCCGCAGGCACGGCTGATTTCGTCTACCGCGTTGTGGGGTATGGAACGGCGGCCATGGCCCAGCGCAGGGCAGGCGATATCGTGGAGATTGTCGGCCCCGTCGGGAGGCCGTTCCCGATTTCCGATGAGGCCAACGGCATTCTTATAGTCGGGCGCGGCATCGGCGTGTGCTCCTTGACGACGCTTATCGACGCGGCCAAGCAACGCAATATCGAGATATACGCCGTGTTCAGCGCCCGCAACAAGAATGTCATCCTTGGGCAGGACATCATCAAAAAGGCGCGCGGACACGCTCTTTATGTCGACGACGCTGACGGGAGCAGCGATGTCAGTAACGTGGAGCCGTGGATCAGCGAGATTATTGACTCCGGCCGTGTGGACCAGGCGTATGTGTGCGGCTCCAACCGTCTGATTGAACTGACAACCCGACTCGGCGCTCCCGCCGATGTTGAGACCTACGTCTCGCTTGAGGCCCACATGGCCTGCGGTTTGGGCTATTGCCATTCGTGCGCGACGGGCGCATTTGGGGAGTCGGCTGAGTCCCCGCTGGTATGCCGCGACGGCCCCGTCTTTCGCTGTCACCCGGCAAGCGTTACTGTATAGGGGATGGCCGTACAGGACACTGAGACCGACAGTAGGCTAGGGGTTGACCTCGGCGCCGGGCTGACCCTCAAGAACCCGGTCATGCCCGCATCCGGCTGTTTCGGGCCGGAGATGGGAACCCTGTTTGACCTTGGGCGGCTCGGCGCGCTGGTTCCCAAGACAATCTTCTATGGCGAACGCGCGGGCAATCCTGCCCCCCGCACCGCCGAATCCCCCGCCGGAATGCTCAACTCCATCGGCATACCGTCGCGCGGAGTCGAGCACTTCCTCACCGAGCTCCTGCCCGAATACACGAAGTACGATTCGCCCGTCATTGTCAGCATTGGTGAGA
>DAOUKW010000155.1:0-1954 GCA_034420915.1 Dehalococcoidia bacterium
CCCGGCAGGTCATTCGGACGGACCAGGGACGGGCAAGCACTCTGCTCATCGAGTGGAGCGACATCGAATTGCTCGAGCCGGAGAGCGAGGGATAGGGAGCGGGCGGGTTCTCCCGCCAATGCCAATCGATCGGGAGGAATAGTTAGTGCCCGCGACAAAACCCCTGATCCTCACCAGACCTGAACTGACCGTCCAGTTACTGGTCTCTCGTTTTGCAGGATTTTCGGGCAGAATCGGGCGCTGAACTGGGTCTTCTTTCACTCCTTGAGGTCGATTTCGCTCGGGATTCCCAATCGACCCGCACGGCTCCCTGCGGACCCTCGTTCCGCTCTGGTTTTCCGACTTCCCAGGGTTCTCCGGTCCGCTATGCGGCCCGTCGAAGCCCCTTCCTCTTGAGCCGCTCCCGCTCCCGGTCCCGCACGATCATCCCGATCCGATGCACATTCGCTGCCAGCATCGACAGCGCCACTGCTCTCGCGAATCCTGCCTTGCTTTTCTCCCGCACCCGGTCCAGGCCCCGCTGCTCCAGATTGTTGATCGCCGACTCCACTGCCGGATGTGCCCGTCTCCCCGCTTGGAACTCCTCCGCACTCTCCCGCTTCCGGTCCGCTTTCGACAGCCGTCCCTTTTTCGGCAGCACCGCATGCTTCAGCAGCCTGCCCAACGCCGCCTTCCCCCGCGGGCTCCAGAATCCCTTGTCGAAACTGCATCCCTCCAGTTCCGGATACTTCCCCTGCGTCTCCTCGATGATCTCCGGCACCAGATCCACGTCACTCTCCGTCCACATGATCCGGCAGCTGAGCAGGAACTGCTGCTCGTCCTCCACCACGCACACCGGCACTCCCAACTCCACCGGCACCCCCGCCTTCCCCTTCGAACACCACCGCGTGAACGGCACGAACACCGAGTAGATCTTCTCCGATGCCGGGATCACCTCTCCCAGCAGTATCCGCCGCTCCACCTGGTCCGCCAGCTTCTCCACCAGCCCCGCCAAGTCCCTGCCTGTCTGTAGCTTGGCCTCCGGCACACCCTGCTCCGCCAGTCTCTCCAGCGACTTCCGTGCCCGCTCCCCCAGCTGCTTCCCGAATCCTATGTACCTCCTCACATGCTGCGGATGCTTCCTGTATTGCCTCGCCGTCCGCACGCGACCGAACAGTCGCTGCCCCGTCTTCATCAGCTGCCTGTGCTGTCTCCACCCCGTCACTCCGAACGCCGCATACAGCCCTCCCATCAGCCGCAGCAGACTCCGCAATGCGTCCCACAGCAGCCGCACGTCCGTCGGGTACTCCACGTCCGTCTCCACCACGAACGAATCACACCTCGCCTGCAAAGGCTGCCCGCGCCCGAGCCCCCGCAACTTGTGTCCTGCCTGCACCACAACCTGATTGATCTCCTCCAGCAAGGCCGGCGTGAACAGCGACACGTTGCGCAGGATGGTCCGATACGAAAACTCGCCCTGTTCGAAGACATCACTGAGGCCCATCATGCGCCGCACATCGAGGTGCTTGCAGGCCAGCTCGTGCAGCCGGTCGTAGTCGCAGTTCAGCGCCTGCTTCACAATCGCCAGCACCAGAATGGACCACAGACTCATTCCCGGACGGCCCAGGTCGGGATTGATTCTGTTCCGGTTCCCGTCCTCCGGAGCACCTTGGGGATCGTCTTTCGATTCCGCTTTCCGGAACAAGTGACCGCTGAGCAGACTGAGAATCTTCTGCAGCAGATCCTTGTCGCGATGCAGGAACTGGATCCCCTGAAGCACGGCCGGGATATCGTCGCGGGACCGGGGATTCAGTTCGACATCATCAATGTCGACTTGGCCCAGGCAAAGGACGTTGTTCTTAGCAACTCTCACGGCGTTTCCTTACCGAAGATTGTGCCTAATCGGGCCGGCCGTGCTCAAGCGCCGCGAACAGCTCCCATCTTGGACCCTGCAAAGACCACGTAACTCGCTGAC
>DAOUKW010000156.1:0-6129 GCA_034420915.1 Dehalococcoidia bacterium
ATGGAATTCAATACGGATCTGAACTATATCGGGATTATTGCCGCGACGATTGTGGCGTTTGTGATTGGCGGGGCGTGGTATTCGCCGATTCTGTTCGCCAGGCCGTGGATGCGTGAGAACGGCTTCACTGAAGACGATCACCGAGGGAACCTGCTCCGCATGTTCGGCGGCTCCGCCGTTATGCTGCTCATCGCAGCCTATGTGCTTTCACTGGTGATAGGCGATGATTCGTCGCTTCTCGAAGGACTGCGCATCGGGCTTGCGGTTGGGGCCGCGTTCGTTGCCGCTTCTTTCGCCGTTACCTACCTCTTCGAGAAGAAATCACCCACGCTGTTCGTTATCAACGCCGGTTATCACGTCGTCACGTTCACGGTGATGGGCGCAATCATCGGCGCAACGTCCACGCTGTAATAGACGGGGCTCCGCGCACTCGAACCGTACCGCTTGTCTTTACCCCACTCCCGCGTGGTGCTACATTGCGCGCATGAAAGCGGAGCCGTCGCCATGGCGGCATCGCCAAATCATCGTTGAACGATGAAGGGGGAGGCAGGATGGACTTCTCAACGAACCCCGCCGACGAGGCCTTTCGAGCCGAGCTACGCGAGTTCCTCGCAAAAGAGTGGGACCCCAAGGACTACGACGCCTACGCGATGAACGTCTGGTCGTACGACTATGACAATCTCGGCGCGCGCGACCATGCGGAGGAGTTCCAACAGAAGCTGATTGACCGCGGCTGGTGGACGATGGCGTGGCCGGAGGAGTATGGCGGGCAGGACGCGCCGATCTCACGTCAGCTTGTCTACTCGGAGGAGATGGCTTACCACAATGCTCCTGCCTCGCAGCCGCAGGCCAACGTTGCCGGCGCGATCATGATTCACGGCACGGACTGGATGAAGGACACGTTCCTGGACGGGATGCGGAACAACACGGTCAATTGGGCGCAGGGTTTCTCCGAGCCGAACGCCGGTACCGATCTCGCCTCGTTGGCGACGCGCGGTGTGGAGGACGGCGATGATTTCGTCGTCACCGGCCAGAAGATATGGTCGTCCGGCTCCCATTTCGCCAACTGGTACCACGTGTTGGTGCGCACAGACCCTGAGGCTCCCAAGCATCGCGGCATCACCTACCTTGCGATGCAACTCAAGGACGATGAGGGCAACCAGATGCCCGGCATAACCCTGCGGCCGCTGTATGACATGCTTGGCCGCCGACGCTGGAACGAAGTATTCATGGACGAGGTCCGTGTGCCTCGACATCAGATCATCGGCGAGGTCAATCGCGGCTGGTATGCGGCGATGACGACGCTCAACTTTGAGCGGACCGGCATCGACGGCGCCGCCCGCCTGATCGGTGTACTGGATCGTTACCTGGCTGAGATGCGGGGCATCACATTCAATGGCGAGTCGCCGCTGAAGGACGATGTCATCCGCCATATCCTTGCGGACGCGCGGATTACGCTGGAGGCCGACCGGATGCTGGCCTACCGCGTGGCGTGGATGCAGGCGAACGGTGAAGTGCCGCAGGCGGAGGGCGCAATCTCCGGCTATCGCGCGCTGGCGACGGCCAAGTTCACGTTCTGGCCCGCGCTTGCCAAGGCAATCGGCCCCTACAGGGCGCTGCTCAAGGGTGAGAGCCGCGCGCCGGGCAACGGCAAGTACGGCACGAACTACGCCCTCTCCATGACGACGGGTTTCGGCGGCGGCGGCGGGCTGGCGTTGGGCCCCAACATCATCGCCCAACGGGGTTTGGGCTTGCCGAGATAGTTTCTGTCTACGGACAACAACGCAGGGGCGGTCATATGGCCGCCCCTGCGTTATTCTGCAAAGGGGAGAGATGCCCCCATGTGTATGGAGAACACGGCGAACTGCATAAGATGCACCAAATCTGAATGAATCTCTCTATCGACAATCGCATACGAATTGGATCTGTACTCGTCGGCCTCATATTGGCGCTCACCCTTCTGGCGTGTACAACGGCAGACGAGGAACAACAGGAAGACCCCTTCACGATTGGGGTTATGGAGTCGCTGACAGGCCCCGGCGAAACGTACGGCACGGTAGCGAGCCAGGCGAAGCAGATGGCTGCCGATGAAATCAACGCCGCGGGGGGAATTGACGGCCGCCCGCTCGAGTTCGTCGTCGAGGACTCGAAATGCGCTGCGCAGGATGCCATCGCCGCGTACAGCAAGCTCACCCAGGTTGATGGCATGAAGATCATCCTCGGCCCCTCATGCAGCAGCGCCATGCTTGCCGTCGCTCCTTTCGCAGAGGCTGACGGCGTCATTCTCTTTTCCGGCTTGGCAAGCAACCCTGACATCGCCAACGCCGGCGACTACATATTCCGAACGCAGATCAGCGATGTCTATGTGGGCATCGACACCGGGAACACCCTGTGGGAAGACGGAGTTCGCACACTCGCGACGATTACGGAGACCACGGACTACGCGGAGGGCGTTCGGCGGACCTCAGTCGCGCAGTTCGAAATGCGTGGCGGCGAGGTAGTCGCAGCGGAGCGATACCGGTCGGACACCCTTGATTTCCGGGTGCATCTGACCAAACTCTTCCAGGCCAACCCGGATGCGCTCCACATAGCTCCCCAATCCGAGTTCTCGGCTGGCTCCATCATGAAGCAAGCGCGGGAATTGGGCTATACGGGGCCGATCTACGCGGAAACCGTGTCCGTCGGGACGACAGCCCTTGAGATCGCCGGTGACGCCGCGACGGGTGTGAAAGCCATTACGGCCGACCTTGATCCCGGTAATGAAAAAGGGCAGCAAGTTCTAGCAGATTTCAGGGAACGCTATGACTACGTGACCTTACCCTGGCATCTGGGGTCTGCATATGACGACGTCTACATTGCCGCGGAGTGCCTCAAACAGACGGGCGATGACAGTGACGCCGACGGCTTTCGGGACTGCCTGTACGAAATCACGTGGAGCGGCGCCATCGGTGACAACTACAGCTTTGACGACAACGGAGAGGTTGTTGGCCTGTCCAGGGTCGTTGTCGAAGTCCTGCCGCTCGCGGAAAGGACTGAGGCCGTCAAGTACAGGGTGATTGGTTCTGCGCCACGATCGTAGTGCTTCCTGAGGCTTTACCTTGACGGCGTGCGCGTGCTATCGTTCACGGGTTGAGTCAGGGGGGCAACTCGTGGGCCGTCATGCGGCGTCGGACGAGTTGTAGAAAAGGGGGAATCGATTCCATGGACTTCCGATTTACGCCGGAAGCGCAGCAGATTCAGCAAGAGGCCATCGAGTTCACCCGGAAAGAGTGGGAACCCGGCAAATGGGACACCCAGATCCTGGTCAACTGGCACCACCAGGTGGATGAGGCTGAAGAGGCCGTCAACGAATTTGAGAAGAAGCTCGTCAATAAGGGCTGGTGGACGATGCACTGGCCCAGCGAGTTTGGTGGGCAGGACGCCTCCATCGAGGTGCAGCTCGCGTACCGCGAAGCGATGTCCTACGCCGGCGCGCCCGCGTCACTGGGTGGTGGTCTCGTCGCTCCGGTTCTGATGCTCGCGGCGCCCAAGTGGATGCAGGATGAGTTCCTGCCGGGCATTGCCAGCGCGGACCTCGAGTTTTCACAGGGTTTCTCAGAGCCGGACGCAGGCTCCGATCTTGGATCGCTCAAGACGCGCGCCGTCCGTGACGGCGATGACTACCTTATCAGCGGCCAGAAGATTTGGGGCACGTACCGCAATCCGTGGATCCACATCCTTGTGAGGACGGACCCGGACGCGCCGAAGCACCGCGGCATCACATACCTCCTCGCCCCTCTGAAGGATGCGGACGGCGAGTTTATGCCGGGCGTGCAAGTGCGCAAGATTCCTGATGCGCTAGGGCGACATCGCTGGGACGAGTTGTTCATGGAGAACTGGCGCGTTCCTGCGCGGTACATCCTGGGCGAGGAGAACCGCGGCTGGTACACGGCGATGACGACGCTCTCCTTTGAGCGCTCCAACATCCAGGCCCCTGCGACGATGCAGCGCCAGATCGAGGAATACATCGCCTTTGTCCGCCAGTTGAAGGCAACACGCGGTTTCAGCCCGCTGGATGATGCTCCGTTCCGCCACCAGATGGCTAATCTCCGCATTGAGATTGAGACCTTGCGCATGATTGCCTACCGGGTCGGCTGGATGCAGAGCCGGGGCGAGATTCCCCAGAAGGAATCCTCCATGAGCAAGCTCTGGGCGGACGTTCAGTACCAGAAGACGATGAAGACTCTTGCGCGCGGCCTCCAGGAGTACGGCAACCTGCTGCCAACGCAGGAGGGCATCGACATGCCGAACGAGGGATTCCTGAACAATCGCGCGTTCATGTCCGGCACGCTCAGCGTCGCCGGCGGCACAACTGAAGTTCAGCGCCAGATCATCGCGCAGCGAGGACTGGGCCTGCCGCGGTAGCTTTTCAGCATCCGCACAGCCAGCGAACGATCACAGGATAAGGAGGAGCAGGTAATGGATTTCCGGTTCTCCGCGGAGGCGCAGGCTATCCGGGATGAAGCCGAAGAGTTCGTCAAGAGCGAATGGCAGAATCCGGGCTACGACCTGACAGGCGGCCTTGCCGGTTGGCACGGCAACGAAGAAGAGCGAGAGGCAGGGCACGAGGTGGCCCGTCAATTCGCCAAGAAGCTTGTCAATAAGGGCTGGTACACCATGCACTGGCCCAGCGAGCACGGCGGTCAGGATGCCTCTATTGAAAAGCAACTCGCGTATCGCGAGGTGATGTCCTACCACGACGCGCCGGCGTCCCTCGGCGGCGGTCTCGTCGCCCCCGTCCTCATGGTGCATGGACAGGATTGGCAGAAGCAGCAATTTCTGCCGCTTCTGGCCAACGCGGACATCGAGTTCTCGCAGGGCTTCTCCGAGCCGGACGCAGGCTCCGACCTCGCCGGACTCAAGACGCGAGCTGTGCGGGATGGTGACGACTATGTCGTCAGCGGTCAGAAGATCTGGGGCACATACCGAAGCGACTGGATTCATATCCTGGTGCGGACGGACCCGGACGCGCCCAAGCATCGCGGCATCACCTATTTGCTGGCGCGGCTCAAGGATGAGGACGGCAACTACATGCCGGGCATCCAGGTTCGCGGCATTAAGGACGGCACGAACAATCACCGCTGGGATGAGTTGTTCATGGAGAACTGGCGCGTGCCTGCCAACAATATCCTCGGTGAGGAGAATCGCGGCTGGTACGCGGCTATGACGACACTCTCCTTTGAGCGTTCCAACATCGGCCGCCCCGCACAATTGCTCCGCACGCTGGAGCAGTTCATTGACTGGTGCGGCATGGTGCGCAGCGCGGGCGGCAACACGCCGACTGACCGTGCGGAGATTCGCCATCGCCTTGCTGAGTGGCGTGTTCGCATCGAGACGTTGCGCTCTCTCTGCTACCGCGTCGGTTGGATGCAGAGCGAGGGCATGATTCCGCAGAAGGAATCCTCGATGGTCAAGTTCTTCGGGGATGAGCTCTTCCAGCACATCTACCGCGGCCTCGCGCAGATCATGGACGGCTACGGCAACCTGCTACCCACGAACGGCGAACGTTTCCCGCTACCGGATGACGGCTTTTTGCCCGCTCGCGGCTGGCAGTCCATCGGCACAAGCATCGGCGGCGGCACGCGAGAGATTCAGAAGAACATCATCGCGCAGAGGGGCCTTGGCCTCCCGCGCTAAACACGGAATACAGAACGCAGACAAAGCCCCGCATTGGTGGGAGACACAAGAACGAGTAAGGGAAACAGGAGGGGGAAATGGATCTGGGACTGACTGAAGACCAGGAAATGCTGCGCTCGATGGCTCGGGAGTTCATTGAGCAGGAGACGCCGCGCACGTTCGTCCGCGACATGGAAGAGGATGACCGCGGTTTCACGGCGGACATGTGGCAGAAGATCGCCCAGGTAGGGTGGCTTGGCCTGATTGTACCCGAGGAGCACGGCGGAACCGGCCAGAACCTGGTTGATCTGGGCATCCTTCTGGAAGAGGTTGGCCATGGCGTCATGCCGGGCCCGTTCTTCAACACAGCGCTCGTCACCGTCGCCATCCTTGATGCCGGCTCCGATGCGCAGAAGGCCGAGTATCTGCCGAGGATTGCCGCCGGCGACCTGATCGCCACCGCCGCGATTCTTG
>DAOUKW010000157.1:0-35977 GCA_034420915.1 Dehalococcoidia bacterium
ACACTTAACCGCCCCGAGGCGCTCAACGCGCTCAGCCGCGACCTTGAAGACGAGTTGCACGTCGCGCTGGATGAGGCAGAGGCGGATCCTGAGGTCCGCTACATCATCCTGACCGGCGCCGGTCGCGCGTTCTCCGCGGGCTACGACATCGCCGGCGGGCGCGCTCCGACCGTCTGGCCGTACGGCCTGCCGGAGGGCACCAATATCGCCCAGATGCTGGATGACTGGCGCACGCGCGACAAGCCGGACCGGTTCATGCACCTCTGGGAGCCCACCAAGCCCGTCATCGCCGCCGTCAACGGCTGGTGCATGGGCGGAGGCTCCTGGTACGCGCTCTTCTCCCACATGACCTACGCGTCCGACACCGCCGTGTTCTCGCAGCCTGAGGTCCGCATGATCTCCAACACGAGCTTCATCTGGACGCTCAACGCGGGCTACAAGCATGCCCTGCGCTACAGCCTCACCGGCGACCACATCGACGCCGAAGAGGCCCTCCGCATCGGTATCATCAACCAGATCATCCCGCAGGACGACCTGATTGAAGAGTGCTTCAAGATCGGTGAGCGTATCGCGCTGGTGTCGCCGGAGACAGTCAAGATTAACCTGTACGTGGCGACCATGGGCCTCGAGATGATGGGTCTGCGCAACGCCCTCATCCTCAATGGCGAGCTTTCCGCGTTCGCCCACGCCTCCAAGCGTGAGGACGTCATGCGGCCGCTGGAACAGGCACGCGAAGAGGGCGGCATGCGCGGATTCCTCCAGCAGCGCGACGGCCCCTTCCAGCCGGAACCCTTTGGCCCTCGCTCCGCCGCCGCACGCGGCAGCTAACGCTGAAGCGCCAATACGCCAACAGGGTAGGGGCGGCCACAGGCCGCCTCTACTGCTTTTGAATACCCCATAACGTGGCAAGGAAATACCGGGATGCAATCCGCATCATCACGCGGGATGGCTGGTATTATTCCTACTCGCGCGGTGGCCACGACTACTACTATCATCCCTCAAAGCGTGGAAAGGTAACGATTGGTGGCCGGTCGGGTGCGGATGTGCCCAAAAGACTCTGGTCGAGTATCATGAGGCAAGCAGGCTTGAGAGTGCAGTACTGATGAAACTCACATACGCCGTTATCATGCAAGAGGGCCCCAACAATTGGGCAGCGTATGCTCCCGATGTACAGGGCTGCGGCAGTACCGGGCAGAGCCTTGAGGAACAACGGCGCCGCATTAAGGATGCCCTGGAGGGACACTTATACGATTGGGAAAAGGCGCGGCTGCCTTTCCCGTGGCCCAAGTGCAAAACACCCGAGGAAGCCCTCGCAGCAGATGCTGCCTTCGCCGCCGAACTGGCCGCCGAGTACCCGGATGATCCCACAGATGAAGAAGAGGGATGGTCCCCCCCCATCGCTGAGATGATCGAGATCGAAGTAGATGTCCCCGAATCCGAGTTGGTGGAGTTGCGGTCGGCTAAGAGAGACTAGGGCAACAGGCAAACAAATGGCATCGAAAGATACTGTCGTCTGCCAAGTATGTGCAAAAGCGGTCAGCGAGAGCGAAGCAACTCCAACCCTAAGTGCAACCCTAGAAGAGGGATTTATCTACACTTGTAGTTCCGAGTGTGGGATGATTTATGCTAATGCTTGGGCCCGAGGCTATCAAAATAAAAGCTCCGATTTTGAGGACAAAATTTACCTCGACGAAGTGGCAGAGTTAAGCGATGGTGGCTACGATTCGCGCCGCAGAGCGGATCTGATAGACGAAGATTTTGTCGCTATGCGGCGCGCTGAAGGTTTGGACGACGACGCCCTTATCGAAGAAGAGCAGGAGGCAGAATTCTTGGGCATGGGCGAACCTGCCGATAAGGATTTTGACTTTGACTCTGGTTACGATGATGTCTGAGGCAAGTACTGGCACGACCAGCCCACACTCCATCCACACTAAGGAGATTACATATGGTGACCTGTCTTGTTTGCCGAAACCCTTTTCGGCCAGAGGATTCCAACCCCGCTAACATTGCCAATCTCTTGTGCGGGTCCCAATGCCGAGATACTTTCGTGAAAATGCTGGACGCATTCGATTTTGCGGAGACGCCGCAAAATCTGCGGTGTATCGCATTTGAATACATCGTGTCGGTGGCCCGCGCGACAAAGGATCTACACCAACTAGCCTTGCTATTCACTGATGTGGTGTTAGAAAAGGGATCCAATCGCCACATGGATATCATCAGGTTGATGGCAATGCGTGGTACTCAGCGTCCAATTCAGCGTCTGGCTGACCAACGAATGAGGGATATGTCAGCGACATTACTTGACGAATCCCTGCAGTCTGACTCAGATTATGTTGTTCCATCAGAGATTGTGCTGGAAACAGGCAGAAGGTTCAATCAAATGGTGGAAGCTGATCAGAATCTGCTTACCTACGGAGAAGCAGAGGGACTTATATCTAAGGGTACGCTGACGGGTAGAAATCCTTGACAGTATTCCTGTGCTATGCTGTACACAGATTAGCGTCCCCCTGGTAGGATTCGAACCTACAACCGTACGCTTCGTCAGGCGTTGCTCTATCCATTGAGCTACAGGGGGATGTGAAGCGCCGGGGTTGAAAATGCCCCGGCGTTTCCTTACTTACCTGTTTGTCGAGTATAGCAGTCGCTGTTGCCGTGCCCCCACTTGATCGCCCCTTGACATGTGCCGTATAGTGGGCCGCGAAACTTGACTTATGCGTACCTTTCTGCTAAAATTGGAGGCATGAAGAACGATATGACGGCACCCGGCAAGCACTACCGCAAGGGCATGACTTTGCCCGAACTGATGCGGCGATTTCCCGATGATAAAACGGCGGAGCGTTGGATTATCGAGCAGCGTTGGCCCAATGGGATTGAGTGCCCCAAATGCGGCTCAGACAACATCAAGGATGGCACCAAGCATCCGAAGATGAATCTGTATTGCAGGGCATGCCGCAGGTATTTCTCGTACAAGACGGGCACCGCCATGGAGTCCAGCAAGCTCGGTGCGCAAGTGTGGGTGATTGCCACGTACTTGTTGACGACGAACCTGAAGGGCGTGTCCAGTATGAAGCTGCACCGCGACCTGGGTATCACGCAGAAGAATGCATGGCATTTGGCACACCGCATCCGCGAATCGTGGCGGCAGAAGGTGGACAGGTTCGCGGGGCCAGTTGAGGTGGATGAAACCTACATAGGCGGGAAGGAGCGCAACAAGCACGCTAACAAGAAGCTCCGTGTGGGAGGCGGTAGTGTTGGCAAGGCTCCTGTCGTTGGGATCAAAGACCGCGCAACGAACCAGATAAGGGCAAAGGTTGTGCGGGGTACTGACCTACATACACTGCACAATTTCGTGACACGACTTACGGAGCAAGGTGCGAAGGTGTACACGGACGAGCATCCGAGCTATAACCACCTGCCGAACCATGAGGTTGTGAAGCACAGCGCCCGCCAGTACGTGGACGGTATGGCCTATACAAACGGCATCGAGTCGCATTGGGCGATGCTGAAGCGCGGCTATTATGGTGTCTACCACAGGATGAGCTTCAAGCACCTCCAGCGATACGTCAGCGAATTTGCCAGCCGTCATAACAACCGCCGGTTCGATACAGAGGAGCAGATGGGGAAAATGGTGCGTGGGCTGGCGGGCAAGCGCCTACGGTATACCGACCTGATTTCCTAACCCACTTACCTGTTTGGTGGCGGCTAATACCCCTTCTCCTCACACCTGAGGACATATACACGGAGTTCGATTTGGATTTCCCTATACCATTCTGGATCCCCGGTGACGGCGTACTGGACCATGGCGTTCGAGATTACCTCGGCCTGTTCATCCAACCACCAATCCCCAGACGAACGCACGCCCGACATGAGAATGTCACCGCGCCGGTCCAATTCGTCGAAGAGCCGATTATCGACCAAGTTCTGTAGACCCTCGGCGGCACCACATGCATTGCGGTACTCCCGTGGCAGTGGTGTTGGTGTGGTGTATTCCGTCCCGCAACCGACGGATATGGCCATCAGCAAGAACACGGCAAGAACGATTGGCTTCCGCATATGGGTACCCCCTCACGGTCTGGGTCGGGCTTCTTTGCCAATCAGTCCGGCCGTACATCGAGCCGTGAGGGGGCATGTAGCCCCGACCCATGTACCCGATGTACACGAGGACTGATTGGCACGGTGAGGGTATTGGCAGGGATTAGGGGATGTCAACCGACTTGACTGTATTGACAACAGAGAGCACTGTGATATAGGTAGACAGTGCAAACGAGGTAACGACAATGGCATCACCCAAGAAACAACGCACACCGCGCCCCAAGAAGGGCAAGGTAGGCCGTCCAGCACGCCCCATGCCCGAACCGATACCCGACACGCCCGAAAACGTTATGCGGGCGATTGTGAACACGCCGCCCAAGAAAGCCCACGAGTGGGAATACATGCGTAAAGCCAAGAGTGGCTAACGCACTTGCGTCAGCGTACCCTTAGATATAAGTCCCGAAGCAGAGCCCCCACCCATACTGCATGGCTATGCAATCCCCTTTGATGATGCGGTGGAAGATACCACGAAGCGTCTAAGCGCCATGTTTGAAGCTATAGAGCAAGTGATTCGCTAGACTTGTGGTCATACCTTGTGATTCCACACCATGAACCTCCCTATTGACCCCCAAACCACCGCCCTCATCGTCGTCGATATGCAGAACGACTTCTGCCATGTGGATGGCTTCTACGCAAAGGCGGCAGAACGCATCGAGCCACTCGGCCTTGATCCCCAGCTTGTGATTGATGGCATACCGCCGATGCAGTCGTTGCTTGAGGCAGCGCGTGCTGCGGGCCTCTTCGTCGTCCACACCCGCATCGAGCGTGACGACTCCCCCGACGCCGTCCACCTCATCCACAGCGTCGTTGCTCAGACCTTTGGCGCGGTGGCGGATGCCCCCGGCGGTCCCGCCCTGACGCCCGGCACGTGGGGCGCGGATATCCATGATGCCCTCACGCCGCAGGACGGCGAATACGTCGTCACCAAGCGCAGCTTCTCTGCATTCTTTGGCACCGATCTTGAGACCGCCCTGCGCCGCCGCGGCATCCGCACCGTCATTCTCGCAGGCACAATCACCTACGCCTGTGTCCTCCACACCGCATTCGACGCCAACGTGCGCGATCTCGATGTCATCGTTGCCTCGGACGGCACGGCTTCATGGGCGCCCGATTTGCAACAGCCCACCCTCCGCATCGTCGATCTCATCCTTGGCGGCACCGCCGCCACCGGAGAAATCATCGAAGCCCTCGCCCTCGCCACCCATCCCCGCTCACCCTGAGCCACCGGAGAATCCATAATCTCCGTTACACTAGGCAATTTGTTGCTGGAGAGTTGCACACCTAAACCGACTGCATAGACTGGTGCCCATGAGCGACCTACCCAACCGACTGGGTGCCGACTGGAAGAGCGTCCTCACACTGGCTGTGCTGGCAGTAGTCTTGTTGTCCTCTTGTGACAGCGATCAATATACCGGGTACCTTGAAGAGGAGATACCACCCTGCACGCCGGTGGAGGGCTCCTCAGTAGATCCATGTGAGCCTGGCGTATCTTGGATGTCTGTTCATGGCTCAGTAGTCTTTGGCGATGAGCCCCTGGGCATTGCGTTCTCTCTTGGCGACAATGGCACCACGGTGTCCATAGCGCACTTGGTATTGCGGGGCACCTATCTCCCCGGCACAGTACGCTGCAATATTAACGACAGACTCTTCCGTCCACCCCCTCACAGCGAGAGTTTGGCCTTCATCGACATGGAAAGATCGATCAAGTGTTATGCGAATGTGCGAGTGAATGACTATATTCTCGGGTCCGGGCCATCCACTCTAGCGGTTCTGGTGTGGCGAAAGAACTACTGGTTCGCTACTGAACGAGAAGTCGTCGAGGAGTTGCGAAGCTCTTTCGAGCAGGTGCTCATTGAAGGAGGGGAACTCAACCTAAGTATGAGCATACCAACAGGAGGGATTGAGGGCAGGGAGGCAATGTTGTTCCTCGGCCCGTCAGTTGATACTTCAGCCGAGGTATGGGAGGTCTTCGACACATGGGATGTGGAGCAGCAGGAGGATGGCACAGTTATTGCCGCCCATCCCTTTAGAGACTACTGGAGTCGCAACGACTATGAGGCATATCGCTCACGAATCGAGATGAAGTTGTCTGATTTCACCGAGGCGGTTGAGGAGGCCAACGAGCAGCGGATTAATGAATACGGAGGGCACATAGTTCCTGAAGACATGGAAGGAATAGCAGTGGGCGTGGAATTGCCTATGTTGGTGGATGACGCGAACGAACTACAGGACTACTACATTGAGATCGGCGCCTACGACCACCCTGATGGTCCGCCTGTACAGCCGCCCCCGCCGTGAGGGGCGGCGGGGTAATTCCTCGGACATCCGCCCGATGTCATTCTGAGCGCAGCGAAGAATCCAAATGCTCAATTGCACCCCGCCCTGTCCCCTTTGCTACCATGTGGGAGACAACCCCGTAACAGAAAGAGAGCCAAACAATGCCCAATTATGAGACTGTCCTCTATGAGAAGCAGCGCAACGGCGTCCTGATCACGCTGAACCGACCGGAAACGCTCAACGCAATCAGCCGCCAGCTGGAACGCGATGTATCCGAGGCGCTGACCGAGGCGGAGAACGACCCTGAAGTCCGCGCCATCGTCCTCACCGGCGCAGGCCGCGCCTTCTCCTCCGGCTATGACATCGGCGGCGGCCGTCCCGAGACCGTCTGGCCGTACGGGATGCCCGAGGGTTGGAGCGCCGCGGCGCTTCTCGATGATTGGCGTGACCGCTCACGCGACGAGACTGCCAAACTGCTCCAGATCTGGGAACTCACCAAGCCCGTCATCGCCGCCGTCAACGGCTGGTGCATGGGCGGCGGTTCCTGGTACGCCCTCGCCTCCCACATGACCTACGCCGCTGAGGAAGCCGTGTTCGCCCAGCCGGAAATCCGCATGATCTCCAACACCAACTTCTTCTGGACACTCAACGCCGGCTATAAGCATGCCCTCCGCTATGGCCTCACAGGCGACCACATCGATGCTCAGGAGGCGCTGCGAATCGGCCTCGTGAACGAGGTTGTTCCCGGTGACGACCTGCTCGAACACTGCTTCCGTGTCGTTGAGCGCATCGCCTTGGTCTCGCCGGAGACAGTCAAGATCAATCTTTACGTCGCGACGATGGGCCTTGAGATGATGGGCCTCCGCAACGCGCTCATCCTCAACGACGAGTTGTCCGCCCACGTCCAGAGCTCCCAGCGTGAGGACTTCAAGCGCGAGATGATGGACGCCCAAAAGGAGGGCGGCCTCCGCGCCTTCCTGCAAGTGCGCGACGGCCCCTTCCAGCCCGAACCCTTCGGCCCCCGCTCACGCCCCCGCGAATAACAAACACAGAATCCCTACAATAGAAGAGTAAGCGGCGTAGCGACCCATCCGTCATTCCCGCGAAAGCGGGAATCTGGATCGCATTTCGCACGCTAACCCGGAGCAGGCGGGGGTAGCGAACCGTCCGTCATTCCCGCGAAGGCGGGAATCTAAACTGCAATTGGCAGGCTAAGCTGGTATGTAAACCGGAGCGGGCGGGGGTAGCTCAGTGGTAGAGCTCCTGCCTTCCAAGCAGGTTGTCGCGGGTTCAATTCCCGTCCCCCGCTCCACCAACCGCTAAGCCCGGTAGGCTACTCAACAGTGACGGACTTCGCCAGATTCCGCGGCTGATCGATGTCCGCCCCCCGCAGCAGCCCAATCTCGTACGCCAGCATCTGCAGCGGCACCGTCGCCGCAATCGGGACCAGGTGAGTGGGCGTCTCCGGCATGAAGATCGCCTCGTCCGCCTGCCCGCCAAGCTCATCGTCTTCGTCCGTCAGCACGCCCACCACGTGCCCCGCCCGCGCCCGTATCTCCGAGATATTGATCGCCATACGGTCCCGCAGACCGCCCTCCGGCGCCAGCGCAATAGTCGGCATCGACTGATCGATCAGCGCGATGGGCCCGTGTTTCATCTCGCCCCCCGCGCTGCCCTCCGCGTGGATGTACGCGACCTCCTTGAGCTTTAGCGCGCCCTCCAGTGCGATGGGGTAGAGCGGCCCCCGCCCCAGCAGCAGGCAATTCTCATTGACAGTCAGGCGCTCCGCCGCCGCTCGAATCGTGTCCGTCCGCTCCAGCATCTCGCTCACGATGCCCGGCAACCGCTCCAGGTCCAGCAGATGGCGGCTAACCTCGTCCTCATCCATCACTCCGCGTCCCGCTGCCGCGTCAATTGCCAGCAGATAGAGGCAAATGATCGCCGACGTAAAGCTCTTCGTCGACGCGACGCCCACTTCGAGCCCGGACCGCATATCCATCGTCTCGCACGCGATCCGTGCCGCCTCGCTGTCCAGCGCATTCGTCACCGCCACGCAGTCCGCGCCGAGGCTTGATGCATGCTCCAGCGCCGCGAGCGTATCCAGTGTTTCCCCGGATTGCGTGATCGCGATGAACAGATCTCCCTTGCCCATCCGCGTATTCCGGTGGCGCAGTTCAGACGCCACCTCCGCCTCCACAGGTATCTCCGCCAGCGTCTCGAAATAGTGCCGCCCCACAAGCGCCGCGTGATAGCTTGAGCCGCACCCCGTCAAGATGATTCGCCGCGCCGCCGCCAGACGTTCGGACAGTCCGGAGCCGTAGTCAGGCTCCAGCCGCCCGGACTCCAAATCAACCCGCCCCCGCAGCGCATCCGTCAGCGCCTGCGGCTGCTCCATGATCTCCTTGAGCATGAAGTGCTTGTACAGGCCCTTTGCCGCCCGCAACGGGTCGCGTGTGACCTCTGTGAACTCCCGCGTCACCGGCTTTCCGTCCAACGTTGAGACCTCCACGCCGTCCGGCCTCAACACGGCGATTTCGCCGTTGTTCAGCGGCATCGCCCGACGTGTGAGTGGCACAAGGGCAGGGAGGTCGCTCGCTGCATACGTCTCGCCGTCGCCCATGCCGACCACAAGCCCGCCTGCGTTGCCCGCTCGAACGGCAATCAGCGTGTCCGGCTCCTGCGCGCACGCCACCAGGAACACCAGTGCCCCGTGCATGTCCGGCATGATCGACTTCACCGCCTCGACAGGATTGAGGCCGCGATCGAGCGCCTCTTCGATTAGGTGCGGCAGCACCTCCGTGTCCGTCTGCGACATGAAGTGATGCCCGCGCGAAACGAGCTGCGCGGCGAGTGTACTGTAATTCTCGACGATGCCGTTTTGGACGACGCTGACCCGCCCCGTGCAGTCCATGTGCGGATGCGCGTTCGCCAAAGAGGGCGCGCCGTGCGTCGCCCACCGTGTATGCCCCAGTCCCAGCGAACCTGAAACAAACGACCCCTCGAGATCGGCACGCAGGGCATCCAGCTTCCCGACGGCCTTGTTCGTGCCAAACACACCGGAAGGCCCGAGGATCGCGATGCCCGCGCTGTCATACCCTCGGTACTCGATGCGAGACAAACCATCAAGCACAATCGGCATCGCTTGCCGATGCCCCGTATACCCCATAATCCCGCACATAACTGCTCCCGCTCACCCTGAGCTTGACGGAGGGCCGCCTCCGTCATTCCCGCGAAAGCGGGAATCTCGATCTCGGAATGCAACCATGCCCCCGAGTCCTCTTCCCCCAAATCATACCCTTCTCCGTTCACCCTGAGCCTGTCGAAGGGTTGCCCCCTACAATCAACTAGGGGTTCACGTGTCCGAATCGTCCGCCTTACTGCTTGGCATCATCCAGGGAATCACCGAGTGGATTCCCGTCAGCTCGCAGGGCGTCGTTGCCCTCGTGTCCACATGGATTGACGATGCCTCACCCTCGGATGCTATTGCTATCGCGCTGTGGCTGCACGTCGGCACAGCCCTGTCCGCAGCCACAGCCATGAGGGGCGAAATCACGTCGATAATTCGCGATGCAATCGCCTCTCTCGCCCACCCTGAGCCTAACCCCGGTCACCCTGAGCGCAGTCGAAGGGTCGCCCCCATCACGTTCCTCGGCCTCAGCACTCTCGTCACCGCGATCGTCGGCGTGCCGCTCTTTCTGGTCTTGGGCGAGATTGCAGATCTGCTGGGAAGCGTCGCCATGTTGCTCATCGGCTTCGCCATGATTGCGACGGCATTCACGATCCGATGCGGACTGTGGCAGGGCGAACGGGGCAGGGACGATGTTACCCTCACGGACGCGGTCATCGCCGGTGTGGTGCAGGCGCTTGCCGTCATCCCCGGCCTCAGCCGAACCGGCCTGACCGTCGCCGTCCTGCTCACACGGGATTGCAGTCACCGCGAGGCCGTCGTCCTCAGCGTCCTCATGGGTATACCGGCTAGCCTTGGCGCGGGTCTGCTCGCCGTCACTACGTCCGACACAATCAGCGGCTGGCCTGCTGCCGTGGCGCTGCTCACAGCCGCAATCGTTGGAACCGTCGCCATCCGCGCCATCCTCGCATGGGCAAGCCGTGTCAGCCTCAGCCGATTCGTCGCGGCTGCCGGAATCGTCGTGGCTCTCGGCGCCCTGATTGGCCTCCTCGCCTGATCCGTTCACCCTGAGCCTGTCGAAGGGTGATTTTCCGTCTCAGTGCCTGATCTCCTCCGCCGGAACGCCCGCAACCGTCGAGCCCGCCGCAACGTTCCGCGTCACGACAGAGCCCGCCCCCGTGTACGCCTTATCTCCAATCTCTACGGGCGCAACCAGCATGGAGCCGCTCCCGATGAACGCGCCATCGCCGACGACCGTTTGATGCTTGTCCTGGCCGTCGAAATTGCACGTTACCGCGCCCGCGCCGATATTGACGTCCTCCCCGATTTCGGCATCCCCCACATACCCGAAATGACCCATCGCCGTCCGACTGCCAATCCGGCTCGCCTTGATCTCGCCGAAGCTGCCGATGTGGGCATCGTTGCCGATATGCGTCCCCGGCCGGAGCCGCGCGAACGGCCCCACCGAAACGCTGTCCTCAAGCGTGGCCTCATCCAGCCACGACCCTCGCACGACGCACCGGTCGCCAATCACCGAATCGACGATGTGCGTATCGGGCCCGATCTCGCACTCCGCGCCAATAACAGACGTGCCTGTGATATGAGTATTGGGCCGAACGACCGTGTCCGGCGCAATCTTTACCGTCGCGTCGACGTACGTCGAGGAAGGATCGATGATCGTGACGCCGGACAACATCAGCGACTCCAGCGTCCGCCGCCGTGCGATCTGCTCCGCCTCCGCGAGGTCAACCAGCGTGTTCACGCCGATTGCCTCCTCGGAGTCAATGTCCAGCGTCTCAACACCGTGCCCATCGCTTACTGCGAGGGCTACCAGGTCCGTGATGTAGTACTCGCCGTTGTCGTGCTGCGGCAGACGGTCCATCACCGTCCGCGCCCACGCAAGGTCGAGGGCATAAACCCCCGCGTTTCCCTCCGCCGGCGCGTCCTCATATCGGGGGTCCGTAGCCTCCACGATTTCCGCCGCCTTTCCGTCCGGATTACGCAGAATCCGCCCGTAATCCGCGCTATTCGATGTCTGTATTGTGAAAAAGGTAACAGCAGCCGCATCACTCGATTCATGAGCTTGCTTGAGCATCGTCAAGGATCCAGCAGTAATCAGCGGCAAATCACCATTGACAATAAGCAGAGCCCTTGAATCAAGATTAGCGTCTGCTAGTGCTGTTTTCAGCGCGCCTCCGGTGCCGTCCGGCTGGGACTGTACAACGAATCGATGAGTGATGCCCATGGCCTCCAGCAGGGCGGGTGACGAGTCCCTCACAATGAGGGGCTGTGGGGAATCCGTCTCGGCAAGCGCATCCAGGATTCGCTGAATCATCGACACTCCGCCTACCTGATGCAGGACCTTCGGAAATGAGTTTTGCATCCGTGATCCCTTGCCCGCTGCGAGCACGACACAGTCCCACGCCCCAGGTGCGGCGCTGCCTTGTGAATTCATCATCAGTCCCCCGACATGTCTTGTGCCAAATATCATCTACGTGACAGGATGGATGATACACATGCGGGAACGTCAGGGGGCGGCATAATGTCGGGCGCGGGGAGTGTAACGAGCTACGAACACCTCATTCGGGAGATTCCCGATTTTCCCGAAGAGGGAATCCTGTTTCGCGACATCACACCTCTCCTGCTTGATCCTGAGGCGTTCGCGTGGGCCATCGACAGGATGACACAAGCCGCCGGAACCATGCCGCTTGACGTCATCGTCGCCGTGGAGGCGCGTGGGTACCTGTTCGGCGCGCCGATGGCGCGAGCTCTGGACGTGCCCCTTATTCCTGTTCGCAAAGTGGGCAAACTTCCCTATAAGACGGTCAGCATCGAATATGCGCTGGAATACGGATCAGCCACGGTTGAGATGCATGAGGACGGCATTCATCCGGGACAGCGCGCTGTGCTGGTGGATGATCTGCTCGCGACGGGCGGGACGTTGAAGGCGGCGGAAGATCTCGTTCACAAGGCGGGCGGGGTAACGGTCGGAGCGACGGTTCTGATTGAACTGGCCGAGCTATCGGGGCGTGGGCTTCTGGGAGACTATCCCGTCCACACGCTCATGCACCTGTAATCGGCTAATCGTCCGCCAATACGTCCGCTACCACGTCATATCGTCCGAATGACGGGATCATGTAGACCCCCGCAATCATTCCGCGCGTTTCCTCAATAAGTTCACGAGCGATAGCCGCCCCCTCTGCGCGGCCGTTGTCACCCGCCGAGCGTAGCCGCCGCCGTATCGATTCGGGAATCACCATCCCCGGGACGTTGTTATGGAGAAACTCCGCGTGGCGCGCACTCTGCAGAGGCAGCACGCCGAGCACCACCGGGAGCGGAAATCCACCGAGCAGGTCGTGGAGTCGACGCACCGGCGCAGGGTCAAAAACCGTTTGCGTCATGATGTAGTGCGCTCCCGCCTCAACCTTGCGTTGCAGGCTCGCAATCTCTTCGTCAATGTGTGGCGAGTTGGGACTAAGGGCGCAGGCGATTGCGAACGACGTTGGCTCCGGCAACGTGTGTCCTGCAACCTCTTCACCCGCGTTCAGGCGACTGAGAGCGCTGATTAGCTGGGAGGATGTCACGTCGGAGAGGCTGCTCGCCTGCGGGTAGTCGCCAATAGTTGGATTGTCTCCCCAAAAGACGAAGGTGTTGCGTACGTTGAGCGCATGCGCGCCAATGAGGTCGGCGTGGATCGCCAGCACATTGCGGTTGCGTGTCGCGATATGAAGAATTGCCTCGACCCCCGTCTGCCGCTGCAAGAGGACACTCAGCGCAACTGCGCTCATCCGGGCCTGCGCCAACGGCACATCCGTGGCATTGAAAGCATCGATGCGGACCTTTGCCTGGAGCGCCTTCAGGCTGGCCAGCGTTCGATCGAGCGAGAATCCACGTGGCGGATGGACTTCCACCGTCGTCACGAACTCGCCGTCATGCAGCTTCTGCAAGAGGGCCGTGGGCTGCCCGGCGGGCGGGATAGTTGAAGACATGTCAGTTGGAATACTCAAATCTCAAACTTGGTGGACGTGACGGCTGTTGTGTTTGATTCACGATATAGGTTACCGATTGCGCGGGAAAGACGTGCAGGGTGACCCTTCGACCACGCTCAGGGTGAACCGGGGTTGCGGCGGAGGGCGGCGACGGTTCGTGTGATGCCCTCGCGTAAGTCGATCTCCGGCGTCCAGCCGAGTTCACGTCGCGCTTTGGAAATGTCCAGGTAAATCCGACGCACGTCGCCCGGCCGTTCTGGCGCGTGGACGGGCGCGCGACTATATCCGTTTTCCTCTGCCAGCAGCGAAAAAATCTCGTTGACGGACGTTGGCGCACCGGCGGCAATGTTGTAGACGCCCCCCTGCGCCGCGTCAGAGCGTGCGGCGGCGAGTGTCGCGTTCACGACGTCATCAACGTAAACATAATCGCGCTCCTGCACACCGTCGCCGTAAATGCTGACCTCTTCACCGGCGAGCATCCTCAAGCCGAAGATGGCTACGACCCCTGCCTCCCCGTGTGGGTTCTGGCCCGGGCCGTATACGTTGCCCGGGCGCAGAATCGTGTATTCAATGCTGTTAGCCTCGGCAATGATGCGGGTGTAGTGCTCCAGCGCCTGCTTGCTCGCTCCGTAGACGGAGAGCGGTTTGATGGGGTGCGATTCATCGCAGGGCAGGTACTCGGGTTCGCCATAGAGCGCGCCTCCCGTTGAGAACAGCACGACGCGCTTAACGCCGAATCGGACGCACTGTTGGAGCAAGTTGATGCCGCCGATCACGTTAGTGTGAATATCCAACTCCGGTTCCCGCATTGAGCGCGCAACTGAAATCTGCGCGGCCAGATGAAAGACAATCTCCGGTTGGTGTTCCGCAAATACATCCGCGATGGCAGGATCGGCGATATCCAGTTTGTGCAGGGGGACGGTAGACGCTTCCTGGCCATTCATCCGCGAAGATGAAAGATTATCAACGACGGTAACGTACCGGCCGTCACTGAGAAGGCGCTTGACCAGGTGCGAGCCGATGAATCCGGCTCCGCCCGTCACCAGTGCCCGTGGCTGACCGGGATCGTGCTCTGAAGTAATGCTGAACCTCCCGTGCTCCGGCAATCTCTATGGCTGCCCGGCCAGGATTCGAACCTGGGTCAGAGGATCCAAAGTCCCCTGTGCTACCACTGCACCACCGGGCAAAGCCGACGTGCCCGCCCATCAATTCTGAGAGTAGACGGGTGGCACGCTCAGACCATCTCACTTGGTGCCGAAGGTCGGAGTCGAACCGACACGGGGTTGCCCCCAACGGTGTTTGAGACCGTCGCGTCTGCCATTCCGCCACTTCGGCATGGAACCGGTTAGTTCATTATGCGACAGTTTGAACTTGGCGGGCGAATCTAAAGCAACTCGATTTGCAGCAAGCGTCAACTAGCGGCATTATTAGCTCTCAGTGGTAGGGAGGACGTGGATGGTAAGATTGCTAGTCGAGTAGTCTGCGGTATGGCATACTACCGATAATCCATATGGGTACCGTGGGAGGTTACCGTGCTGAAAGTCGATGCTGAAAGAGACCAGGTAACCGTCGTCGCCAAGACGGAGGGTAGGATAGACAGTGGAAGCGCGCAGGAATTCCAGGCCGCGCTGGAGAACGTAATTCAGCCCGAGGATAAGGCTCTGATTATCGACTTCGAGAATGTGTCGTATATCAGCAGCGCCGGGATGCGAGTGATCTTGCTAACTGCCAAGACTCTTCAGCGCCAGGGAGGACAATTAGCTTTGTGCTCGCTGACAGAGCCTATTCGCGAAGTGTTCAAGATTAGTGGATTCGACAACATCATTGCGATCCACGAGACTCGGGCCGAGGCAGCAGCAGCCATCTCGAAGTGAATTGGAGGGGCCACGGGCCCGTTCAGTTATGGTCCGGCCTGCTCTCATTTCACCGCGAGCTCCTTGAGGGAGACTCATGACCACTGACGTTTCCAGCGAAGACACCGAGCAGACTGAAGAACTGCAGGAAGATCAGCAAGGCTATAAAATCCTCGTCGTTGATGACGAGCCTGACCTTGAGCCCCTTGTCCGACAGCGCATGCGTCGGGAGATTCGATCCGGTCGGTATAGTTTCGTATTTGCCCACAACGGCGTTGAAGCCCTGAAAGAATTGGAAGACGACGACGACATTGATATGGTGTTGTCCGACATCAATATGCCGCAGATGGACGGGCTTACCCTGCTACAGGAAATTCCCAAAGCAAAACCCAATGTCCGCTCGGTCATCATCTCCGCCTACGGAGACATGCAGAATATACGCACCGCGATGAATCGTGGCGCGTTCGACTTCATAACCAAGCCGGTGGACTTTGACGATCTACGGGTTACCATTGATCGAACCCTCCGGCATATTCAGGAATTGCGGGATGCGCTTAGTGTGCGGGATCGCCTGGTTGCCATCCAAAATGAGTTGGATGTCGCAAAGAATATGCAGCAGTCTATCCTGCCAACGGTTTTCCCCACCGGCGCCGGGTATTCGGTCTATGGCACCATGCGCCCGGCGAGGAATATTGGAGGCGACTTTTTCGATTTGATGCGCCTCCAGTTCGACCGCATCGGACTGGTGGTTGCCGATGTGTCTGACAAAGGAGTTGCCGCGGGACTCTTCATGATGTCCTCCCGCACCTTGCTCAAGGGCGCCGCTGTGGGCAAAGGGCATCCCGGCGAAGTCCTGACGGAGGTCAACAGTCTTCTGGTTGAAGACAATGAAACGGGCATGTTCGTTACGGTTCTCTATTCCGTTTTCGATCCCCGATCCGGCCGACTAACCTATGCCAGCGGCGGGGAGAATCCGCCGGTGCTCATCCGCGCGGACGGCTCGTCGGAAGAACTTCCCCTTACTCAGGGAATCGTTCTGGGTGTTGCGCCGGAATATGAATACATGGAAAACAGTGTGGACCTTGCGCCTGGTGACAGCGTTATTTTCGTGACAGACGGCGTCACCGAGGCCATGAATGAAGCTCAGGAACCGATGGGCATACAGAGAGTCCGCGACCACTTTGCACAATCGCCGCCCCAAGATCCGGAAAGCACGGCTCTTGCTGTCATTGATGTGATTAAAGAGTTTGCCGGCTCTGCGGCGCAGCATGATGACATCACCTGTCTCGTTTTACGCAGGGACGACTAGGACGCCACTGTGGACATCTCTATGACCATTGAGTCCAAGCACGATGAGTTGGACCGGATTACTGCCGCCATAGAAGAACTCGGTGAAGAGAGCGGGTGGCCGCTTGATCTGACCTACAAGATCAACCTTGTTCTTGAAGAGCTAACCCTCAATATCATGAACTACGGCTACACTGACGAAGAAGTGCACTATATCGATTTATCCGTGAAGACAGAGGACGCCAAAGTTACAATAGAGATTGTCGATGATGGGCGGCCTTTCAACCCAATCAATGACGCGCCTCACCCCGACCTCGAGGGGCCGATGATGGATCGGCGAATCGGAGGATGGGGTATCCACATCGTCCGGACAATCATGGATGATGTTTCCTACGTTCGGGCGGACAACAAGAACAGGATGAAGTTGGTCGCCAAACTTTAGCGGCGAGGCTGGAATGGTAAAGCCCAAGCTGGCCCGGATTGTGGTTGCCGTAGTCGTCGGAGCCGTGATGCTGCTGATCGGCTGTCTGCCGGAGATCGGCTTACCCGGAGAGGATGAGGTTTCAACTCCTGAGCCTGATGCTACTCAAGATCAGGCTGTGGAAACGCCGGGTGTCACACGTGATCAGGTTCTGTTCGGGCAGTCTGTCGATTTCGGTGAGATCGGTACAAGCCTCCAGATAGGAATTGAAGCTGCATTCAACGAGATTAATTCTCGGGGTGGGGTGAACGGACGCAAACTAAGCATCATCACGCTGGACGACGATTACGATCCGGCCAAAGCGCTGAGGAATATAGACCGTTTCATCGAAGAGGACCAGGTCTTTGCCATTCTCGGCTCAGCCGGCACCCCAACAGTCCGCGCCGTTTTACCGATAGCGACAGAGCAAGGAATCCCGTTCATTGCCGCATACACGGGTGCGGAATTCCTGAGGGATGGCGCGCCGGACAATGTGGTAAACCTTCGCGCCTCATATAAGCAAGAGACGCAGGCGGTCATCGACTATCTCATTCACAGGCGCGGGGTAACACGCATTGGCTTGCTGTACCAGGACGACGCCTTTGGACGAAGTGGGTACGCGGGAGCGCGCGAGGCCCTCAGATCACACGATATGGAGCCCGTTGCTGTGGGGCTCTATACCCCGAATACGAATGCGATCAAGTCAGCCCTGCTGGACATTGTGCCGGCCCACCCGGAAGCCGTGTTGCTGATCGGTACATTTGAGCCTGCTGTGGCCATGATCAAATGGGCCAACCGAACCGGTATGCATACACAGTTCTACACGGTTTCAGTGGCGGGTAACAGACGTCTGTTGGAACAGTTGGGAAACGGTGGCGCAGGAGTGTATGCAACACAGGTCATGCCCCTGGTTACCGAGCAAACTGAACAGATTGTTGTGACCTTTGAGAACGCACTTCGCGCCTACGATGAGAACGCGGAAGCGAATGTCTATTCGCTTGAAGGGTATATTGCCGGCAGGCTTGCTGCCGTGGGCATTGCTGCCTGTCGCTTGGAACTGAGCCGGGAATGCTTCCTGCGGTCATTGCAGGACGCCCATTTACTCAGTATCGACGGATTCAGGCTGCAATTCGGGGAGAATGACAATCAGGGCTCGGACGCCGTCTATCTCACTGTGATCGGCGCTGATGGCGCTTATCACCCCGTTGAAACGCTGGTGGAGTCAGCATCATGAAGATTCCGTTGGTTGGAGCAATTCGCGGAGTGTTGCCAGGGGGTCGAGGACAGTCAGCCCCGGGTGATCGTGCCGGACAGGACACTGAGTCGGACGAATGGCATGCCCCGCCCGTAAGGGGGATTTGGGGAAGGATCCTCGGGCGCATTCGCATTGCGACGCAGCTGTATCTCAGTATCGGCGGCGCGGTTATGCTCACCTTGTTGGCCAGCTTGGTGGCGTGGTTCTCGTTCAACAGCATTAACGATGCGCAGGATCAGGTAAATGAGGGTAGCGTGCCGGAACTGGCATCCGCATTCGGAATCGCCCAGTACGGACAGACCCTCGTCGCCGCCGCGCCAAGTCTGACGGCGGCGGACAACCGGCAGGAATTCCTGCGAGTCGTTGGGGAAATCGACTCCGCCTATGACGAGTTCGAGAGCCAAATGGCCGCGCTGGAAGCCCAGCCCGGTGTTGACCCTGAGCGTATCCGTGTCATCAGGGATTACGCGAACACCCTTCTCTCGAACATCGACTCCATTGCTGCGCAAACAGACGGCACCTTTGAATTGATTGATCTGCGCAGCACTCATCAAATCAGACTCACCAATCTTGGGATCGAGCTCAACGGCGTCCTCGTTCCAGCTATAGACGACCAGTTCTTTTTCATCATGACGGGCTTTCCCAGCATTGACCAGAATCAAGCCCAAAGGCTCGAACATTTCTCAGAGGAGCAGGTCGAGAGGTATCGGCGTCTTGTTGAGATTCAGTCGGAAGTCAAGATTGGCGGTGAACAGTTGGCCAGCGCGTTCACTGCAACGGACCCGAGGCTCGTGGATTCCTTAAGAGCCGAGTTTGAGGCGGCGACGAACAGAATCGACCGTAATATGAACTTTCTCGTAGGTACGGAGATCCACGAGCAGGCCCAACCTATCTTGAGCGAATTCTTTGCCCTGGGCCTAAGCGAAGACGGAATCTATGATGTCGTCTTGCAATCACTCCAGATCGCGGGCGCTCAACGACAACTCCTTGAAAGTAACCGTGCCCTTTCGATTGAATTGTTGGCCGAAGTGGACGGCCTTGTCATAGCGTCACAGGAAGGAACCGTGACGGCGACGGCGGCCTCTGCCCAGGCAATACGCACCGGGCGGATCCTTTTGGTCGTCATCACGGCACTGAGCGTGGTTGGAGCGCTGTTGGTGATCTGGCTTTTCATCGGGCGCATTCTGCTCCGCCGCCTGAATACTCTATCCAACCGCATGCAGAGCATGGCTGAAGGTGATCTGGAATCATCTGTCGATATTGGCGGTCAGGATGAAGTCGCTGTTATGGCGTCCGCGCTTGAGGTCTTTCGGAGACACGCGCTGGAGGTTCAACGCCTGAATCTCGTGGAGCAGCTCGCCAATGAGTTGCAGGACAAGAATGAGGAACTTGAGGGAGTCCTGGGTGAACTGCGGCAGGCGCAAGGGCAGATCGTCCTTAGGGAGAAACTCGCCGCGCTGGGTGAGTTGACGGCCGGCGTCGCCCACGAAATCCGCAATCCGCTCAACTTCATGAACAACTTCTCAGAAGCGTCACAGGAACTTGTCGATGAACTCAAGGAAATCCTCGAAGACCCCAAATTTGAGTTGTCGGACGATCAGCGATCCTATGTCGACGAAGTTGTAGGTGACCTCCACGACAACCTTGGCAGGATCAAATCCCACGGTGACAGGGCCAATCGCATCGTCCACGACATGCTCCAGATTGGCCGCGATACCGGCGAGTGGGAACAGGTCGATATGAACATCCTTGTCGACCAACAGTACCGCCTTGCCTATCACAGCCAACGCGCGACTGACGCTGACTTCAACCTGACCACAGAAGAGGACTACGATCCAAACATCGGGACGGTGGAAGTGATTCCCCAGGAGTTGGGCCGCGTATTCCTCAATATGGTGGCGAATGCGTGCTATGCCACGGATCTTCGTCGCAAGAACCTGGCTGCCGAAGGCCGAGAAAAAGAGTACACCCCGATGGTATGGCTAAAGACGCGCCGTGAAGAGGACAAGATACGCGTCACGATTCGTGACAACGGGGTTGGCATGCCGGATGACGTGAAGGAGAAGATTTTCAATCCATTCTTCACCACAAAGCCGCCGGAAAAGGGGACGGGCCTCGGCCTTGCAATATCCAATGACATTGTCCGGCGGCATGGTGGATCAATCTCGGTGGAATCGTCACCGAATGAGTTTACGGAAATGCACATTGATATCCCGCTTCAATCGGGGAAGGATCTCTTGGCGGAAGAAGAGGCTGATAGTCAGGGAGATGCTCCCCAACAGGAAGAGACCGCGATTGCTGCGGAGGACTAGACCTGCGGTCTTCTCAATGAGGCGCTGTCAGTAAATCAGAGGAAGGGCAGCCCGGCGCCCTACCCATATATCGTTGCTCGCGTCCTGTTTGCTAGGACTTGGAGCCGGTGATGTCCTGGGAAACCGCAGGCGTGTCCCAGTCAGCTTCCTCATCCGGCGCAGCTGTTCTGAACGTGCCGACAAGATCCGAGACTCTGTGTTCCTCAAGATCGGCAGGAAGGCGTGCCAGGTTCACCGTAGACGGGAGCACAATGCCGCCTGAGAAGACCAATTTCATCGCATCATCGGGATTGAGATTCGTTTCGATGACATCGTCTTCGAATACGAACGCCATGTTGCCGGATGTCGGATTCGGGATGGTTGGTATGTAGACGCTGACCATCGACGTGTGCGTCTCCGGGGAATACATTCGCCCGGTGACGAAGCCGAGAGCGATCATACCCTCGCGCGGCCACTCAATGAATACGACCCGGCTAAAGTTCGTCTTGGTGCTGCCGATGGAGGCCATCGCCTGCCTCATCATGTTATAGACGACCTTCACAATAGGGATGGTGCCGAGAGCAGTGTTGAAACCGTTCATAACCTTGCGGCCAATTGCGAACGAGATCAGGAGGCCGAACAGGTAGAAGATAATTGCAAGAGTGATTGCGCCAACCCCCCAGAAGTCAAGGCCCAGGCTGAAATCACTCTCTCCTATGGTGATGTCGAGTGTGGGTAGATTCAGTAGCCGGATGAGCGGTCTGATCAGAGCGTCCGCATAGCCCACAAGGAACGCAACGGCGCCGATTGTGACAAGCAACGGGACAAGTTCAAAGAGGCCGTCCATGACACGTCTTTGAATGTGTTGCTCCACAGATGAGAGATTGCCCTTCTTGTCGGCTGTCCCCTCCTTCGTCGCCGAATTCGCGTCGTTGGGAGCTTCCATGCCACTATCATCCCTGCTCAACGGTCCACTCCCCTCTGTGCTTAATACGACCCGACCCCATCAACCCCTTCAATACAGATGGCGAACACCCCCACCTGTTAAGGCTTGTTAAAACCGTACTCTAGCATATGCGCCGTCCGATCAAGATGCGTTGTGGCGGGACTGGAAAAATAGAGGTGCCGCCCATGGCTAATAGGAGGTGTCAGAAGAGAGACTGGCGAGCCGCGCGACACACGCGGCTCGTTCTCGTTGTAACGTGGAGCCAGCGATCGGATTTGAACCGATGGCCTGCGGTTTACGAAACCGCTGCTCTACCCCTGAGCTACGCTGGCCTGAAGCATCTCACCAATCGGGGATGCAGTGAGCAAACACTGATTCAATTCTACCAAATGAGTCCTGTATCCTTGGGTGAATGAGTCCTCGCTCAGTACCCATTCTTGGCGTTATTGCGGCCTTCGCTGTACTCACTCTTGGGGCGTGCAGCTCCTTTGGCGCTTCAACATCTGTGCCGTCACCCGATTCCCCGCGTCCGGATATTCGTGTTCTCCCGCCGACAGTCACTGCGGCGCCTTCTGCAACTCCGCCACTCACCGCAACTCCCATACCGTCACCGCTTGAGCAAGGATTTCTGGCCATTCAAGACGTGGAGGACACGGCATCGGTCCGGGAGATGTCACTCAGAGGTCACGTCTTTGTACTGGAAATCGCAGTCACGCCCGCTGAACGGGCGCGCGGCCTGATGCATCGTGAAAGCCTCGCCGAAAACGCGGGAATGCTCTTCGTTTTCTCCGCAGAGCGAACGCTCAACTTCTGGATGAAAAACACCCTGATTCCGCTGGACATCCTCTATATGGATTCTGACGGGATAGTCGTAGATATCCAGACGATGCACCCCCAACCGGGTGTGCCGGATTCTGAACTGAGGAATTATCCGAGCGCCGCGCCGGCGCAGTACGCGCTGGAGATTAACGCCGGCCTTGCGGAGTCGCTTGGCTTCGAGGTGGGGAACCGGGCCTACTTCCGCTGACTGATTGCGGGTGTGCAGGATCAACCGGTGGCGTTGCCGCTCCGTTCGCCCCGGCCTTGCGCGAACTTGGCGGCTTCCCGTGCCAGGGCGGCGATCCCCGTTGTTGGCACTATAATCGTGCGTGGCCCTGTGTAGAGATTCGTCACGCGGTGCTGCGCGGGAGTGCCGGCCCAGATCAGGATCACGTCGCCCCATTTCAGATCGCTTGCGGCATCCCGCTGATTGGCATTGCCGAGCCCGTTGACGAATCGCCACTCAACTGATCGAGGCGTAATCTGACGTATTCGCGCCCACTTTGGATTGGTGCCGCCGACGACAACTGCGCGAGAGAGTCCGGCTCCGCTCATCGCTGCGGCCATTTCATTCAAGGCACGCCGATCAGTAGAGCCGCCGCATACCTCGCAGGCGTCCCGCTCCACCAGGATAAGCACGCGGGGTTCAGAGACTTGTCTCTCCTGCTCATGCAGGTTCTCCCGACACATAGCGTTAGAGCAATGGAACGCGAGTTTGGCTTCAAGGGATTCCTCTGCGGCAGGCTCCTTGTGGACGGCCATGTTCGTCCTTCCGGCACGTGTGAACCCTGCATCCTCCAGGACGGCGCGCGCAACGGCTTGCTGCTCAGTGCCGGAGATGCCAAGTGAGTTCAGAAAGACCGTTATGGGTCGATTCTTCATGCATCCATTATCAAGGATGCCGCAAGAATGTCAGGGGTAGCGGATGGCGCAGAGAAGGTGCGTTATGGCTATAGTGGAAGAGGCGAAGGTGCCACGCCCCCATCGTCTAGTGGCCTAGGACTGCGGCCCTTCAAGCCGCCGACAGGGGTTCGAGTCCCCTTGGGGGCACCAACGCGTACAGTGCCTCAGTTCGGATAATCCGCCAGGCCGGGGCCCTCTTCCATGTCCGCGACCATGTCCGCCGTCGTGACGGCTTTGGCCCATTCAAGCAGCCCAATCTGTTCATAGCCGTTCAGGCCGCGGGATTCCATGCTCATCACAGGCTCGTGCGTGGGATCCTCGTGTTCGCACAGCATCTTTCGGATGAGCACGAAGCCCATGAGATCCTGATCCAAGATTGTTCCGTGTTCTTTCGTCGAAATCGTAATGCGATACATCCCGAGCCTCCCGCGAGAGTGCCTCTGTTACGTACAGCCTACCTGATTCGTCTACCTTGCGCCCCACTGTTGCCATGCTGCCTGGAAAACCGAATCCTGCCCCGAGTCAGAGGATCGCCCCCACTTGAAATGAGACCTTCCCGTTCGCCTACGGTCACGGCGTTCCTGTAGAATGCAAGGGCTGAAATCTCATCATGAAATTGGATCTCCACGTACACACAAACTTTGGCTCATCCGACAGCGGCCTCTCGCCTCAGGACCTTGTGACGGCCGCCAAGGCCGTCGGACTCGACGGTGTGTGCGTTACCGAGCACGGCACCGTCTGGGATAGCTATCAGCTTGAGCGATTCTCCGCTGAGCATGACTTTCTCGTGATTCCCGGCATGGAAGTCGCAACGGATTTGGGACATATCACCTGCTTCGGCCTGACGGGATATTCGTCCGGCATTCACCGCGCCGAGATTCTGAGACGAGTCGTGCAGGCGTCGGACGGTATCATGATCGCCGCACACCCTTTCCGGCGCCTGTTTGATGATCCACGCATCAACGGTTGGCCGAAGATGTACACCGTTGAGGAGGCGGCCGATCTCCCCATCTTCAAGCTGACTGATGAGATGGAGGTCGTGAACGGCGCGAATAACGCGCAGGAGAACCTCTTTGCCCTGCAGGTCGCCCGAGAGCTCGGGCTTACGGGCGTCGGCGGCGGGGACGCTCATTCCACGTCCGGCATCGGCTCCGGAGCCATCGTGACAGAACGGCACATCTCCAACGTGGAGGAGTTCATTGAGGAAATCAGGGAGGGCCGCTACTACCCCACCGGCGCGCTGCTCAAGGGCAGCGACATTTCCTATTGGGACGAGCGAGCCGCCGACCTTTCTGCAGTAGGCGTACGATGACGGCCGCAAGTGTGTCGGACACCGCACCGTTTCCGCTGGCGTTCGTCTCGCTTGACCTGGAAACCACGGGACTGAACGCGGAGAGCGATCGCATCATTGAGGTCGGCGCGGTCAAACTTGAGCACGGCCGGATCGTCGACAGCTTCCAACGGCTCGTCAATCCGGGTCATGCGCTCCCTGATTTCGTTTCCGTGTTGACGGGCATCACGGATGCTGATCTTGTTGGCGCGCCCCCGTTCACCGAGATTGCAGACGAGCTTGCCACATTCATCGGCGACCTGCCGATGGTGGGGCAGAACTATCAGTTCGACCTTGGGTTCCTGAACGCGAACGGTGTCATGCCGATTGGGCCCGTGTTCGATACTTTGGACCTCTCACGAATCCTGCGGCCCTCAGCTAGCAGCCACTCACTTGGATGGCTCATTGAAGAGTTGGGAATCGTCAATGACAGCCCGCACAGGGCGCTTGCAGATGCAGAGGCAACTGCGCAGGTCTTCCTCTCCTTCTGGGACATGATTCTTGCCCTTGACCCGGCCACGCTGGCGATGATCCGTTCGCTCTCCAACCGTGCGCCGGGTGACTGGAGAGCAGGTCCGGTCTTTGAGTTGGCTGCGCAACAGCGGGGAATTGCCGCCGACGGGCCTGAACGGGTGATCCAACGGCTGACCGAAAGACTCGGCAAGCCGAGCGTTGAATCCGAGGCGCGCCAGCGCAAACTGCCAACAACCCAGGATGGGAAGGCAGCCATTGGGGCGGCGTTTGCAACCGATGGCGGACTCGCCCGAGTGCTTGGAGACTCGTATGAACCACGCACGCAACAACGTGAGATGGCGCAGGCGGTGGCGGAAGTCCAGGAAACGGACCGGACACTCCTCTTGGAGGCTCCGCCCGGGACGGGCAAATCGCTCGGCTATCTGATTCCGGCCATCTGGCGCGCGGAGGCCGCTGAAGAACAGGTCGTCGTCGCCACATCCACGCGCGGCTTGCAGGAACAGCTCGCCACCAGGGATGTTCCAATCGCTCTGCAAGCGCTCGGTCTGACACCGGACGAGGTCCGTGTGGCCGTGCTCAAGGGCAGGGGCAACTATCTGTGCATATCGCGGCTGCTCTCACGGCTTGGCAGCCTTGAGGTGACTCCCGGCGAGGCTGCGTTTTTTGCCCGTTTGATGGTCTGGCTGGAATCGACCGAAAGCGGTGACTTGGGCGAACTGCCGATGGGTGAACAGGAGGCGGCGCGTTGGTCGACCCTGTCCGCGAGATCGGAAGAGGGACATGGCAACTGCGCCTATGAGCGAGAGGGACTGTGTTTCATTGGTCGGGCGCGAAGGGCCGCCCAGGCCGCCCACCTTGTCATCACCAATCATGCGCTCCTGCTGGCAGACTCATCCTCCGGCGGCAACGTCTTGGGTGAGATTCCCCACGTGATCCTCGATGAGGCCCACAATCTTGAACGTGAAGCCACCGACCACTACGGTCGTAGCATCTCGCATAGCGAGGTTAATGAGTTGCTCAACTCGCTTGGGGCAGATTCAGAAGAAGGCCGGCCACGGATTGTGACGGCGGCGATAGGCTCATCGAATTCATCCGCCGCAACGGCCCAGGCGATGGAGGCCGCGGGTATTGAGGTTGCCGCGGCAGCTCGCAGCACGGCTACCCAGGCGAGCCGGTTCTTCAGCGCCATTGGAGCCATCGCCGCCGGGTCGCGCTCTGATCGGGGCGGTGATTCCCAGGTACGTCTGATTCAGCGCGTCCGGGAAACGGATGAATGGCGTGAGGCCGCGAAGGCATGGGAAGACCTGGACGCAACGCTTGCCGGAGTCGTCGATTTGGTCGATTCACGGCTGAGGTCGGCGGCGCAAACCCAGCAGGGTCGGCAAGGCCCGTCCGCCGACGTGGACGACGTTGTGAGGCGCATCGCAGACCTTCGAGCACGATTGATGAACGTGATGAGAGCTGTAAATCCGGATGACGACATCACGTGGCTTGAAACTCCGCGTGATCAACGGGGAAGCATCTCATTGCACTGGGCGCCGATGTCCGTTGCGCCGCACCTCGCAAGCGGTCCTTTCGCCGACCGCAAGTCGGTTGTCCTCTCCAGCGCGACGCTAACGACGGATGATTCCTTTGGATTCATCACTGACCGATTGGGACTTGAGGAACCGGAAACGCTGCAGGTGAGACTCACCTTGGGGCCGGAGGACGCGGCGGCGGCAATGGTTCCTGCAGACGTGCCGGATCCGAACAACAACGCCTATGGCAAGGCCATTCAGCAGGCCATTGTCGATATTGCCACGGCAACCGGTGGCGGTGTGCTCGCGTTATTCACCTCGCACGCCTCGTTGCGTCAGACGTACACCAGGGTGAGTTCCGATCTACGAGAGCGCGGCATCAACGTCCTGGGGCAAGGGATTGATGGCGCGCCGGACCGGCTGGCGGAAATCGCTCGACTCCGCACGGGCATCGTGATCCTCGGTGCGGCGGCGTTCTGGGAAGGCGTCGATTTGCCGGGTGACGCCCTGAAAGCGCTCATCGTCACCCGCCTCCCGTTTGACGTGCCGTCCGACCCGATAATCGCGGCGCGCGGCGAGACATATGAGAATGCCTTCAGCGATTTCCAGATTCCGCGGTCGCTCCTCCGTTTCAAGCAGGGTGTGGGGCGGCTGCTTCGGAGTACGAAAGATCAGGGAGTGATTGTCATTCTGGATTCACGGGTGTTGAATCGCGCGTACGGAGCGGCGTTTATCGACGCGCTCCCCACCTCCAATGTGCAGACGCCGGCGCTTGATCGGCTGGGCGATGAGGTACGGAACTGGTTCAGCGGCGATGACGAGTGACAGGGTACGGACAGAGGCGGCCCGCATTGAATTAACCTCTTCGCTTGACCTCCCGGCGTCACTGGATGAAGGGCAGGCCTTTGGCTGGACGGCGCCCGATGGCGAGGCCGACGGCTGGTGGATCGGAACCGTCTATGGCCACGCAGTGCGTATCCGGCACCTGGATGCAAAGGCTGACAATCTCGGAGTTCTTGAGGTTTCTGCGCACAACCCCGATCTGCCAGATGACGCTTCTGTGGAAATGGTGACTCGCTACCTGCGTCTTGATGACGATCACTCACGGATCAGGAATGCGCTGTCCGAAGATTCTGTGCTCACGGAAATCATGGGGCGCTGGCCCGGCTTGACGTTATTGCGTCAAGAGCCATGGGAGTGCCTGGCGAGTTTCATCATCAGCGCGCAATGCCACCTGCCACGCATTAAGAGGAATATGCAGAACCTGGCTGAGGCGTGCGGGGTCAGCGGTACGGCGTGGGGAGAGAAAGTGTATCGCGTTCCTGAACCTGCAGCGGTGACGCGCTTGGGAGAATCGGAACTCCGCCGCATTGGGCTGGGGTTTCGCGCACCGTTTCTCGCTTCGGCCGCCATCCGCATTGCGGAGGGCGACGTTGAACTCGACGAATTGCGAACGCTGCCGTATGAAGACGCCAAAAACGTGCTGTTGACTTTCAAGGGCATTGGGCCGAAGATCGCCGACTGCATCCTCGCGTTTTCGCTGGATCATACGGAGGCGTTTGCAGTGGATCGATGGGTGAGCCGAGCCGTGACGCGCCTGTACCTGGCTGGGGAAAAGACTCCGGAGGACAAGATCGCGGCGTGGGGGCGGGAGCGTTTCGGCCGTTACGCGGCCCATGCTCAACAACTGCTGTTTCAGGAGGAGCGCGAGGTGGCCATGCGGGAGCGCTCTCTGCCGGGGAGCGTCATGATCCGTCAGCGGCGGCAGAATCGCGCCCCATCCATTGCTTGACCAATTGCACCTCGCCATCTCGGTTCAAGACCAGGTTGTCGAGACGGGCCTTTCGCAGCTGGTCAAGGAACTTTCCGACGAGGGGGCCCTGACGCAGGCCCATCTCAAGCAGGTCGTTCCCGTTCAACTCAGGCTGGACATGTCTCCATGTACCGAGATATAAGGCGATTGCACGGGCCTCAGTGGCGTCTCCGGTGAGATACAGGGCCTCAAGGGCCGCCGGCTCAAACTGGGAAAGGACTTCCGCAAAGTGGCTTGGACGGCCTATTTCTGAGGCCTCACGAAATGCCGCCGATCCGCTCGTCTTCCAAAAGCGGATGTCGTCGACCGCCCGACGAGAGCTGCCTGCGAGATGGAAGGTATCGATGAGTGTCTCGTACTCCGTGCCCACGGTCGTGGCTACTAGAGCCCAATGCACGTCGGTATCGTCGGCATCATCAGGTCTGGCGGCCGCCTCCCGGTCCGACATTGAGAAACTGTATAGTCCGTTCACCCAATCGGATGCCGTGGGCAGGTGATCCAAAACCCCCCAGGACTGAAGCATATAGAGTCCTTCCACGGGCTTCTTTTCTCGCCAGAGTCGGTTGAATTCGTTGCGCAGGCGGTCCGGGCCCACCGTGCCGATATGGGAGGCATCGCTCTTTATCCATGCCTCCGTTTCCGCGTGCATTTTGAATTGGAGCCGGGAGGCGTAGCGCGCAGCGCGAATCATTCGGGTGGCGTCATCCCGGAACGACCCTGCATGCAGCGCGCGGAGCACTCCTGCCTGTACATCGTTGACTCCACGGTGAGGATCAGTCACACGCCCGAAATCCATCGAACCGATGGAGACGGCGATCGCGTTTGCTGCAAAGTCGCGGCGCCCCAGATCCGTCTCGATATCTGATGGCGCAATATCGGGCAGCGCGCCGGGCGACGCGTATGTTTCGCTGCGGGCCGTGGCGATATCTATCTCGCGCGTGCCAACAGTCAGCTTGACTGTCATGAATTGTGAGGCGGTGGTCCTCAGGGCTAGCCGAAACTGAACGGCTCTCTGCGCCAGTTCATCAGCGCTACCCTGGACAACGAGGTCAACCTCAACGGGATTCCGCCCCAGCAGAATGTCCCGCACCGCCCCCCCGACGATGAAGAGCGTGCCCTGTTCCGCAATGTCGCCGAGCCTTCGGCACGTTTCCAGCAGCTCCGGCTCCAGCCGCTGCCCCAATTCAAGCGCAATGCTATTGGACATCATGGTGTCTCTATCATCGCATGACCAGGAATGGAGCGCTTTGACTCACCGAGGCGGGACTGTAGAATCATAAAGAGAATCAATGCTCGTGATTCTGCGAGGTTGGATGGAGGTTTTCTGTGGCAACACAAGTTGGAACAAAGCCAATTGTCTACACTCTGACGACGTGCCCGGCGTGCGTCGTGATGAAAGAGGATTGGACGAAACAGGGCATCGAGTTTGAAGAGCGTCAGGTCGACGAGAATCAGGCGTGGCTCGATGAGGCGCGGATCTATGGCGACGTCGTCCCTATTGTCGTTTACCCGGATGGAAAGGTCACCATGGGTTACAAGGACATGATCAGTTGTAACATAGGATAAATACCCGGGACTCGCTCTGAGAGGAACCGGTATTGAGAGCATTGGGGGAATAGAAAATGGCTGAGAAGACGACGGTTGTCACTCCTGAACGATTTGGTTCAGGTTCCACATATGACGACTACATTGAGCAGATCAAGGTCAACAAAGACAGGTTTGAACAGTACTACAACAGTGCCCAGCTCTCGGAAGATGATGTGGCATTTTTCCGCCGGGCGAAGGATGCCGGGGCGACCAAGATGCTGATCATTGGAGAGGACTGGTGCCCTGACGTGTTCCGCGGGATGCCGGTTCTCGCAAAGATCGCCGAGGCGGCGGGCATGGACGTCAGCGTCTTCCCCCGAGACGAGAACCTCGACATCATGAACGAGTTCCTCAAGAACGGCGAATTCATGTCCATCCCCGTGCCTGTGTTCTATACGGACGATCTCGAAGAGATTGCGCATTGGCACGAGCGCCCCGAATCCGCCGATGAAGAAATGCCCAAGATTACTGAAGACGTGAAGGCTGAGATTGGGGATGAGGACGAGCAGGAATTCCGCCGCACAGTGCGTGAGCGGATGCAGGCCCGTTATCCCGCATGGCAGGTGGAGACTGTCAGGGAGCTGCGAGAGTTGCTCGCGGAGAAGCTGTCCCTCTAATTCGCTTGGTTCTGATAGCGAAGAGGACAGGGCACAAGCCCCGTTCGTTCTATTAGTTCCGCTGCTAACGTTCACGGGCGTGACAGCGTTCGAGTATACAGTGTGTTGTAGCGGCACGGCGGAGGCCCATGTTTGGTAACACCCGCCCCGGCGGTCATTCACCCCTCCCCCGGGGCAATTGAGGTGTGTGGCGGATGGCGACAATCAAGCGTCTGCAGCTCTGGCAGATTGCTCTGATCATTATCGTTCTGTTCGTGGGAGCCTTTGCAGCCTATTTCGCCTTTGGACGCTCGGGAGACCAGGCGAACATGGGACTGGCGGACAACGAGCAGTTGGTAACCGTCATGCGCGGCGAACTCGTGAACCAGGTGCAGACAACCGGTACACTGAGTTTTCCACGGAAGGAGGCTCTGAGGATAAGCCCTGACGCAGTTGTCAAGGACGTCCTGGTTGAAGAAGGTCAGACCGTCGTTGAGGGACAGGCGCTTATTACACTTGATGACGCGACGGTAGCCGCCCACGAGGTGGAGGTCGCGAAAGCGCAGATCGCTGTGCGCGCCGCGCAGAAAGCGCTGGACGATTTGCTGCCGGATGCAGAGTTGGCCCTGTCCAACGCCCGAGAGAGCGTGGCAGATGCGGAGACGTTACTGAACCACACCCGGCAAGAGCAGGCTGACCTCGTCAAGGCCGCGGAGAATGAATTGAAGGCGGCAAAGGTGGCATATCGGGATGTTTTCGCCGCCTGGCTTGGCGTGACTCTAACGGACCGTCAAGCGGAACTGCCGCCGGAACAGATTCTGTCGCAATGGGGCGTGGACATCGAAGTGCTCTTCATCGCGGATGGCGAATCCGTGCTCGGCCAAGGTATCTATTCAGCAGACGCTCCGCCTGATGATCCGGCGACGCCGTGGTCGGAGACCTTGCTGTACGGCATCTTGAACTTCTATCCCGGTGAAATCGTCGTGACGTGTGAGGACGCACAGGAACATCCACTGCACGGGCATTGCGTGCAGAAGGGATTTGATGACGCCTGGGATCGTATTGAGACGGCCCAACAAACGTTGACCGGCGTGACTTTGATGCGGGCTGAGGAACTTGGGAAGGCAGAAACGGCGCTTGAGAGCGCCAGAGAAGGTCTGCGAGAGGCGATGCAGGCCGTCCAGGATGCCGTCGAAGACGAGACAGGATATGTGTTGAGCCTGAGGCGGGCCGAACTTTCATCGGCGGAAATTGCGCTGGACAATGCCCTCAAAAGCCGTCGTGACGCCACGCTGCGCGCCCCGTTTACGGGCATCGTCGCCCAGTTGAACGCTAAAGAAGGAGAGACGCTTGCTGAAAACGTTCAGGTTGCCATCGAAATCTTCGATTCGTCAGTGATCGAGCTTGTGGGACAGATCAACGAGACCGACGTGCAGCGGGTGAGCGAGGGCGATTCCGCAGCGGTAACATTGCAGGCTTTGCCCGGATACGATTTGACCGGAGACGTGACCTCCATATCCTCCGGAGCAGAGCAGCGAGAAGGAATCGCCGCATTTACCATTACGATTCGCATCACCGTGCCCCCGGATCTCACCTTACGGGAGGGCATGAACGCAACCGCGCTCATGGCCGTACAGCGGGAAGAGGACGTTCTGCTCTTGCCCGTTCAGGCAATCTACGGCACGTTCCTCGAGCCGCTGGTTCGCGTCATCGATGATGGCGTCGTCACGAATCGGCCGGTCACCCTGGGGAACAGCGACAATTTCTGGGTTGTCATCGAAAGCGGGGTAGAGGAGGGGGAGGAGGTCATCATGCACGTGGCCGATTCCCGCTCACGTGAATTTGACGAATTCGAGTGAGGAACGACGCGGTGATCGAGCTCACCAGGGTTTCCAAGATCTATCGTATCGGCGCGGTTGAGGTTGCCGCGCTGCAGGGAATCGATCTTGCAATCATGGAAGGTGAGATGGTTGCCGTTATGGGCGCCTCGGGCTCTGGCAAATCTACTCTGATGAATATCCTGGGATGCCTGGACACGCCGACGGCGGGGCGCTACGTGCTTGACGGCCTCAGGGTCAACCGTCTCTCGGACTCCCGGCTTGCCGGGATACGAAATCGCAAGATCGGTTTCGTATTCCAGGGCTACAATCTGTTGCCGCGGCTCACCGCGCAAGCCAACGTTGAGTTGCCGCTGCTTTATGCCGGGCGGTATTCCTCTGCGCCGCGCGCCCGCCAAGCCCTTGCGCAGGTTGGCCTTGCGGAAAGAACTGGACATCGTCCCGCGGAAATGTCGGGTGGGGAGCAGCAGCGCGTCGCTATTGCGCGCGCTCTTGTCAATGAACCCGCGCTTCTCCTCGCGGACGAGCCCACCGGAAATCTCGATTCGCGTGCGAGTCTGGAGATCATGGCGATCCTTCAAGGACTCCATCAATCGTCCGGCATCACCGTCATCATGGTCACGCATGAGGACGATATGGCCCAATTCGCGGAGCGCGTTATCAGGATGCGTGACGGCAGAATCATAAGTGATGAGAAAGTTATCAACCGGACCATCGCAGCCGACCCTGATCCATCCGAGGCCGGAACGGAGATCTAGGCGTGAGTCCCCTGCGCACCATTCTCTCGGCGCTGCAGTCTGTTGGCGCCAACAAACTGCGCAGCCTGCTGACACTGCTTGGAGTCGTGATTGGGGTCGCCTCAGTCATTGCGCTCATGTCCATCGGGCGCGGCGTCACGGAATCCGTCACGTCATTTCTGGAGGGACTCAATCCCAACGTCCTCCAGGTGTGGTCCGACGGCCCTGAAGGTCTGACGCTCGCGGATGCGTATGCGCTTCTGGATCCCGTCATGGCTCCGTCCATCGATGCTGTCGCGCCGGAGAGTTCCTCATTCGACGTCATTTCCGTGGTGGACGGGTTTGGCGCGCGCTCCACGTCAGGCCAGATCCGGGGCATAACCCCGGAATCTCAGATAGTGAATGGGTACACCATTCATGTCGGAGACTTCATTGCCGTGCCGCACGTCGCCAACTCTGCCGACGTCGCTGTGCTGGATTCTAGGATGTCGGAGAGATTGTTCAGCGGGCGCAATCCCATCGGTGAGACGATCAAGGTCGGTAACCGGCAGATGACAGTCATTGGTGTGCTGGAGGAGCAGGGCGGCGGAGATTTCTTCGGATTTGGCGAAGCCAGTGTCCTGGTGCCGATAACGACTCTCAACAGCCGCTTTGGAGGAGGCGGTCGCTCGCTAACCGGAGAGCCCTTCGTGTCCAGCATCGGAGTCCTGATTGGGGATCTCGAGAACGTTGAGCGAGGCGAGGACGAGATCCGCAGAGTGCTCCGATTACGTCACAGAGTCACCGGCGATAGAGACAGGTTCGAGATATTCAATCAGCAGGCCGAACTGGAGGATATTCAGGGCGCCATATTTGCCCTCACCCTCTTTCTGGGCTCTGTTGCAAGCATCTCCCTCCTCGTTGGCGGAATCGGCATTATGAACATCATGCTGGTGTCTGTGACCGAACGGACGAGGGAAATCGGAATACGGAAGGCCATCGGCGCCCGCCGCAGAGATATTCTCATGCAATTCGTAACGGAATCCATCGTGCTGAGCCTCGTCGGCGGGATTATCGGTGTGCTGATTGGCATGGGTGTCGCCCAATTGATGAATATCACGATCTTTGCCTCGGAGGAGGATCTCAGGACCGTCGTCAGCGGCGACATCACCGCGCTGGCTCTGGGAGTCGCGATGTTGACCGGCCTCGTCTTCGGCATCTACCCGGCGTTGAGAGCCTCGCTCCTCCATCCCATTGAGGCGCTTCGATATGAGTGATATAGAGGTCATGTCAGACGACGAGTTTGACGACGATATTCAGGATGAAGGTGTGCGGGGGCGAACCCTCTTTCGCCTGCTGGCGTCCGCCCTCCTGCTCGGGCTGCTGCTTGGCGGCGCCTATGCGCTGGGGCTTCAAATGGGCCGTGGCCAGGCGCCCGTCGAAGAGACGCCGCCATTGGCCTTTTCCGGCGGGCAAACGGAATCCGCGAGCGGGCAGGCGGGGCCGATAGAGGAGGGGCCAGTGACAACGGTGGCCGGATCCGGATTTACCGTTTCCCCACAGGAAATCCAGGCAATGCGCGAGGCGGGACTGAGCGAGGATGAAATCGAGGAAATACTGGCCGATGCGGGACTGAGCGAAGGTGAAATCGAAGCGTTGCTGACGGCCCCGGCGCAGCTAACGGTCGGAACGGACGGAGCGCCCGTGCCCGGGAATGCCGAAACGCTGACTGGACGCATCGAGAGTATCGAGGGGGATACGATCACCATCGCAACAAAGGAAGGCTCCCAGGAACTCAATACTATCTCAGGGACGCGCGTTCGCATCGACGGCACGATAAGCGATCTTGCAATTGGCGATGCCGTGGATGTGGTTGTCGTGCCGGGGCCGGAAGAGGATGTCCTCGAGGTCGCAAGCATCACCGCGGTTTCTGTCGACGAATAAGCCGCATGCAATAATAGAGAGGCTATGACAGCACAGCGCACGCGCCTTTCTGTTCCGCTTCTTGACCGACTTGTGCCCCGCTACCGGGACATGAAGCCGTATGAGCCTGTTGCCCCGCCGGAGCGGCTTCAGGCGGAGAGCGACGCAGGGGAAGAGGGAATCGTCCGGCTGAACGCAAATGAGAATCCCTATGGCCCGCCCCCCCGCGTCCGGGCACTCATCGAATCTTTCGACGCCGCCAACATCTACCCGGATCCGGACCATGCTGCGCTGCGAGCCTGCCTTGCGGAGTATACGGGTTTCGATGCCGAGCGCATCGTCGCGGGGTCGGGCAGTGATGAGCTAATCGCCCTGTTGGCGCGGCTTTTCGTGGGGCCGGATGACACTATCGTCGCTGCAACGCCGACCTTTGGCATGTACGCGGTCGAGACCGACCTTGCCGGCGCTCGCTTCGTTGGTGTGCCGCGCAGCCAGGATGATTTCTCCATTGATCTGCCCGATCTTGTGGACGCAGCGCGTGAAGCGTCGATTGTGTTTTTCTCGACGCCGAACAACCCGACCGGCAATAGTGTCTCCGAGGAAGAGATTCGAGCCGTCGCCGAGACTGAGGTCCTCACGATTGTTGATGAGGCCTACGCGGAGTTTTCCGGGAAGTCACTTATGCACCTGGTGGATGAATACCCCAACGTCATCTTCCTTCGAACATTCAGCAAGTGGGCCGGGCTGGCGGGATTACGGGTCGGCTATGGAATCTTCCCTGCTGATCTGGCCGGTATCCTCATGACGGTCAAGCCGCCGTACAACGTCAACACCCTGGCGCAGGCGGCGGCCATCGCTGCTATCGAAGACCTGGATAACGCATT
>DAOUKW010000158.1:0-22725 GCA_034420915.1 Dehalococcoidia bacterium
GACCGCTTCGGAATCGAATTTCCTGGGAATTTCAATATTCGCCCGTCTCCCGCATCGCAGCTTGACCAGAACGGGAGACTGTCCAATTTCTTCACCCAATTCGCGGCAGAATATGTCGCTCTTTCCCTCGAAACGGGCTCGTACACCATTGAGTTCCAGGGCGACACGACCACTCCTCTGCTCTCGCGGCAGGAAGAAGTTAGTGGCTCGTTTTGGCATGCCGGCAGCGCAGACTCCGCAGCGTACAGCCTTACCCGCGAGTTCGACCTTCGCTCCGCTGGCCCAGGAGATGAGGCAACCCTAACCCTCCTCCTCCGCTACGACACCGAAGAAAACTGGGACTACGTTTACGCGACCGTCTCCACGGACGGCGGCCAAACGTGGCAGGTCCTCCGCTCGCCCGGAATGCAAGACACGTCGGAGATCGCCGTCGGCAGCGCGATGTTCCCTGCGGGATTCACCGGCATAAGCGGCAATACTACACAGCCGCAATGGACACTCGAAGAACTGGACCTCTCGGACTTTGTGGGCGAACGAATCCTGTTCCGCTTGCTTTACCTCACCGACCAGTCAATCAGCCTCGACGGCGTCTCTCTCGCGGGTGTGTGGCTCCCCGCCGCCGACTACGGTTGGGTCGCCATCGACCACCCGATACCCATACCGCTCGCAGAAATGACCACAAACTCTGAACCCGACGGCGGCTGGACGCCGGATGGATTCGTCTTTTCCAACAACCTGGCCCGGCAGGACTATGCCGTCCGCCTCATAACCGTTTCTGAAACGGGCGAAGTCATAGTCGCCTCAATGTTCATCGACGAAACCGGCCACGGAACCCTGAGATTCGATAACTCCGCCGGCGACATCACGGACGCCGCCATAATGGTCATGCCCCTCGCCCCTCAAACCCGCCAACCCGCCCACGCCACGCTCACCGTCCGCCCTGCCGTCGAAACGTGATAGCGTTAGTGAAAAAGGGAACAATCGCCACATGGACAGAGCCAAACTGATAGCCGTTATTGGCGGCGCAGCTCCCCCGCCCTCCGCCCTCACAGCCGCGGAGGAAGTCGGAAAGCTGCTCGCTGAACGTGGCATGGGCGTCGTCTGCGGCGGCCTCTCCGGAGTCATGGAGGCCGTCTGCAAGGGCGCGTATAACGCTGGCGGTCTAACTGTCGGACTCCTCCCCTCGTACCGTGAGGCGGACGCCAACCAATACGTCAAAGTCTCCATCCCCACCGGCATCGGCTACGTCAGGAACTCGATGGTCGTGCGCGCAGGCCGCGCCGTCATCGCCATCGACGGCTCCTACGGCACGCTGAACGAGATGTCTTTCGCCCTCGCGGAGGGCATCCCCGTTGTCGGTCTCGACACTTGGGAGTTCGCCACCGGCGGCAAACCGGATACCGGAGTCCACCGCGCCGCCACTCCGCAAGAAGCCGTTGACATGGCAATCGCACTCGCCGAGCAGAGGGGCGACGCATGAGCACCATCGAAAGCATCCATGCCCGCGAGATCCTTGACTCTCGCGGCAATCCCACCCTCTCCGTCACCGTCACCCTCGCGGACGGCTCACGCGGAACTGCTGCAGTCCCATCCGGCGCGTCCACCGGTACATATGAGGCCGTTGAGCTCCGCGACGGCGACGCAAACCGTTACGGCGGACGCGGTGTTCTGCAGGCTGTCAACAACGCAAACACTGTCATCGCCGACGCGGTCCGCGGCATGGATGCCCGCGAACAGGCAGCCATCGACCGCGCCATGATCGAGTTGGACGGCACACCCAACAAGGGGCGGCTTGGCGCGAACGCAATCCTCGGCGTCTCGCTTGCCGTCGCCCACGCAGCCGCAGCCTCCGAGAGACTGCCCCTCTACCGCTATCTTGGTGGCAATGATGCCGCCCGCCTGCCCGTCCCGTTCTTCAATATCCTGAACGGCGGCGCGCACGCCGCAGACTCCACGGACTTCCAGGAATTCATGGTCGCCCCGCTCGGCGCGCCTACGTTCGCGGAGGCCCTCCGGATGGGATCCGAGGTCTACCACCAGCTCCGCGCCCTGCTACGAGCGGAGGGCCACAACGTCAACATTGGCGACGAGGGCGGTTTCGCTCCGTCTCTTGGCGCCAATCGCGCCGCGCCCGACCTCATCATCCAGGCCATCGAGAACGCTGGTCTCAGGCCGGGCGTGGACTGCCATCTCGCTCTTGATGTCGCCGCAACCGAACTGTATCAGGAAGGCGGCACGTACAACCTTGAGCGCGAAGGACGCATCTCAACCGCCCAACAACTCAGCGAAACCTACCGCGAATGGGCCGCAGCCTACCCGCTCGTGAGCATCGAAGACGGACTCGGCGAGAGTGACTGGGACGGCTGGGCAACGCTAACGAAGTCCCTCGGCGGCCGGATGCAGCTTGTCGGGGATGATCTTTTTGTCACCAACCGCGAATTCCTGGAGCGCGGAATCCGCGAAAACGTCGCCAACGCCATCCTCATCAAGGTCAACCAGATCGGCACTTTGACCGAGACGCTGGACGTGATCGAGATTGCCCGCAATGCAGGTTACGCCGCCATGATCAGCCATCGCTCCGGCGAGACTGAGGACACGACAATCGCCGACCTTGCCGTCGCAACCGGCGCGGGACAGATAAAGTCCGGCGCGCCCGCTCGCGGCGAGCGCACGGCCAAGTACAACCGCTTGCTCGCCATCGAGGATGAGCTTCGTGATAGATCGCTCTACGGCGCCCCAGACCTCCCGCGCGGCGGGGGCTAATACTTACGTAGGCAGCGATTCGCCTGCATCCTGTAGAATCAGCGAAGGGGTACGGGAAGACACGGGATTCGTAACGGAGGGGACATGACCACTCGCATTGGCATCAACGGCTTTGGCCGCATCGGTCGACAGGTTCTCAAGGCAACGCTGGAACGACACCCTGAAGATCTTGAAGTCGTGGCGGTCAATGACCTGACCGACCCTGAGACCAACGCGCATCTCCTTAAGTACGACAGCACCTACGGCCGCTTTCCCGGCACGGTGGAGGCTCTTGAAGACGGCCTTGCCATCGACGGCAAGCAGGTCAGGGTTGTTGCCGAGCGTGACCCCGCCCAGATCCCGTGGGGCGACCACGGCGTCGATATCGTCGTTGAGTCCACCGGCATCTTCACGGACGCCACCAAGGCCGCCGGCCACCTCGAGGGCGGCGCAAAGAAGGTCATCATCTCCGCACCCGCGAAGAGCGAGGATCTCACCGTCGTTCTCGGCGTCAACGATGATACCTACGACCCCGGCTCGCACCGCATCGTCTCCAACGCCTCCTGCACCACCAACTGCATCGCGCCCGTTGCCAAGGTCCTCCATGACCGCTTCAACATCCGCAAGGGCCTCATGTCCACCATCCATTCCTACACCAACGACCAGAAGATTCTCGACCAGGTTCACGACGATCTGCGGCGCTCCCGCGCCGCCGCCGCCAACATCGTGCCCACCTCCACGGGCGCGGCACGTGCCGTCGGCCTTGCTCTCCCGGAGTTGAACGGCCGCATCCACGGACTCGCCTACCGCGTGCCCACCACAACCGTGTCCATCGTCGACTTCACGGCAGAAATTGACGACGAGGTTACTGCGGAAGAGGTCAATGACGCATTCCGAGAGGCTGCTGCAACGTCCATGCAGGGCATTCTCGACGTCTCGGATGAGCCCCTGGTCAGCTCGGATTTCCGCGGAGACCCTCACAGCGCCATACTGGATTCGCTCTCGACCATTGTCATCGGGGGCAATATGGTGAAGGTGCTCGCGTGGTATGACAACGAATGGGGATACAGCTGCCGGGTCTCGGACCTGGCGCAATTCATGGCGAGCAAGGGACTCTAGCAGAGGCTCAATCCGCACTGCGTGTCGGCGTGGGCCGCTGAAGAATCCCGCGTCGAACATTGCCTGATATCCGTCTCCGTCACCTTGCCCCGTATGCGGGGCTGATTGCGCTTGCGCTCAGCCTGCGCTGGTACGGCCTTGATTGGGGTAGCTATCACCCGGATGAGTGGCCCATCAGTGGGTTCGCGTCCGGACTCGGCATGCCCGGCTCCGTCAGCGAGTTCTTCTCCACTCAAAGCCCTCTCAACCCCGGCTGGTTCAACTACGGCACCCTGCCTCTAATCCTCCTCGCTGCCATCGGCTGGATTGGAGATCAACTCCGCGAGTTTGCTGATTTCGTTCCCCAGCGCGAAGTTCTCTGGCGCGGCGCAACCGGCCTTGCTGACGCAGCAACCGTCGTTCTCATCGTCCACATTGGCCGGGAACTGTACGGCCGCACTGCGGGCTTCCTTGCAGCCTCCCTCTACGCCCTCGCCGTCCTGCCCATCCAGCTAAGCCACTACTACGCTGTCGACCCGCTTATGACTGCCCTGCTCATGGGCAGCCTCCTGGCCTCTATTCGCTTTCTGCGATCCCGCGACCCGCGCACGGGCTATGCCGCCGCCGCCCTCTTGGGTCTCGCCATCTCAACCAAGGCGACCGCAGTTGTCTTTGCCATCCCTGTGGTTTTTGCCTGGCTGGCTTACCTGTGGGTCCCCATACGGAATAACGGCAGCGCCGATGATGTCCGCGTTCCTCTGCGCCAGACCATACTCGCTGCCTTTATAGCTCTTGCCGCCTTTGCCGTCGCCCAGCCGTATGCGCTCATCGACTTCTCAACGTATGTGAACGATGTTATGACCCAGGCCAACATGGCGCGTGGCGATCTCGAACTGCCCTTCACGATCCAGTACGAAAACACAACCCCCTGGCTCTATCATCTCCGCAACCTTGTCATATGGGGACTTGGCATCCCACTTGGCATCGCGGCGCTGGCGGGCACAGTATTCATCGCGTGGCGAGCCGCCCGCCAACGCAACACGGTTGAGATTCTCTTCATTGCCGCGCTGCTCATCCCGTTTCTGTGGCTTGGAGCGCAGCAGGTCAAGTTCATGCGCTACCTGCTGCCTCTCTACCCCCTGCTCTGCATCGCCGCCGCCTTTGCCATCCTCTCCGGCATGGCATACCTGGCGCGGTTCGGCAGAAAGGGAGCGTGGGCGGGGGCATCGCTCGCCGGCATCGTCATCGTCCCCACCGCTTTCTACGCCATCGCGTTCACCACCGTGTTCGGCGGCACACATCCCGTCGACCGCATGAGTTCGTGGATCGAGGACAACATCCCTCCCGGCTCCGTCATCACAACCGAAGCATGGGACCAGCGCTTCCACGGTGAGCATCGCCATGACATCGAATCCATTGAGGTCTATTGGCCTGATAACCGGCTCAAGGCTCAGACGTTGGCCGCCCAACTTGACCGCGCCGACTACATCTATATGTTCAGCAACCGCGGCTATGGCTCCGTTTCCCGCCTGCCTGAACGATTCCCCGTCATGCGTGCCTACTACGATGCGCTCTTTGACGGTGAACTCGGCTTTGAGTTGGCCCGGGTAGAAGCTACGTACCCCTCCCTGCTCGGCGTCACGGTCGCCGAGGATACCATCCGCTACCTGGACTTTGAACCGGCATCACCCGACGTTATTCACGGCGGAGCGACGGGCCTGATCATCGACCTGGGCATGGCCGACGAGAGTTTCACCGTCTATGAACGCCCCAAGCCCTTGCTCTTCCTCAAGACAACCTCCCTCCCCGAATCCGAGTACGAGCAGATTCTTTCGACCAATCTGCCCCCGCTTGGAAGTCGCGCTGCTACGCCTGAATCACCTTCTCTGCTGATGTCAGCCGAACTGGCAGAAGCGCAGAACGAGGGCGGCACGTGGACGGACATCATGCCGGTTGCCGGGCGCGGCTCCGGCACTGAGTTCGTGCTTTGGCTGCTAGCCATTCAGGGCGTCGCGCTGGCCGGATTCCCGCTCATGGCGCGGATATTCCGTCCGCTGCCGGACAGCGGCTACTTGCTTGGCAAGGCATTATCCCTGCTCATCGTCGCCTACTTGGCGTGGCTGGGCGCGGCGCTGCAGATCGTTCCGTTCTCGCGCATGAGCGTCGCCGCCGCCATATTCCTTCTCGCCGCTGCGTCGGCATTCCTCGCCTACAGATCAAGGCGTGAACTGCTGAACCTTATCCGCCAGCGATGGCGCTGGCTCCTCACGGCGGAAGCGCTGTTCATCGCGGTTTTCGTTGCCTTTGTGGTACTTCGAGCCGCTAACCCGGACCTCTGGCACCCGTTCCGCGGCGGAGAGAAACCGATGGACGTGTCCTATCTCACCGCCGTCACGCGTTCGTCGTTCCTGCCCCCCTACGATCCCTGGTTCGCGGGTGGCCATCTCAACTACTACTACTTCGGCCATTTCATCGTCGCGACAGTCATCAAGCTCACCGGAACTGTGCCGGAATTCGCCGTCAACCTTGCAATTCCCACGTTCTGGACGATGACGTTCTGCGCCGCCTTCTCCATCGGCGTGAACCTTGCCGAAGCAACAATGCAGCGACTCCGCACACGACCGTTCCCGGCCATAGGCGCGCTCGTTGCCGGACTTCTCGCTGCCCTCATGGTTGCCATCGCCGGCAACCTCGACGGCCTTGTTCAGTTGGCCGAACGTATCGGTCCGGCGGCGTGGGACACGATAACGATGTCGGGCTCAGGCAGTGTCGGCAATTTCCTGACCGTGTCAGCCTCCGCCCTTGGCGGTGAGGGGTTCGACTACTGGCGTTCCAGCCGCATGGTTGCCGTTCCCGGCACAATCAGCATCACCGAGTTTCCATTCTTCTCCTACCTCTTTGCCGACCCCCACGCCCACATCTTCGCCATGCCGTTCGCGTTGGTGGCCATCGGCCTGAGTCTCACGGTGGCCCTCGCCTTGCATGACCGCCGTAAGGTCATGTCGATTGCCCTGCCGTTCGGCGCTCTCGCCCTCACGCTCGGTGCCCTGTTTGCGGCTCACTCCTGGGACTACCCCACATTCCTGTTCATCGCCGTCGCCGCCATCGCCGTCGCCTTGTTGGCGCGACGAACCAGCCCCAAAACGACGATCATCCTTACTCTTTTCTCTGCCGCCCTGCTCGTCGTCATCAGCTTTGCCCTCTTCGCTCCCTACCACGCCAGCAACGCCACCTTCTACACCGAGATCGTTGGAAGCAACGAGCAGACCCCCGTCCGCTCTTTCCTCGCCATCTTTGGCCTGCCACTGCTGATCATCGCTGTTTCCCTCCGCCCTGCCGCATCCATCGGGCTCGGACTACCGGGCGCGGGACTCCGCGACCTGCTACGAGAAATCCGCTTGCGCGCATGGCCCTCCGAGGACACGGGCGCCGCGTTCCTAACCCGATTTGCCGGCGTGGTTGGAGGCCTCGTCCTTGCCGCAGGAATCCTTACCCTGTTCATCACCGGGTTCGGCAACCTAGTTATCACCGCCGCTTTGGCCGCAGTGACTCTCGCGCTCACGTTCTCGGCGCGTCTGCCGCTCCCCGTGCGCCTGTCGTACGGCGCGGCATCTCTCGCCTTTGGTCTCATCGCCGCCGTGGATGCCCTCGCCATCCAGGATCACCTGGTGCGTATGAACACCATCTTCCGCGTCTACCTGCAGGCGTGGCTGCTGCTCGGAATCTCGGCTGCGTTCCTGCTCTGGTGGATGCTCCGTTCGGGCGGCGCGCTCAGGATGCCCGGCATCGGCCGCGTCTACCGCGCCTCGTTCTACACCGTTCTGGCCATCGCAATACTCGGTGTATCCGTCTACCCGATTCTCGGAACAAAGGCGCGTCTCGCAGACCGCATCGACGCCACAGTTCCCCTAACGTTGGACGGCACTGCCTACATGCAGGACGGGACCTATATCGATGTCGACGATACGGAGATCGTCCTTCGCCATGAACTGGACGCTCTCCTCTGGCTGCGGGAGAACGTCGGCGGCGTTCCTGTTGTCGCCGAGGCCGGTCTGCCGTCTGTGCAGAACGACACCCCCTACTACCGCATCCAGTCTCGCGCCGCGATGTACGCCGGGCTCCCGATGATTATCGGCTGGCCCTGGCACCAGAGACAGCAGCGCGGCATCGGTATCGCGGAGCCGGAGATCGACCGCAGGCAGGCGGATGTGAGGAGCCTGTACTCCTCCGGCTCCCCGACGGTAATCCAACCCATCCTGGACGAATACGATGTCGGTTACGTCCTAGTCGGCCGGACGGAGCGCGCCTACTACCCTGAAGAGGCCGTCGCCGTCCTGGAGCAGCACCCACAACTCACGCTTGCATATGAGAATGAAGCCGTTCGCGTATACGAGGTGCTCGGAAGCTGAGCCGGCTCGGTTTGGCAATTCGGGCGATGATGCCCAATACTAACCAGAGTTGTTTCGCTAGCGAGGTACTTTCTTGGCCGACGTCATCGTGATCATCCGGGATATCGTCATCATCGTCTGGGGTGTGCTTGGCATCCTGGTCTTTCTCGCTATCATTCTTGTCGCGCTGAGTATCTTGCGCTCTTTGAAGCCAATTCTTGAAAACGTGCGGGGAACAACGGGGGAGGTTCGAACGGCCACACGTCTCGTGACCGACGCCATCATCCGCCCGGCTGTCCCCGTCATCAGCTTCTATACCGGCATCCGCCAGGGGTTCCGCGTCCTGCGCCGATTCGGTCGCCGCGACCGTGGCTGACCATTCTCACTATTGGGCAACATTTTGAAACTGTCTTATAATTGCTTCGAGAAGCCTTGGGCGCGGCACTAATACACCCGGGCGAGGGAGCAGCGCAATGGTTGAAAAAGATGACAATGCCAATGCCCTGACATTCCTGTTGGGCATCATCTCCGGTGTGATTGTTGGTGTTGTTCTCGGCGTGCTTTTCACGCCGCAGTCCGGCTCGGAATCCCGCGCCGACATACGCACCCGAACACTCGGCCTGCGTGAGCGGGCGCGTAACCTCGGTGAAACGGGCAATGATGCCCTACGCGATGCCATCTCCGAGGGCCGCGACGCCGCAATGCGCGCCGGTCAGGAAATGCAGGACTGGATTCAGCACAACCGCGGCGACGGTTCCGCAACCTAGACCACGAGAGCATCGGCCTTGAACTGAAAGCGCCCCGTCTATTGGACGGGGCGCAGTTCTTTCTCCCGAGTTGCCCTACTCCGGCGGGACGCCCGTCAACGCTTCTCTCAGCGCCGGTTCCTGTTCCTCTTGTGTAACCGCGAGAACAACCTGCCCCGCCTCAAGCTGCAGACCGTTCTCCGGCGTTCTCACTGTCTGGTCCGCGCACACAATTAGGATAATTCTGCTATCGCCGGGCAGCTGCAGCAGGCTGACTTCTTCTCCAAGCAGCGGCGAGTCTGACGTCACTTCCACCTGGCACAACTCCCGCCCTGTCCCGCGCAGCGACAACACCTGCGTCAGCGGGCGTGACGGCATCTCCTGGGCGATCTGCGACATAATTACGTCCGTAGAGTTCACGGTCGCGTCCACGCCAAGAATGCTGAATATCTCCCTGTTCCGTGGATCATTGATGCGCGCCACCGTTCTCGGCACCCGGAAACGCGCCTTGGCTACCTGGCAGGCGATGAGATTATCCGCATCATCTCCCGTCACGGCCACGAACACGTCCGCCCGGCCGGTCCCCGCTTCCTCCAGCACGCTCACCTCGCAGCAGTCGCCCTGGTAGCTTGCACTGCCAAGGTCCTCTGCTATGACGGCGCAGCGGTGGGCGTCCTTCTCGATGCACAGGACTTCGGCTCCATTGGCCAGCAAGGCTTGTGACAGCCCGAAGCCAACCTTGCCCCCGCCCGCGACGATGACGTACATATCGCTACTCGCCCTCCGGCGCTTTGTCTGACTCATCAAAGATCATATCCCGCATGAGACCCGTCACGAACCGCGGCGAACTGAGTGTTTCAAGACCCAATTCTCGGAAAATATCTGCGCGGCTATCGTCATAGACCCGCGCGATCGCGCGGGGCACCTTGAAGATGTGTTTTGCCACCTGCGCGGCCATCAGGTTCCGGTTATCGCCCTGCGTCACGGATACAAACACGTCCGCGTTCTCTATTCCCGCTCGTTGCAGCGCCGCCGAATCAAGTCCGTCACCGATGATTGCGTTCCCACGGAATTGCGCGGTCAGACGCCGGAAAGCGTCCTGCCTCACGTCCATGATTGTCACGTCATGGCCCTCGTCAGTCAGGCTGCGAGCCAACCCGGATCCTACCCGCCCGCAGCCCATGATCAGGAATCTCATTGTCGTCTCATCCCCAGTCCATCCGCCCGGTCAGCGAACGCCGTTCTGGCTGATTGGCGCGCGAAGAATCCACATTCTGGATGGCACGTGCTGCAGCACATAAGCAGTAGCGGATCCCAGGCTGTAGTCTCCATAGCGCCTTTCGTGGTCGATGCCCATGATCACGAGGTCCGCGCCGCGTTCTACCGCTTCTGTCACGATTGCCGGCCCGGCCTGTCGCGCCTGCAACAGTTCCGTGGCCACACTCGTTTTCCTGTGCGGCCAATGGTCCTCGATGTCCCTGAGAATGCGCTCGCCGTTTCGGACTTGCTCATGCATCGGATCGTCCAGCGGCGCCGCCCGCGGCACCTCGATGATGTACAACACGTGAACGCGGCCGGATGACTCCCGCGCCACCTCCCCTGCCACTTTCAGCGCAGACTCATCCATGGACGACCCGACGAGCGGCACAAGAACCGTTTGCGCAACGGGCAGGTCGCCCTTCCCGCCAAACAGGCCCGTAAATGACCCAAGCCACGAGTCAGACTTTGTCTGCCGTCGTACGTTCCTCATTACCGCCTCAGCTTACCCCTCCGCGCCAAGGGATCGGCCGCCTATCAGGTGCAGGTGGAGGTGCGGAACACTCATGTGCGCGTCCGGGCCGTTGTTGATGGCAAGACGATAACCTGACTCGGAAATACCCTCCGAGGCCGCGAGCTTTTTCGCGATGCCCGTGAGGGTTCCCATAACCGGCAGTTGCGTTTCGGTGATCTCCCCAACGCTCGCAATATGCTCCGCCGGAATGATCAGGATGTGAACGGGCGCGCGGGGGCTGATGTCACGGATAGCAAACGCCTTGTCATCCCTGTGCAGGAATTCGCTCGGTATCTCCCCGTCGCGAATCCGACAGAATATACAGTCGTCTGACTCTGTCACCGGTCGGCCTCCACGCCTACCCTGTCAGGCTGTACGTCGCCTCGGCCTCCGCCACACGTTCCTCTTTCTTGAGCTTGTCCAGGTGCGTGCGCACATTTCCCGTCGCCGCGCGGCGGAGCTCCTTCTTCAGGTTCCGCGGATAGATGTCCTTGACCATCTCATCGACCTTTCCGATGCCCTTCTCCAGCGAGGAAACCACCTGGTCCTCGCGCTCCTGTCGATGGGACATGTACCACGCGACAAGCCGACGCCCGCGCGGCGGCGGCACCACCCCGCCATGCGCCGGAGCAATCGTGTCCACACGCAGCTTGGCCAGCTTGCCGAGAGTCTTCATGTACTCGTACAGATCATGAACGGACGAGGATGAGGAGCCCAGGATTGTGTCCCCCGTAAACAGGATCCTTTCAGCCGCCAGGTGATAGCAGACGTGGTCGACGGCGTGGCCCGGCGTGAACAGCGCCCGCACAGCGGTTCCTCCGCCCGTCCGCACCATTTCCCGCGACTTCAGCGGAACAACGAGTTCGTCCGCGTGTCCAAGCACGCTCCGCAGCTGCTTTGCCAGCTTGGGGTGGCAGCGCACAGGCGCTCCCGTCGCCTCCTGGATCCGATCGAGACCACCGATATGGTCCCCATGGCCGTGAGATATGAGAATGCCCCCGATCTTCGGCGAGCCGAGCCCTTCCCAGTATTCAAGAATTTGTTTCGTCCAGGAGCGATCATGCTCACCGGTATCCAATATCAGCATCTCCTCGGACGGATCGCCGATGAAATAGATGGTGGTTCCGCCCGGATGCATGTAGTGCGTATCCGCGATATGGCATGCGTAGACGTGGTCACTGATCTGTGTCATCTCTACTCCTCACGGTTATCCCTCGCCCGGTGCATCGTGCGAGCAACGCGAATGACTGTAGCGCGGCAGAAAGCGGCGGTCAACGCCCATCCCGGCCTTTCGCGTCAAACTGCTCAAGATGCAGCTCCTCAAATTCCTTGTCCAATCCTGCCAGAACAAGCACGTCGCCCCCGGAAACCTTTTCAAATCTGTCCGGGTGAATCAGGGCCTCAGTTCGATTACGGATAATGAGCACCACGCTCAGTTCATTCGCCTGGCGAGGATGCACCAGCCCAAGTTCCTCGATGGTTCTTCCCGCCATCCCGTCATTGACCACCACTGTGCTGATTCCATAGTCGCGGCCCAACTCAAAGTAGTCCTGAACGCCCTTGAAAGACAGGCTATGGGCAAGTCGCTCAGCCGTATCAAGTTCCGGGAACACCACCCGATCCGCGCCGAGCTGCCTGAGCGCGTTTCCATGCAGCTCATCCCGGGCCCGGGCCACCACGTCCGCCGCGCCGAGTGTTTTCAGCAAGACCGTGGTCAACAGGCTGACCTGGATATCGCCGCCAACCGCGACAATGACGGATTCAGATTCCGGCACGCCAAGCTCGATGAGCGCTGCGCGGTCACTCACGTCCGCGACCATCACATGCTGAAGCAGCGCGGCCGATTCCCGCACCCGGTTGGGATCCTTATCGATGGCGAGAACGTCAACGCCTTTCAATTGAAGGTCACGCGCAACCCGCTGGCCGAACCGGCCGAGTCCCAGAACAGCTACTTGCCCGTTTGCCACGTCAGCACTCTCCGCTGGGTTGATCCTGTACTAGCCTATCCTAACTTCCGCCTCCGGGTAGCGGAATCGTGTATATCTTTCTCGATTAGCCAGCTCAAGCGCCAGGAAGAACGGCGCAAAGCGGCCAACAAACATCGAGAGGATTATCAAACCCTTACCAAAGTCCGACATCCCTGGGATCGTGCCCGTCGAAAGCCCCACAAGCCCGAACGCCGAAACCACGTCGAAAAGAATATCTACGAAGTGCCCTTGTTCAATGAGGTCCAGCACGAATGCAATCGCATTAACCCATACAAACGCAAAACTCGCAATCGTGATGGCCCGCCGCACCTGAACGTCCGCTATCTCCCGACCAAAGATGGACGCGTGCGCAAAACCGCGCATGCTCGATGACACGGATGTGAACAGTACCATGAAGGCGTTGATCTTGATGCCGCCTGTCATGGATCCTGCCGCCCCCCCAATCACCATCAACCAGATCAACAGGAAAAGCGTATGCTCATACGTTGCGTTCACTGCAAAGGTGCTAAACCCCGATGTTCGGTTCCCCACCGCCATCACGAGACTGTCCCAAACACGATTCGCTATGGGCTGCGAGCCCAAAGTCTCCGGGTTGGACCACTCAGTGACCAGGATGCCAACAAATCCCGCTATGGCCACTCCCACCATGCCGGCGATAACGATTTTTACGTCCAGGGGCAGCGTCAGCCATCGCTTCTGACTGTAAATGACTATCAGGATCGCCGCGCCAGTCGCTCCAACAAATGAAAGGAGTGTGATCGGCCCGGCCACCAATATCGAGTAACGGTATTCAAAGAGGCTCGGCGCGCCGCCCGTGATGTCGAAACCCGCGTTGTGAAAAGCCGACACCGCATGGAAGATGGCAAACCAGCCGGCCTCGCGCGGGCCATGTCCGGCCACAATGAAACCCACTATCAGGACGAGGAATCCTATCAACTGCAGGACGATCGAAATGCGGATGACTTCTTTCGCCTCTTGGCTCACGCTTCCAAGTGAGCCGCCCCCCAGCGTAGCTCGCAGCGACTGTCTGTCTGACAGCGATGCCCGCCGCTCGCGTCCAAAGATGATGATTGCGAGGCCGGCAACATAACCCAGCCCTCCAACTTCTATCAGGAACAGGATGATGAGGTGCCCGTAGATCGACCAGTATTCGCCGGTCTCGACGAGAATGAGTCCCGTGACAAAAGACGCGGATGTCGCCGTAAAGAGTGCTGTGACGAAATCGGTCGCCGTGCCGTCCGCAGTGGCCCACGGCATCGACAAGAGTGTCGTTCCAAGAGCGATAAGCAGGCCGAAGAAGAGCGATATTCGTACGTACGGCGTGCCCAGGAATCGCGGAAGTCTCGGCGCGCTCGGTCGACTTATGGCGAGTCGGCGAGATTGAGTGCCAACGGAGCGGCGCACAAGCCGCTCTCGGGGACGCTGCCTATTATCGACCCCCATGGCAGGCTAACCGTCAGCCTCAGTGAAAACTATCACGCAACGATTGTACGCCCTGCCCGCAAGCCTTCCCGTTCACCCGGAGCCCCCAACATGTCATTCCGAGCGCAGTCGAGGAATCTAAAACCCCAACCCCGCAACCAAACCCAAATAAAAAAAGGCGTCCCATCGGGACGCCCCCTTTTGTTCGAACGACTGAAAGACCCTAGCTCTTGAACCCCGGGTCTTCTCCCTCTTCCATCATCGTCAGCGCGCGCTCCGCAACCTGCTTGAACACGTCATACGGCTGCGCGCCCACAAAGAAGAACCGCCCGATAACATAGGCCGGAATACCCGTGACGCCGATATTCAGCGCGTCCTGGTACTGCCGCTCAACTTCTTCCTTGTACGTGCGGTCCTCAATGTGCTTGTGCATCGTCGACCAATCAAGACCGACTTCCTCCGCAATGGGCTTGAGATTCTCAACCACACCGAGGTCAACGCCGTCTCCCCAATAGGCGCGGTAAGCGGCCTCATGGAATGCCTCCCCCGCTCCCGCCTGCTTGGCGGATTCCGTCGCCTCCAGCGCCAGCCGCGTGTACGGCACTCGCTCAGGGCGATTCATCACAATGCCCGCAGCCTCGGCGGCCTGCTGCACGGGCGAGTTCGGATTGTTGTACCGCTCCGGGCGGGCGATGCCCTCCGGCGGCAGATCGGGACGCAGGAAGAACGCGCGATAATCGATCTCGACGTTGAAGTCCTGCTTCAGCTTATCGACCCTATCCTGGCCGATGTAGCACCACGGTCAAATGTAGTCGTACCAGACCGTGACCGGTAGAGTGATTCCGCTCGCCGTGGTCGCCATGTCAAACTCCCATGGATTCTCCGGAGGATGTGGCCATAATACCCCAAAACCCCCTCCCTCTCGTGGGGGAGGGCCGGGGTGGGGGCATCTCCCGTTCACCCTGAGCCTGTCGAAGGGCTCGCTCCAACTATCGCAACTGGCATGCTATACAGGTACAATGGCTCTGTAGGAGTGGGGGCGTTCTCGCTGAGGCCTGCTCCTCTGGGCTGTCGTGGCCTATGGTGCAACCGATATAGGCAGGTGAGACTTAGTGACCACAGTTGACGAGACGATACAGGATGTTGCTCCTGAGTCCAATCAGGAACTCAAGAGCATCGCCAAGCAGGACTACAAGTACGGCTTCATCACGGAGATCGAATCTGACACCGTCCCACCCGGACTCACCGAAGACACCATCCGCATCATCTCCTCCAAGAAGAATGAGCCGGAGTGGATGCTGGAATGGCGCCTCAAGGCCTTTCGGCATTGGGAATCCCTGCTGGACAAGGAGCAGATCCCGGACTGGGCGCACATCAAGCATCCGCCCATCGATTTCCAGGACATCATCTACTACTCCGCGCCCAAGCAGAAGGAGCAGCTAAGCAGCTTGGATGAGGTCGACCCCGAGGTTCTCTCCACCTTTGAGAAGCTGGGAATCCCCCTTGAAGAGCAGAAGCGCCTGGCCGGCGTTGCGGTGGATGCCGTCTTTGACAGCGTTTCCGTCGCTACTACTTTCAAGGAAAAGCTCGCCGAACTCGGCATCATCTTCTCCTCGTTCTCGGAGGCCATCCAGGACCACCCGGAGCTTGTCCGGAAATATCTCGGCTCCGTCGTCCCCTACACTGACAACTTCTATGCCGCGCTCAACGCCGCCGTCTTCTCTGACGGCTCCTTCTGCTACATCCCCAAGGGTGTCCGTTGCCCCATGGAGCTCACCACCTATTTCCGCATCAACACTGAAAACAGCGGCCAGTTCGAGCGCACGCTGATCGTGGCGGACGAAAGCTCCTATGTCAGCTACCTTGAGGGCTGCAGCGCGCCCATCCGTGACACCAACCAACTCCACGCCGCCGTCGTTGAGCTTGTCGCGATGGACGACGCGGAGATCAAGTACTCCACCATCCAGAACTGGTACCCCGGCGACGAAAACGGCAACGGCGGCATCTACAACTTCGTCACCAAGCGCGGCAAGTGCCTGGGCGCGCGATCCAAGATCTCATGGACGCAGGTGGAGACCGGCTCCGCCATCACCTGGAAATACCCCAGCGTCCTCCTACAGGGCGACGACTCCATCGGCGAGTTCTACTCCGTCGCCCTCGTCAAGGGCCGCCAGCAAGCGGACACCGGCTCCAAGATGACCCACATCGGCAAGCGCACCAAGAGCACCATCATCGCCAAGGGTGTGAGCGCCGGTCAGGCCGAGAACACCTATCGCGGACTTGTCCGCGTCAACCCCGGCGCAGATGATGCGTGGAATTTCACCCAGTGTGACTCCCTCCTGATTGGCGACCAGTGCGGCGCGCACACCACGCCATACGTCGAGGTCAAGAACAAGTCCGCCCACCTTGAGCACGAGGCCTTCACGTCCCGCGTCAGCGAGGACCAGCTTTTCTACTGCAACTCGCGCGGCATCTCCGTTGAAAAGGCCCACTCCATGATCATCAACGGGTTCTGCGAAGAGGTCTTCAAGAAGCTGCCGTTCGAGTTCGCCGTTGAGGCCACGCGCCTCCTTGAGCTCAACCTTGAGGGCACCGTCGGCTAGACAGTCCGTCACAAGGCAGATCCGGCAAGGACTACATGACCACCACAAGCCCGCTCGAAACGTACCTCACGGATTTTGCAGACGCCGCGAGGGAATACCAGGTTGCCCGCGCCGGCAGAGACCCTGACTGGATCGCTGACATTCGCGAAGAGGCGCTGGAGAGTTTCCGGGAACTCGGCCTCCCCATCACCCGCCGCGGCAACGAGGAATGGAAATATACGGACATCCGCCCCCTCGTCCGCCAGGGATTTTCAGCCCCCACTTTCTCAGAAGACGATGCCTCCGCCGCCCTTGATCTTGAGTCTCTCAATGTTGGAGATGCCGAATGGCATCGGGTCGTGGTGGTAGACGGGCGATACTCGGCGGAGCTTTCCGCTTTGAACAACTTGCCGGACGGCGTCGTCACGGGCAGCCTGGCCGAGGCCGTGCATTCCGAGACCGATGCCGTGCGCGCCCATCTGACCCGCCTTGCCGACCACAAGGAGCAGGGCTTCACCGCCCTCAACACTGCTCTCGCCGCGGACGGCGCGTTGATCCTCCTCCCACGCATGGCCGCGATCGAACAACCCATCCAGGTTGTCTATGTTTCCACGGAGCGAACACAGGGAACGGCTTCCCTGCCCCGCACTTTGATAATCGCCGGAGAGGACAGTTCCGCCGCCATCGTTGAAACGCACGTCTCCACCTCTGATGAAGCCCACCTCACCAATGCGGTCACCGAAATGGTCGTCGGCGCGGGTGCAAATATCTCCTACTGCAAGGTGCAGCAGGAGAACGAGTCCACCTACAACGTTTCCACCACGCAAGTTGAGGTCCACGAGAACGCCAATTTCCGCTCAATGGCCATCGACATTGGCGGACGCCTTACCCGCAACAACCTGACTGTCGTCATGGCGGGCGAGGGGTCGAACAGCGATGTCCGCGGCGCATATGTTATCTCGCGTGACCAGCACGTCGACAACCAGGTTATCGTCGACCACCTCGTCGGTCACAACGATATGAACGAGCTCTACAAGGGAATCCTCGACGGTCACGCCCGCTCCGTCTTTCACGGCAGCATCATCGTCCGCCCCAACGCCGCCAAGGTGAACGCCATGCAGGTAGACAAGAACCTGCTGCTGTCCAATGACGCGGAGGCGGACACCAAACCCGCGTTCTGGATCTATTGCGACGATGTCCGCTGCGGGCACGGCGCGGCCTGCGGCAACCTTGACGACGACGCGATGTTCTACCTCCGGAGCCGCGGCATTGAGGAGGAAGAGGCACGAATGATGCTCATTCGCGCCTTTGTCTCTGAGATCGTGGACGCCATCCAGGAGCCGTCCATTCATGAACACGTTGCCGCGCTCATCGCCAACAAACTGGATAATCTTTAGGCAGGCATTTGTACTGCTGTGGATGATGTAAAGGGAACGGAAGCCCGCCGTCTCGCGAGAGGAGTGGAGGTGTCATGACCACGGATTCCGCACCGCTCCGCATAGCCGTTATCGGCTCAACTGGCTCGCTCGGTCAGATCGTCCTTTCCGTCGCCCGCTCCCTGGGCGACAACGTCCGGGTCGTCGGCCTCGCCGCCGGTTCCAACCTTGAGCGCCTTGCCGAACAGATCCAGGAATACCGTCCCACGCTGGCCGGTTTTGCGCGCGGACGCTGGCGCGACGACATCCCGGAGGGCGTGGAGTTCAAGTCCATCAACGAGATCGTCTCCTCTCCGGACGTTGACATGGCCGTCATCGCCAGCGTCGGACGAAACAGCCTTGAAGCGGCATGGACGGCCATTGATGCCGGCAAGCGTGTCGCAATCGGCAATATCGACACGCTCTACATCGCCGGCTCGCTGCTCGCCCGTCGCGCAAAGGAGACCGGCGCAACTATCTTCCCCCTCGATGACGAGCCCATCGGCGTCTGGCAGACGCTGTGGGGGGAAAGCACGGAATCAGTCCGGCAGGTCACCATGACCTCCACCTGGGGCACCGTGCAGGCGCGCCGCCTGCCCCGCCACGGCACGCAGCTTCCCTCCTCCATGCCGAACGCCCGCCCTGCCCGAGCCGTCGGACGCAAGCGTTCAATCGATGCCTCAACCCTCATGGTCAAGGCAACGCAGGTAGCGGTCGTCAACTCTCTCTATGACATCCCCCTGGAGAACATCAACATCCTCTTCCATCCGCAGGGCCTCGTCCGCGCCCTGACCGAGTTCAACGACGGATCGGTCAAATCCGCCCTCTTCATCCCGGACATGCGCGTCCCCGTCCAGCTTTCCCTCGCATATCCAAACCGATGGGCGAACGCGGAGATCAACCGCGTCGACCTGCTCGCAGAGGGCCGGCTTTCCTTTGAGCCGCTGGAACATGAGCTTTTCCCCTGCTACCAGATTGCTATTGACGCGGCGCGGCAGGGTGAGACCTATCCTGCGGTTGTGGCGGCGGCCAATGACGCCGCTATTGAACTCTTCATCTCTCAGCAGATTGGCCTCACTGACATCCCGAATATCATTGATCGCGCCGCCAACGCCCACCGCCCTCAACCGCTTGACGACTACGCAAGCATCATTGAGGCGATGGACTGGGCCAAGACATTTGTCGGCGGCCAGGTCCCGTACTGATCATCGGATCGCGGCCGCTCGTATACGCAAACTATCGCGCTGGCAAACCAACGGAGGACGAATGAATCCCTGGCGAGCATTCACCATTGCCCTCCTCGCCATGGCGCTTGTTGCTGCATCAATCGCATGTGAAGACGAGGAGGAGCCTGAAGCCACCGCCGTCCCAACCGGCCCGCTTGTAGTCACAACTCCCGTCACCACTCCCCCGACAGTCATACCTGTTCCACCCACCGCTACTCCTGAACCTGAGCCAACGGCCACGCCCCGCCCCGATCCCACAGCCACCCCGCAGCCTGACGAAGAAGTACTCACCATCCTCTATTGGCAGGCGCCTACCCTGCCGTTCCCCTACCAGGCCTCGGGTTTCAAGGACCGGGACGCCGGAGCAATCACGCTTGAGCCGTTGGCCGTAATCGATCCCGGCGGCAATCTTGTGCCCAGACTCGCTGAGGAGATCCCCACCGTCGAAAACGGCGGCATCTCCGAGGACGGCCTCACCGTCACATGGCGGCTGCGTGAGAATCTCACGTGGTCGGACGGGAGCGCCCTGACCGCCGATGACGTCGTCTTCACATGGGCCTATTGCACAACCGAAGGAATAGGCTGCCTTTCCGCGCACACCTTCAGCGCCTTCGAATCGGTCGAGGCCGTGGGCGACCGGGAAGTTGTCTTTACGCTTGGGCAGAAGGCGCGGGATCCCGTAATACTCCTTGCAGGGACGGATGTCCCGATCATCAACAAGGCCCAATTCGAGGACTGTGTTACCGCAGCCACACCCAACTGTGATGAACAACACCGCGTTCCCATCGGTTCCGGCCCGTACCGCATCGTCGATTTCACTCCCAACGACCGCGCCGTCTATGAGCGCAACCCGCACTATTGGGGCGAACGGCCCCACTTCGACCGCGTGGAACTCATCGGCGGCGGCGATGCTGAGTCAGCCGCGCAGGCCGTCCTGGTTGAGGGGACTGCGGACTACGGGTGGAATCTGCAGGTGCCCCGCGCCCAGCTTATTCTCTGGCTCGGCAACGAACTCGGTGATCTTGTTACGGCCTTTGCGAGCGACGTTGAGCGCATTGTCGTCAATCAAACAAATCCTCACACGGACATTGAAGACAACCGCTCGGAGTACCTTGACGGCCGGAATCCTCATCCGTTCCTGACGTTCACTCCTATCCGGAAGGCCATGTCCATGGCCATCGACCGCCAACGCATTGTCGATGACCTCTATGGCTCTGCGGGCATAGCGACGTGCAATCTCGTTACGGCGCCGCCGCGGTTTGTCTCCGAGAATAATGACGACTGCCTTATGCAAGACATCGAGGGAGCCAAGGCCCTGCTCGATGAGAATGGCGTCGTGGATACTGACGGCGACGGCGTTCGTGAATACAACGGCGTCCCGCTCACTCTCACCTACCAGACCACAGCCAACGCCGTTCGTGAGGGCACTTTCGCGCTGATTCAGGGCTGGTGGGCTGAAATCGGCATCGAAAGCAAGCTGATCACCTACGATGCCAGCATCTTCTTCGGCGGCAACCCGGCCGAGCACACGGAGTCGTACCGCCGCTTCCTCGCGGACGTCCAGATGTATACCACCGGCTCCGGCCTTGATCCACAGGGCTATCTCTCCACGTACCAGTGCAAACATATCCAGTCGCGCGAAAACATGTGGGCCGAAGAGAATATCATTCGCCTGTGCAACGAAACCTACGACTGGATATTCAGCCGACTCGAAAACGCTGCCGAAACTGAACGTGAGAAAATCTTGAAATCTCTCAACGATGCCATCGTGCGTCCGGCATATGAGATCCCCCTCGTGCGCCGCGGCCTCGTCTCCGCAAAGGCAAACGACTTGCAGGGCGTCCGCATGAATGCGTGGGACAGCGAGCTCTGGAACATCGCGGAGTGGCATCGCTAGCACGCCCGCGCGGGCGTCCGCACATCGACAGGAATGTACTACTACGATCTCCACTCCCACTCCGTCGCCTCCGACGACTCCCGCGCAACCGTGGAACAGTATCTCAAGTGGATTGTCACGTTGAAAAAACGCGGCATGCAAGTGGACGGTATCGTGCTGACTGAGCATCGGCAATTCTCCCTTGATGCGGACTATTCCGATGCGCTCGATCAATTCGGCATCACCGTCCTCAGGGGTGCGGAGCTTGATACAAAGCACGGCCATTTCCTCGTCTACGGAGTCACCGGGAAACTCGCGGAGGCAATCGACCCAACGGACGTTGCAATGGATCCCTTTCAGCTGATGGAAGTAGCGGAAGCGAATGGTGCGATCGCCATCCCCGCCCACCCGGGTCGTGCCGGCATCGGCCTCGTCTCCTGGATGGCGGACGGTATCGAGTTCCCTCAGGTCAACATCGTCGAGCGCCTGAACGGCGGCAATCGCCCTGAAGAGGCCGAGGCAGCCGAGAAATTGGTGGTCGAAAACGGCTACTCTGGTATCGGCGGCAGCGATGCCCACTTTGTCAGCGCCATCGCGCGCTGCCTGACTGCCTTTGACGCGCCGATCTCCTCCGAGGCGGAGCTTGTTGAGGCGCTGAGGTCCGGCGAGTTCAACGCCGTCCGGCTTGAAGATACTCAGCAATAGGTAAATGGGGGAATCAGGAGAGGAAGGTATGACATCCAACGACGGGAACGGCGGAGATGCCGCTGCGCCGCAGATAACCTTTAACGAGGCCATCCTGCACGTCGAGCAGATGACGGGGATTATTGAGTTGACGCAGGAAATGGTCGACCGCTATATCGAACTGACCGGCATCCCGAAGACCGAATTGAGCGACGGTGAACGGCAGGAAGCCCCCATGGCCATGCTCAACGTCTTTTTCACCCGCAACCAGGAACGGGGCGCGGACGTCCAGTTGGAGGGCGCAACCGTCGGCCTCAACGCCGGTCGCGCCATTGAACTCCACACCCCCATCTACGTTGGTGACAAGCTCACGCGATACGCCGTCCTGCAAGACGTGTACTCCAAGACCGGCCGTTCAGGAACGATGGCCTTTGAAGTCTGGGAGATCCTCTTTCGCAACGATGCGGGCGAGCTTGTCGCCCGCGCCCGCGACTCCATGGTATTCCGCGCGCCCGGCGTCCCTCCGGCGAGGGACAGGGAGGCGCAATCATGACGGAGATACAGGTACACGCTGACATCGGCGACGAGGTCCCGCCCATCGAATGGACTCCCCACACCTCGTGGGTCAAGGACATGATGGCCCTCTCCGGCTGGCTCAATGACAACGACGCGGAGCGGGGATCCATGAGCGGCCTCAGCCGATTCACGGACGAAGAGACCGCGCGCAGCGAAGGATTCAACAGCATGATCGTGCCCGGCAACCTCGGCATGACCGCCATGGAAACTG
>DAOUKW010000159.1:0-8509 GCA_034420915.1 Dehalococcoidia bacterium
CATTCGTACGGCGCGCCGTAGGCGGTCGGCAACAGACTCACCACGAACGGCAAGGATGTCATCAAGGGCCGCATGGCGGGCGTCCAGCGGGGCGGTATCAGTCAATAGGCTAAGCGCGTATTCCAAGCGTCCGCCGGAGAGCTTGGCAAGGCGGTTTGCTTCCTCGTCGTCCGTGCCGTTCTCGCGCAGAACCTCAGCAACTTGGTCAAACGGGATTGGGCGGAGGGGAACGATCTGGCAGCGGGAACGGATGGTATCGAGAATCGCCTCGTCATTGGCCGTGACGAGGATGAGGGTGACGTTCGGGTGAGGCTCCTCCAGGACCTTGAGCAGGGCGTTCGCAGCCTCACGCGTGAGGGTGTCGGCATCATCGATGATGATGACGCGACCGGACGCCTCGTACGGCTGCAGGTTGGCGGCGGCCTGAAGATCGCGAGCGGCCTCGATGCCAATCGAGCCAGCGCCGGCGGGGGAGATGACCATAACGTCGGCATGGTGGCCGTTTTCGATGCGGCGACAGTGGCGACAGTCAACGCACGGCCTCTCCTGCTCCGAATCACAAAGTAGGGCCTTTGCGAATTCACGGGCAAGGGCCATGCCGCCAACACCGGCGGGACCGGTCAGCAACCAGGCGTGGGCAAGCCTACCCTGCTGAATACTGCGGTCCAGGAGACCGACGGCATCGCTATCGGCAGGAGTTGTCCAGGGCATCACAAGTTAAACATCGAGGCGCATGAGGTCTTCGAAGGTTTCACGGCGGCGGATGGTGCGGGCTTCACCGTTGGAGACAAGAACGACCTCTGGGCGGGGATTGGCATTATACGTGGACGACATGGCGATGCAATACGCGCCGGAAACCGGGATAGCCAGGATGTCACCGGCAGCAGGCGTCGGCAGGGAGCAGTCGCGGACGAGAATGTCGCCGGACTCACAATACTTGCCGGCGATGGTCACCGTGATCTCCTCCGCGTCCCCCATTCGTGAGGCCAACACGGCCTCATACTCGGAGCCGTAGATGGCGGGGCGGATATTGTCGCCCATGCCGCCGTCGACAGAGACGTAGGTGCGGATATCCGGCAGCAGCTTGGTCGCGCCAACGGTGTAGAGCGCGACCCCCGCTGTACCCACCATGGAGCGGCCGGGTTCGATGGAGATCGCGGGCAACTCAAGTCCGTGAACATCACACCCCTGGATGATGGCCTTTGAGATGGTGGAGATGTACGTGTCCGGCACGGGGGCTTCGTCTGTTGTGAGGTAGTTGACGGCAAAGCCGCCCCCGGGGCTGAACATGCGCAGTGAGAATCCGTACTTGTCCCTCATCTGCGCCGCGAACTCCATCGTGATCTGAATGGCCTCTTCGTATGGTTCTATCTCGAATATGGGGGAGCCTAGGTGGAAATGGAGCCCGGCAACGTCCAGCCGCGATGACTGCATGGCGCGAGCGATGGCCTCTTCCGCCTGCCCCGTCTGGATAGCGAGGCCGAATTTGCTGTCAAGAACTCCGGTGGTCGTGTGTGCGTGGGTATGGGGATCGACACCGGGTGACACACGGAACGATACCTGCTGCGTTCTTCCAAGCCGCTCAAGAATCGACTCAAGCAGGGCAAGCTCATGGAGATTGTCGACAACAATTGCTCCGATGCCGGACTCGACGGCCTGCTCAAGTTCCTCGGCACTCTTGTTATTGCCGTGGAAATGAACACTGGCCGGATCGACGCCTGCTGCTTGCGTCGTCGCCAACTCTCCTCCACTCACCACGTCAAATCCGACACCCTCCTCCGCAAGCAGGCGGAAAAGGGCGACGTTCGAGAAGGCCTTGGACGCGTAGATGATGGAGCTTTCACCGGGATAGTGGGCATCCAAGGCTGAGCGATAGCGTCGGGCGGCGTCTCGCAGTTCAGCCTCATCAAACACGTATAGCGGCGTGCCCTGCGCGCGGGCGAGTTCCACGGCGTCGAGGCCGGCAATCTCAAGGTGGCCGTCGTCACGCGCCTTCGCAGACGCGGGGAAGACAGATAGGGCGTCAATTCCTCTCATTGGTTTGTTTACCTCTCAGTCAAATTGGGTTACTACCAATAATCATGACAGCCGATAGGAGCCGTCGCTGGCAGGGGTTACAACACCCTCTCCTGTCAGCTTAATCAAGTGAGCGACGATCTGTTCTCGCGCGGCGTTCCAGCGCCATTCCTCAAGGTTGGCCGCGCCGTAGAGCCGTTCCCGCATTTCGTCCACGCTCGTTACGCCGTCACGCAGGCATTCCAGGATGGAGGCATCGCGGGAATTGCGATGCCCGATGAGTTCGGCCAGCTTTGCGGCAGGGTCCGTGACCGGCGGGCCGTGGAACGAGAGCAGCAGATTCGCATTTTTTTCGGCGAGTTTCTGCAGGGAGTTGACGTAGGCAGCCATATCGCCGCCCTGATCAAGATGGACGGCGGTTGTGCCGCGGCTCAGAACACAGTCGCCGCTGAACAGGACTCCATCCGGTTGGAGGAAGTAGCACATGCTGCCGCCGACGTGGCCCGGCGTGGCAATGGCATGGATGGTTCTACCGCCGCCGAGGTCAAACGTCTCATCGCCGTTCAGTGATACATCCACTGCCCCACCGGTTTCCTCATTGATTGCATCAATGTCTCCTGCGCCGGCATGAACAACCATGCCCGGGAACGCTGCTTTGAGCGCCGCCGCGCCGCCGCAGTGCTCACCAAAGCGGTCCGTGATCAGGAGGACGGCAGGGGCAGAATCGTCTCCGCGAAGCGTGTTTACGGTGTCGATGACACGCTGGGAAACCTCGTCTTCGCCGTGGCCCGCGTCGATGAGCACGCCGCCGTTCTCTCCCCGCGCCCAATAGACGTGCGGGGAGTCATCATCATCGGGACGTAGTGTGATGGCAACGACGCCGGGGGTGACTTCAATGGTCATGTGATTCCTCCGCGCAGCGACGAATTGGCGGATCGAACACGCGCAATTTTGGTCGCGGCGTGCAAGAATCCTAAGAAAGCGCGGTCAGGGGTGTCAACGCGGGTAACGGACTGACGGGAGAGTTTGAGGAATGACACTGACGCACAACGAGATGGATCTGCGGATCTACAGCATGGAGGTCGGGAGCTGGGGGAATAACTTCTACGTCGTCGCGGATCCGCTACGCAACGTAGCAGCAATCATCGACGCGGCGGCGGAGGCTGATCGAATCCTGGAGGCCGTCGCGGGCATGGACGTTCTCTACATCCTGACCACGCACGGCCACTCCGACCATTGGGGGGCGCTGGAAGAGGTTTCCGCCGCGCTGCCCAATGCGACCGTCGCGGCGACACCGGGCGATGCCGGAGATCTGCCCGTCACCCCCACTCTCCTGCTGCATGACGGAGACACGCTTCAAATTGGAACGGCGCCCCTGCAGGTAATCACGACACCGGGGCACACGCCCGGGAGCGCGTGTTTCATCACGGGGCAGCACCTGTTCACGGGAGACACCCTTTTCCCGGGCGGGCCGGGACATTCACGCAGCCCTGAGAATCTGCGGGAGGAAATCACGAGCATCACGACGAAGTTGTATGTACGGCCTGACGAAACAATCGTCTACCCGGGGCACGGGGCGGGGACGACGATTGGCGCGAGCAAGGCGGAATACGCGGTGTTCGCGGCCAAGCAGCATCCTGACGATCTGCACGGCGACGTGCTGTGGCTGGAATCGTGACCGGCTCACAGGGCGGCGGTGACACTCACGCGCTGCCGGCATCCACTACCATCGGCGGGTACACGATGACGGAAGCGCTTGCCCCATATTCACGAACCGTCCTGCCGAACGGCATCCGACTCCTGACGGCATCAATGCCGGCGACGCGCGCCGTTTCAATCGCGTTCTACGTTGGCACAGGCTCGCGCTATGAACAGGAGGACGAGTCCGGCGCGTCGCATTTCCTGGAGCACATCCTGTTCAAGGGCACGGAGCGGCGTCCACTGGCGCAGGACGTGTCCGAGACCATCGAGCGCGTGGGCGGGTTCATGAACGCAAGCACCGACCGCGAGGTGACGATCTATTGGGCGCGTGTTGCGCGGCCGCACCTGTCCATCGGCATCGATATTCTGTCGGACATGCTTCTGAACTCGACGTTCCCGGCAGAGGAAATCGAGAAGGAACGCGACGTCATTCTTGAGGAGATACACACCTCATTCGACTCCCCGGCGCAGCGCGCCTTCCACATGGCAGACAAGATTATGTGGCCGGATCAGCCGCTGGGGCGTGACATCGCCGGAACGGAAGAGAGTGTCCGCGAACTGTCGCGGGACACGATCATGTCCTACATGCGTGAGCAGTACGACCCGTCGCAGGTGGTGATGGCAGTGGCGGGACAGATTGACCACGCGGAGATTGAGCAGGTCGTCGGAGAGTTGCTGGAGACGTGGCCGAGCGGGAATCCGCGCCCGATGCCGCCCGTGGACGACAAGCAACCGGAGAGTCGTGTCGCCGTGGAATACCGCAAGACGGAGCAGGCCAACATCTGCCTGATGTTCCCCGGCATGTCTGCCCACGATCCGGATCGGCGTGCCCTGTGGCTGCTGAACGCGATTCTCGGCGACGGTATGGCGTGCCGCCTCTTCCTGGAACTGCGCGAGCGCATGGGCATCGTCTACGAGGTGGATATGGATGTGATGTATCTACAGGACACGGGCGCAATGGCTGTGTATGCGGCAACGGTGCCACAGCGGGGGCCGCAGGCGCTGGAGGCCGTCATCAAGGAGCTGGATCGCGCAACGCGGGATATTACGCAGAGCGAACTGGACCGCGCGCGGGAGTTGTCCAAAGGGCGGATGCTGCTGCGCCTGGAAGACACGCGCAGCATCTCAAGCTGGCTGGGCGGACAGGAGATCACTTTCGGGAGCATCGAAACGCCGGAGGAGGTCGTCGAACAGTTGGACAGCATCACCGTGGATGACGTGCAGCGCGTCGCGCGGCGTGTTTTCGACCCGGAACGATATCGACTTACTGTCGTCGGGCCCTATCGGAGTGACCGCAGGTTCAGGAACATCATCGAGGGACGTTAGATGGTGGCCATGATGAGAAGGCTCACCCAGCTACTCACCGTCGTCGTCATCCTTGCGGTGCTCTACGAGGAATTGCGCAAGGGTCCTGATAGTGAACGCTGGCATGGACGCGTGCTTGGATTCGTACCCTACGATCTGAGGCCGCCGAGCCTCCGGCAGATACGTGAAACGTATTGGAACCCGGAGGACCCGCGCATCTTCCCCGGGCGGGTAGCCGGCATCGGGTGGGGCGTCAATTTCGCCGCCCTCTTTGATCGCATCAGCCGGATGTAGTGAGACTCCCGCCCCGCCCTAACTCTCCTCCACGAGGGGGAGGGGATTTGTTGAGGATTTCCGGGAGTGTTATGTCGATAGTTAACTTGTGCTATAGTCCACGCGGTGCCCGCTTGGGACCAAGGGGGAGTGGGGGTAGACCGTCATGACGTTCAGCGATCGCACGCTGACGTGTTCCGAATGCGGCAGTGATTACGTCTTTACCGCGGGTGAACAGCAATATTATTCAGATCGAGGCTTTCGGAATGAGCCGAAGAGGTGCCACGCCTGCCGAGTTGTACGCCGCGCGGACATGGCGCGGCGGCGGGAGACACGCGACGCGGCGCCGGTGGAGCAGGATCGCCCCCGACGGCAGATGTATCCGGCAACGTGCGCAGAATGCGGACGTGAGACGGAGGTACCGTTCGAGCCGCGCGGAATTCGGCCCGTTTATTGCGCCACGTGCTTCACACGCCAGCGGAACTCGCCACCCGGCCGCTTTCGCGACTGAACCCGCCACGCGGCCGCTGTCCGTCCCGTTTCTTATTGAGACTGTGCTATTAATGGACGAGTGGCCGCGCGCGGTGCGGCATTACTCCCACCAATAGTGTGGGCGACAAGAACGTATTGGGAATTGAAACGGAGGGAAGTGGCGAATGACGTATGTAGTCCTGCGTGAGGGTGAGAGCCAGGAGCAGTTGATCAAGCGGTTCCGTTCCGTGGTTGAACGTTCAGGCATCCTGAGGCAGGCAAAGGAGAAGCGCCACTTCATCTCCAAGCAGGAACGAGCCCGCTTGAAGGCCCGCAAGGCGCGGCGCCGACGCAACTAGCGCGAGTTCATGGCCTGAGACGAATGACCATGACTCACTCACAGTCCACATCTTCTGCCACAGCCGGCGGCGAGGATTACTCATTCAACGCATTCGCCCGGCAACCTTTCTACCAGGAAGAGAACAGCCGGCTGGTTGATCTCATCGGCTTGCAGACCGGGAATCGCGTCATTGATCTTGCATGCGGCCCAGGTGAGATCACGCGCAAGGTCCTGGACAAGGTGCGCGGAGACGGCGCATGGATCCTGGGCGTTGATATGTCGCCGGAGACGCTGGAAGAGGCGCGGCGGCAGTTCACGGACGTGACGGACGCAGAGGTCTCCTTTGAGAATTCCCGCGCGGAAGACCTTTCGACTATCATCTCGGAACCGGTTGACGCTGTGGTTTTCTGCAATGCGATCCACCTGGTGGACAACAAGCCGGACGTGCTTGAAGGAATCAGGGGCGCGCTCAAGCCCGGCGGCCTGTTCGCGTTCAACAGCACCTTCTATTCAGGCTCCATCGTTGAAGGCACGGACCCGTTCTACCGCCGTTGGATGATGCGCTCCTTGCGTCTACTCAAGTCCGAACACGGTTTGAGCCCCGTGAAGAACAAGGTCATGGCGCGGCAACAGTTGACGCCGGAGGAGTACAAGGCGCTGTTGACGGACGCGGGTTTCAGCATCCGGGACGAGCGCGTTATTCCGATCGAGGTGCCGATTGAGGGGTGGCTTTCCATCTGTTCATTCTCAGACTTCGTCGAAGGGGCGTTGCCGGGCGTGCAGATAGAAACGGCGAGCGAGGTGCTGCGCGCGACCATTCGTGAGACTTTCCGCGACATGGAGCTGTCCTTCGTTCCGCGCAATTGGCTCGAAATCGTGGCCGTGCGCGACTAGCGCCACGCCGAGCGGCCGGACGGAGAGCTTTCCGATGCCGGACATCACCACAGACGAGTTTCGCCGTGTGATGGGTCGGCTCGCCACCGGCGTCACCATCGTCACAACCCGTACAGACGACGATGTGCATGGCACGACGATGAGCGCAGTGTGTTCCGTATCCTTGCAGCCACAACTCGTGCTTGTCTGTGTTGACCATGAATCAGATATTCACGCGCTCATCCGTGAGAGCGGTGTCTTTGCCATCAATGTGCTGCATGAGGAGCAGGCGGATTTGGCGATTGAGTTGTCCCACAAGGGAACGCCCGAACAGCAGGCAGCCCACCGGCTTGAGAACTTACCCCATCGAAACGGTGAAACAGGCGCGCCGCTTTTGGATGACAGCCTGGCTCACGTGGAATGTCGTGTTGAGAACACCATCGAGGCGGGTGATCACACGATATACATTGGCACTGTCATTGCAGCAGACGTGAATTCTCGCGCTGATCGACCATTGCTGCACTACCAAGGACGGTACGAGTCGCTAAGCCGGGATAACTAGCATTTGAGTTTGTTGACACCGATTCCGTTCCTACCTACAATTTGAAGTCGCGCCCCTATGTGGGACGCAGGGTACTTGTGCCTGTTTTTCGTGTTTTGCGACACGGATAGTGGGAATAGTCCCAGTCCCTGTCTATCACAGACGTGGGACTGGGCATACGAAGCCCAGAGAAGCAGACAAATGCGGCTGCCCGCGCGCGTGCGTGGCGGGTGCCAAAAAGAGGAAAGTAACGGGATGCCGACAGTCAATCAGTTGGTACGGAAGGGTCGACAGCGACCGCGGACGAAGTCGAAGGCGCCCGCCCTGCAGGTGAGCTATAACGCGCTCACAAACAGAGTTGTGCGGAATCAGCCGTCGCCTCAGAAGCGGGGCGTCTGCACGCAGGTCCGGACGATGACTCCCAAGAAGCCCAACTCCGCGCTGCGCAAGATCGCCCGCGTCCGGCTGACGAACGGGACCGAGGTGACGGCGTATATCCCTGGTGAAGGACACAACCTGCAGGAACACTCCACGGTGCTCATCCGTGGCGGTCGAGTGAAGGACCTTCCGGGCGTCCGCTATCACATCATCCGCGGCGCATTGGACTCCGGCGGCGTGAATGGCCGCAAGCGGGGCCGCAGCAAGTACGGAGCCAAGAGAAACTAACGCCATGTCACGACGTCGACGGGCGATCAAGCGCCCCATCCTTCCTGATCCACGCTACGGAAGCGTGTTGGTTACGCGATTCACCAATCGCGTCATGCAGCGCGGCAAGAAGAACACGGCTCGGAGCATCGTCTACGGCGCGCTGGCAAACATTGCCTCAAACGGGGATGACCCCATCGAGACTTTCGAACGGGCGATACGCAATGCGACGCCGCTGCTGCAGGTTCGGCCCCGGCGCGTGGGCGGAGCAACGTACCAGGTGCCCGTTGAGGTGCGTGGAGAACGCGGACTGACGCTCTCCATGCGGTGGATCATCGATTCCG
>DAOUKW010000160.1:0-14869 GCA_034420915.1 Dehalococcoidia bacterium
GCCCGGTACGGGATCACCCCCACCGGCGGCGATGGAGTGAGCTACGACGCGGTCCGGTTGTTCCTGCAGGCGGCAGCCCGCGCGGGCACTCTCGAAGCCGACGCCATCCGGCGGGAACTGATGGCTACCGAGCAATATGCCGGAGCGACGCTCATCTCGCACTACAACGAGGATCGGCATCCGACCAAGAGCGCGGTCATCATGACCATCGAGAACGGTGTGAAGAAGTTCTACCGCCAGGTGGATCCGTAGCCGAGCCCCAACGAGCAGGGCGGCTCAAGTCGATGCCGACCGGTCGCGCCGACGGCCGGGAACGCCGGTCTTCAGACCGGCACCGTCCGCCAACGGCGGACGAAATCGCGTCCTGCCGGCCGCCATCACGGCGCGCCCGGTGACGGAACACCAACCTGCTGGAGCTGACGCCCCTGTCGCTTCGCAAAGACACGCATCCGGGAGCGCGGTAGGCTCTGACCGTATGGCCTCGCAGCCGGGAAGGGAGAACCCCTTTCAACCCGGCGCGGGCGCGCCGCCTCCCGTTCTGGCGGGGCGGGAGCGCGAACTCTCGCGGGGCCAAGGCTTGCTCGATGTTCTGGAATCAGGACGCCGGCCATCCCGCGGCCTGCTCTTCTTCGGCCAGCGCGGGAACGGCAAAACGACGCTCCTCGGTCGGATCGCCGAGGAAGCGCGACTCCGGGGAATGCGTGCGGAGGCTCTGCCGGCGGCGTGCTTTGCTGATCGGAACGACTTGATCCGGCAGCTCCAGGAACGCGCCGGGCTCGCCCAGGCCCGGGTCACGGGCGTTCAGGCGGCCGGTTTCGGGATCTCGGGCACTCCCGGTAACGCCACCCGGGACGTCACGGCGCTGCTCGATGCATGGATTGGAGCTGCGAAGGCGCCCCTCGTGATCCTTCTCGACGAAGCCCACACGGTGGAACCCGAGGGAGGCCGACCGTTCTTCGCGGGTGTCCAGGAGGCGACGTTGCGTTCGCTGCCGTTCGTCGTGCTGGCGGCTGGCACCCCGGATGCACCGCGTCGCCTCCGCGAGTCCGGCACGTTCCTCGAACGGGCGCTGGAGCCGGCGCCGGTAGGACGTCTGGACCGGGCGGCGACCCTTACGGCGCTCCGGGAGCCGGCCCGCCAGGCGAATCTGCCGTTCCACGACGACGCCGCCGCACTGCTCGCCGCCGAGTCGCAGGACTACCCCTTCTTCATCCAGCTGTTGGGACGCGCTGCCTGGGACGCGGCTGGTTCAGAGGCGGACGCCATCACCTCGGAAACCGCGCGCGACGGCATCGCCGCCGCCCGCGCCGAGGTCGGGCACTTCTATTCGGAACGCTTCGAAGAAGCACGGGCGCGCGGGGTTCACCGCACTCTCGCGCCGCTCGCGGCGCTCATCTCCGACGCCGGCGGCCGGCTGGACGACCAAGCGCTCGACGCACTGGTCGAACGGCAGAGCGCGCCCGGCGCGCCGCCGCTCCTCGACACGCTCAAGGATCTGGGCGTGCTGTGGCAGACGGCGCCGGGGGAATGGGAGATGGGGATCCCGGGCTTCGGCGATCACGCCCTGACCCGGGGCGGTCGCTGAAGCTGTTCCCGACAGACGCGCGGCCTGCTACCTTCGCACCCCGCCCGCCCATGAACCACAGCCAGATCGTCAGTTTCCTCTGGGGCGTGGCGGACCTGATCCGCGACACCTTCAAGCGCGGCAAGTACCAGGACGTGATCCTGCCGCTCACCGTGCTGCGGCGGCTCGATTCCGTGCTGGCCCCCACCAAGCCAAAGGTGCTGGAGGTCCAAGCCAAGTTCAGCGGCAAGATCGACAACCTCGACCCGCTGCTCCGAAAAGCCTCCGGATTCGCGTTCTACAACACCTCCCGCTACGACTTCGAGAAGCTGCTCGCCGACGCCCCCGGAATCGCCGGCAACCTCCGCAACTACATCGCCGGGTTCAGTCCCAACATGCGGGAGGTGCTGGAGAAGTTCGATTTCGACAACACCATCTCGAAGCTCGACGAGTCGGGACTGCTGTTCCTCGTCGTTCAGCGCTTCGGCGATCCGAGGGTGCGCCTCCACCCGGACGAGGTGGACAACGCGACGATGGGCACGATCTTCGAGGAGCTCATCCGGAAGTTCAACGAGGCGCTGAACGAGAACCCCGGCGAGCACTTCACCCCCCGCGACGTGGTCCATCTCATGGTGGACCTGCTGCTGGCCGGGGACGAGGACCGCCTGGGCACGAAGGGCATCGTGCGGAGCGTCTATGACCCGTGCTGCGGCTCCGGCGGCATGCTCACCATCGCCCAGGAACACATCGTCGCCGGCGAGACGCGGGGCGGCGAGGTCCTGGCCGAAGCCGTGAACCCCGACGCCGACGTTCACCTGTTCGGCCAGGAGGTGAACCCGGAGACCTTCGCGATCTGCAAGTCGGACCTCTTCATGAAGTCGGCCGACGGCCGCGACGCCGAGCACGTCTTCTTCGGGAGCACGCTCTCGGGCGACCGCCACGCGAACGACAACTTCGACTACCTGATCGCCAACCCGCCCTACGGCAAGGACTGGAAGCGCGACCAGGACGCGGTGCGTACCGAACACGACCGGGGCGCCGCCGGCCGGTTCGGGCCGGGCCTGCCGCGGATCAGCGACGGCCAGCTCCTCTTCCTGCTGCACATGCTGGCGCACCAGCAGGACCCGGCCCAGGGCGGCTCGCGGGTCGCCATCATCATGAACGGCTCGCCGCTCTTCACCGGCGACGCCGGCAGCGGCGAGAGCGAAATCCGGCGCTTCATCCTCGAGCACGACCTGCTGGAGGCGCTGATCGCGCTGCCCGAACAGCTCTTCTACAACACGGGCATCGCGACCTACGTCTGGGTGCTCACCAACCGGAAACGGCCCGAACGGCAAGGAAAGGTCCAGCTCATCAACGCCAGCTCGTTCTGGCGCCAGCTCCGGAAGAGCCTGGGCGACAAACGACGCGAGATCCCCTTCGAGCGGAAGGAGGACATCCTCCGGCTGCTGGCCGACTTCGAGGACGGCGCGAAGCGGACGGCCGGCGACAACGGCGAGGAGCGGGAGACCGTCGTCAGCCGCATCTACCCGACCACCCACTTCGGTTTCCGCAAGATCACGGTGGAACGCCCCCTCCGGCTGAACTTCCAGGCGAGCCCGGAGCGGATCGCGCGGCTCGAAGAGGCGCGGGCGTTCGCGAACCTGGCGGTATCGCGCAAGCGGGGCGAGGCCAAGGAGAAGGACGAGGCCGCGGGCCGCAAGCAGCAGGCCGCGATCCGAGTTCTGCTCCAGGGCCTGTCGGACGAACTCTTCCGGGACCGGACGGACTTCGAGGAGGCGCTTTCCGCAGCCGCCGGAGAGGCGAAGCTGAAGCTCGCCGCACCGATCCGGAAGGCGATCCTCTCGGCGCTATCCGAGCGCCACGAAGCGGCGGAGATCTGCCGGGACAAGGACGGACACGCTGAACCGGATCCGGACCTCCGCGACACGGAAAACGTCCCGCTCCTGGAGGATGTCGAAGCGTTCTTCGAGCGGGAGGTGAAGCCCCACGTGCCCGACGCCTGGATCAACACCGACCGCCGAGACCCGCAGGACGGGAAGGTCGGGCTCGTGGGCTACGAGATCAACTTCAACCGGTACTTCTACGAGTACCGCCCGCCACGTCCGCTGGAGGAGATCGAGGCCGACATCCAGCAGGTCGAGAAGGAAATCGTCGAGATGTTGCAGGGGATGACGGGTTGATGGACCCGGACCGCCCGATCGAAGAGTGCACCAAAGCCCGGGCCCGGAGTAGCCCGGAGCGAATGCGGGGCACCATGGCTCTCCTGAGGGTCCTGGCGCTGGGCGAGCGCCAAATCGAAGCCGGTCGAGTGCATTCCGCGACGGACGGCATCGCGCGGCTTCGGAAGCGCCGACAGACCGGTTGATCGAAACTGTCGGCAATTAGCCTCAATTGCCGACAATTTGCGAACATCATCCGAGTCGGGCTATCCTCCGGACATGGACGATCTAAAAAGTCGGCAACCAAGCGCAACTGCCGACACTTTCGTACAAACCGCGCAATCGACCGTGGCCAGCCTGCAGGACCTCGGGCCACAGACGTTCTTCCGCGCGCGCGACGCGGCCGAACGGGGCGTCGATTCCCGTTCGCTGCGGCGTCTGGTGGAGGAGGGAGCCGTCGAGCGCATCGCCCGCGGCCTCTACCGGGTAGCTGATGCAGAACCTACGGAGAACTACACCCACGCGGCCGTCTGCGCCCGGGTTCCGCACGCCATCGTCTGCCTCCTCACCGCCCTCAGGTTCTACGAACTCGGTACCCAGATGCCGCAGCAGATCTGGATCGCGATCCCCCACAAGGCCCGCGCGCCACGACTACCGGAGCTGCCGGTCAGGGTGGTCCGTTTTTCCGGAGTCTCGCTCCGTTACGGGATCATGGACGCGACCTTCGAAGGTGTTCCCGCCCGCATCACGACCCCGGCGCGCACGGTGGTGGACTGCTTCCGCTTCCGCAGCGTCGTCGGCCTGGACGTAGCCCTTGAGGCGCTGCGCGCCGCCCTGTACGACCGTAAGGCGACCGTGGGTCAGATCTGGCGGGCGGCGGAGGCGTGCCGCGCCAAGTCGCTCGTCCGTCCGGTTCTGGAGGCGCTGGCGGCATGACCCCCGTGAAGCACATTCGCAACTTTCCAGCGTCTGTTCACCAGCGCCTCCTGAACCTCGCCCGCGAGCAAAGACTCAGCTTCCAGATTCTGCTCGATCGCTACACCTGCGAGCGCTTCCTCTACCGGCTCTCGGTCTCGGAGCAGGTGGACCGGTTCACCCTGAAGGGCGCCGCGCTCTTCAGGGTTTGGGCAGAGCGCGATGCGCGTCCCACGCGGGACGTGGACTTCCTCGCCTTCGGACCTCAAGATGATTCCGTGATTCGCGCCGCGCTGGAGGACATTTGTGCCGCTCCGTGCCCGGAAGATGGCGTGTTCTTCGATCCGGAGTCCATCCGGTTGACCAATATCCGTGAAGGACAGCCCTACATCGGCCTGCGAACCGGGATCAAGGGCAGCCTGGGCCGGACGCGCCTCCACCTCCAGGTGGACATCGGCTTCGGCGATAGCGTCTTCCCCGATCCTGAAGTGCAGGACTACCCCACCCTCCTCGATCTGCCGGCGCCCCGTCTCTGGACCTACCCCCGCGAGACAGTCATCGCCGAGAAGCTGCACGCCATGGTGGACCATGACGCCCTGAACACCCGGGTGAAGGACCTGTGGGACGTCGCCTGCCTTGCCCGTCGCTTCGCATTCAGCGGCGAAGTGCTGCGGTCAGCCATCGCCGAGACGTTCGGCCGACGCGGGACCTCTTTCGCGGACGAAAGGCCGATCGCGCTGTTCCCGGAGTACTACGAAGACGTCATGCGCGAGAAGCTCTGGAAAAAGTTGCGGCGGGCGATGGCAGCCGACGCCGACGGTCCGGACCGGCTCGTGGACGCGGGCGATGAACTGCGGCGTTTTCTGGGGCCGGTCTGCGACAGCCTGATCGAGGGGAGTTCGTTCGCGGAGGCGTGGCCGGTGGGTGGGCCGTGGCGGGCGGGGATTCAGGCTCGGACGGGGGGAGAGGGCGGTGGGTGAGGTGACCGGTCGACGCACGGAAGCCCGACCGCGGCGCTTCCATCCGTACCCGGAGCATCGGGGTTCCGGTGTCGAATGTCTGGGCGAGATCCCGGTGCACTGGAGAGTGAAGCGACTGAAATTCGCGGCACAAACTGTCGCCGGCCAATCGCCACCATCCGCGGCGGTCACTGACGGCGTTGACGGGCTCCCGTTCCTGCAAGGAAACGCCGAATTTGGACCGCTGAGTCCGACTCCGCGACATGTGTGCGATTCCGCCCCGAAGCGCGCGGAGGCTGGCGACATCCTGTTGTCCGTCCGTGCTCCCGTCGGTGCGATGAACCTCGCGGATCAAACCTACGGCATCGGACGCGGTCTGTGCGCGATTCGGCCGACGGCAGCGACCGATCGGCCGTTCTGCTTCTACGGAATCATGGCCATTCGATCGCTCTTGGATGCCGTGGGAAAGGGGAGCACCTATGACGCCGTTACGGCTTCCGACGTCGGCGACCTCCCGATGTTGCTTCCCCATCCGGACGAACAGCACGAGATCGCCGCGTTTCTCGATCGCGAGACGGCGAAGATCGATGCGCTGGTAGCGAAGAAGGAGCGGCTGGTCGAGCTGCTTCAGGAGAAGCGCACTGCCCTCATCACCCGCGCCGTCACCCGGGGCCTCGGCACGAACGTCCCCATGAAGGATTCCGGAGTCCAATGGCTGGGCGAGATCCCGGCGCACTGGAAGGGGAAGAAGATCAAGCGATTGTTCGCGAAAACCAAACTACAAGGCTTCCCAGAGTTGACTGTGCTTTCCGTCTATCGCGACTATGGCGTGATCAAGAAGTCATCCAGGGATGACAACTTCAACCGCACCCCTGAGGATCTGAGCACCTATCAAGTAGTGAATCCTGGGGATCTCGTCATCAACAAGATGAAGGCCTGGCAGGGTTCGCTCGGGATCTCTTCTCTTTCAGGGATAACAAGCCCGGACTACGTGGTCTACTTGCCACACCACCAAGAAGAACGAAGATTCCTGCACCACTTCCTGCGTTGCAAGCTCCTGTCGTCGGTGTACGTCACCATGTCGAATGGAATTCGTCCCAACCAGTGGCGTCTTGAGCCAGAACGATTTGAGGAGCTTGAGGTATCTCTTCCGCCTCCCGACGAACAGGGCCAAATCGCGGAGTTCCTCGACCGTGAGACTGCCAAGGTCGACGCCCTTGTCGCCAAAGTGCGCCAAGCCATCAACCACCTGAACGAATACCGCACCGCGCTGATCTCCGCGGCCGTCACCGGGAAGATCGACGTCCGGCAGGAAGCGACATGAAACTCGAGATCTCCGAGCGCGCCTTCGAGGACGCCATCGAGTCCGCGCTGCTGCGGCACGGGCCCGACGCTTACCCGGAAGACCCCACCGGAGTGCAGCAACCGGTAGCGGAGTTCGGAGACGACCCGCTACCCGGCAGCTTCCACAAGCGCCAGCAGGCGGACTACGACCGCGGGCTCTGCCTGATCCCGTCCGATGTCCTCGACTTCCTCCTCGCCACCCAGCCGAAGGAATGGGCGAAGCTCAAGCAGCACTACGGGGCCGACGTGAAACCCCGCTTCCTCGGCCGGCTCTCGCGGGAAATCGCCCGGCGCGGAGCGCTCGACGTGCTCCGAAACGGCGTCAGGGACTCGGGCTGCAAGTTCCGGCTCGCCTACTTCCGCCCGGCGAGCGGCCTCAACGAGGAACTCCAGCGGCTCCACGCCGCCAATCTCTTCGCGGTCATCCGCCAGCTCCATTTCAGCGAGAAGAGCGAAGCGAGCATCGATCTCGCGCTCTTCCTGAACGGCATCCCCATTTTCACGGCCGAACTCAAGAACCCCCTCACCGGCCAGGATGTCCAGGACGCGATCCACCAGTACCGGGCCGACCGGGACCCACGCGAGCCGCTCCTCGCCTACGCGCGGTGCCTCGCCCACTTCGCGGTGGATCCGGACCAGGTGTTCGTGACCACCCAGCTCCTCGGCGCGAAGACGCGGTTCCTGCCGTTCAACCAAGGGCGCTTCGGCGGCGCGGGCAACCCGCCCATCCCGCCCACCCGCACCGGCTACTCGACCGACTACCTCTGGGAACGGATCTGGGCCCGGGACAGCATCCTCGACCTCATCCGCCAGTTCATCCACGAGGTCGAGGACGAGGACCAGCGCGGACGCAAGACCGGCAAGCGCTTCCTGATCTTCCCGCGCTACCAGCAACTCGACTGCGTCCGGGGCCTCGTGCGCCATGCCCGGAACCACGGCGCCGGCGAGCGTTACCTGGTCCAGCATTCGGCCGGCAGCGGCAAGAGCTTCACCATCGCCTGGCTCGCCCACCAGCTCTCGGTCCTGCACGACCACGAGGACCGGCGCGTCTTCGACTCGGTCGTCGTGGTGACCGACCGCCGCGTGCTCGACCGCCAACTCCAGAGCTCCATCCGGCAGTTCGAGCAGACGCTCGGTGTGGTGGAGAACATCGACCAGACCTCGCGCCAGCTCCGCGAGGCCCTCGAGGCAGGCCGGACGATCATCGTCACCACGCTGCAGAAGTTCCCGGTCATCTCCGAACAGATCGGCGATCTACCCGGGAAACGCTTCGCCGTGATCGTGGACGAGGCGCATTCCTCCCAGTCCGGCGAGAGCACGAAGAGCCTCAAGGCGGTGCTCGCGGCGGGCAGCCTGGAGGACGCCGAGCGCGAGGAAGCCGCCGCCGAGACCCCGGAGGAAGAGATCAACGACCGCGTCCTCGAGGAGATCCGGCGCCGCGGGCGGCTTCCGAACCTCTCCACGTTCGCCTTCACGGCAACCCCCAAGCCCAAGACACTGGAGCTCTTCGGGCGCAAGAGGCCGGACGGGAAGTTCGAACCGTTCCACCTCTACAGCATGCGCCAGGCGATCGAGGAGGGGTTCATCCTCGACGTGCTCGCGAACTACACGACCTACAAGGCCTACTGGCGTCTCCTGAAGAAGATCGACGACGACCCCCGCTACGAGAAGGGTCAGGCGGAGTACCTCCTCAAGACCTTCGTCGAGCTGCACCCACACGCCATCGGGGAGAAGATCGCCATCTGCGTGGAGCACTTCGCGGCCAAGGTCGCCGGCGAGATCGGCGGGCGGGCGAAGGCGATGATCGTGACGCGCTCGCGGCTCCACGCCGTGCACACCAAGCTCGCGCTGGACCGCTACCTGGCGGAGCAGGGCCATCCCTGGAAGGCGCTCGTCGCCTTCTCCGGAACGGTGAAGGACGGCGGCGAGTCCTACACCGAGTCCGGCATGAACTCGGCCGGAGAGGATCGGGTGATCGGCGAGCGGCAGACGGCCGCCGAGTTCGAGAAGCCCGAGTACCGCTTCCTGCTGGTCGCCAACAAGTTCCAGACCGGATTCGACCAACCGCTGCTCCACACGATGTACGTGGACAAGAAGCTCGGCGGCGTGAACGCGGTGCAGACACTCTCCCGGCTCAACCGCGTCCGGGCCGGCAAGCAGGGCACGATCGTGCTCGATTTCGCCAACGAGGCCGAGGAGATCAAGAAGGCCTTCGAGCCGTACTACGAGACCACGCTGCTCTCCGAAGAGACCGATCCGAACCTGCTCTACGAGGTCCAGGACCGGCTGCTCGACTTCGGGGTGTTCAGCGGAGCCGACGTGGAGGTCTTCGCGCGGGTGTTCTTCGCGGCCAAGGCGACCCAGGACCAGCTCTACGCCGCACTGGAAACGCCGCGCCTGCGCTTCGGCGACTTGTCCGATGCCGAGGGAAGCGACTTCCGCGGCCAACTCGGCGACTACGTCCGCCTCTACGCCTTCCTGTCCCAAGTGCTGCCGTTCGAGGATCCCGATCTCGAAAAGCTCTATGTCTTCGCCCGGTTCCTGAGGCGCCTGCTGCCGGGGTCCCGGATGGAGCTGCCGATCGAGATCCGGCAGAACATCGACATGGAGTCCTTCCGCATTCAGCGGACGAGCACCGGGCGGATTGCCCTGGAGCGGCAGGTTCAGGCCCTCGATCCCGTCGGAAGCAAGGCGACCGGGGTCGCCGCCGGCCCGGAACTGGAGCCGCTCTCGCAGATCATCGAGGGGCTGAACGAGCGCTTCGGCCTGAACCTCGGCCGCGAGCACCGCCTCACCCTGGAGCAACTACGCACAGTCCTGGACGAGGACACCGCGCTCGACGCCAGCGCCCGGGTGAACACGCGCGAAAACGTGCGTCTGACGTTCGAGCCCAAGGTCGAGGAACGGATCCAGGAGATCGTCGAGACCAACTTCGACTTCTACAAGCGGATCACCGACGACCCCGAGTTCGGCCAGGCGCTCAAGGACGTCCTGTTCGACGACTACATCCGGCGGCACCGGCGGGTGGAAGAGCTGCTCAAGCTCCAGGAGTCCAAGACGCTCGAGTTCAAGTCCAGCCTGCGTTGGAACCTGAAGGAAGACCGGAAGGACGACAAGCACGTGACGCACGCCGTGCTCAAGACCATCGCCGCGTTCCTGAACACCGAGGGTGGCGACCTCCTGATCGGCGTGGCCGACGACCGCACGGTGCTCGGCATCGACCACGACCGTCTCGACAACGACGACAAGTTCATGCTGCATCTGGCGCAGGTGGTGCGCAATGGACTCGGCGACCGGGCCGGCACCTGCATCGACCCCAGGACGCAGATCGCCGAGGGCAAGACCGTCTGCCTCGTGAGTTGCAAGCGGAGTCCGGAGCCGGTGTATCTGCGGTGGAAGGGCCTGGAGAAGGCACCCGAGGGGGACATCTATGTCAGGAGTGGGCCGGGGACGGTGCGGCTCGGAGGAACGGATGCACAACATTATGTCTCCACCCGATTCCACGTCGCGTGATCCCCAAGCGCAGTTTCGCGGGACATAGTCGCCGTGCTGAGAGATTCTGACTTCAACGCTTTTGTTGAGCTCGTCCGGCGTGCAGAGACGAAAACCGAACACGAGTCTGGAACGCATCCGGGCTCCGCACTGTCCAGAGAGGGTCATTCAAACGGGTTACTACATCGCGCTGAGTGCTTTCAGCTCTGAAGAGCTCTAAAGCTCGCTTCGACCGTCGGCGACGCGCCAGACACTTGTCATCGTCGCCTCCGTGTCATCATCGACGCACTTCCTGTGAGCCACCACGCTTGTCTCCCGCTCACAAGAACAAACGACTGGATGGAAGCTATCTGGTGGGCCAAGGCACAGGGAACAACAACCTCACCTGGGATCATGGCAATTGAACAGCATGACCGTGAGTCTCGTGTAGGTGCTGCATGCGGAAGACTGCGGCAGCGCGGCTACCGTATCCCCATCGGCGTACATGGCCCGCATCTCTCCGAAGATACACGCAAACAGATCGCGGCCGATATTGACGCCTTGGTCGCACAGTGCGGCGGCATCAATACACTCGCGGCGTTATTTGCGTTCATGGGCCAGGCTCGCACGACTCATGACGGAATGTGGTTATTCGGAATCGGTCCGTCTTCTACTGCCCGTTCGCCGGATTCTGCGATCCCTGTCGCGTGGCTCATATCTCTCGCCCTTCGGCATATCGAGGGCCAAGCACAAACGCCGTCTTCCGCCACGACTTGGGAAACTCTGATCGAGTTGGCGACGGACTTCGCAGCCAGCATGGACTGCCAGCGATACAGCCAGTTCGAGGACCTCAACGCCGAGCCACATGACTTCTTACGCATTCTCCAGGAATCCCTGACGTGGCGGGAGCTCTTTACGCTTCCGCAGGTTCCACCAACAACCCTCAAGACAATCAGAAGCGCCCTTCTCCAGGCATCTTGGCCCGGTGGTCTAGGTGACGTTCGCACCACCGTCGAAGGCATCTTCAATGAGATTGAGGCTCTTATCAATGGTTTGTCATCTAGCGCCATAACACAAATGCCAAGAAGCGTGGCTCAGACCTCTTTCCCGCACCTCTGGCGTCACGCTTTGGGTCGGACAGGTAGGGTGAACAACGGATATCTTGATCCGTTCGCGAGTGTAGCCCGCGATCACGAGCGTTTCGTCTTCTTCGAGGTCGACGAGCAGCGTGTCATTGTGCTCTCCCCACCCATGGCCACCGCGAATGCCTGCGAAGCGCTCTTCAGGTTGGTTTGGCGGAGCGCGGGGAACGCAGCGAGCGATCTAGTCGGCGAGGCACTGGAGTCGGCCGTAGCTAGGGCGTGCCGAGCCCATACTTCGAGCGTTGGCGAAGGAGTTCGTTACGAAGTGAATAAGAGCGTGTTCGAAATGGACGTCGTTGTGCAGGAGCGCCAGGAGGTCATTCTGTTTGAAACGAAAGCGAAATCGCTCACGTCTCGTTCCCGATCTGGCGACATGGTGCAGTTCATTGATGACTATGTGAACAGCTTTCTTGCCTTGCTACGGCAACTCGTCCGCCATGAACGTCACATTAGGGCCCTCCAGTCGCCGCTCGACCTGTCGGGCGTGGACCCCAGGACGGTTCGAGTCACCAAGATAGCGGTTTCCCCCCTGAGCTACGGACCCGCCGCTGATCATTCTCTGGCGGGGATCCTCTTTCGTTCCATAGCGCAGGCGCAGTTGCACCCACGAACCGACGACGAGAAGCTTGCTGCCACTCTGGGCGAGTTCAACACGACGCTTGAGTTGCTCATGGCAGATATCGAGGCTGTGGCACCGCGCCGAGGCGGTGCTATTGATCTATTCAGGTACATGCTAGATATGTTTTGGTTCGATTTGGGGGAACTGCTGTATGTGCTCCAGCGCGGTCGGTCGGTTCTTGATGCGGTATCTCCCCTTAGGCATGTTACGTTTGGAACTCGCGATTTCTGGACCGAAGCAGCTTCAGCGGACCGCCAAGGACTTACCAACAACAAGTGGCACGGAATCTCTACCTCGTGATTCGGCTGACGCTCGTGCCACGACGCCGGGGCGGGGCGAATGCATCGCCCTAACCTCTGGGAAGCTATCGCTTTTGCTACCAGGGCCGGCCTGCAAGCCAACCGCGCGACTCCGCAGCTCGCTCACGATCCGACTGGAGGGGTGTGCCGAGCGGCCTGAAGTGGAAACTCTTGGCCGATGTCGAACCGTTCGATTCTTGACGCCGGCCGGAGAGCCATTGCCGTACAATGGATCGACAAATGTCGACGCCGTCGGACCACTCTTCTGCAGGAGCGACCACGCGTAAGGGCCACTGTCCTAAGTGCGTGGACGAGAGGGTCTCCGATGTTGTTGCGTTACACAAGGCTCCGTGGGAGGATCGCGAACACGGCATCTGGGGCGAGCAAAACTACTTCGTGCTCCGCTGTCGTGGGTGTGAAGCCGTGTACTTCCAACGTGAGGAGTTGTTTTCCGAGGATATTGAACTGGGGATCGACCCACAAACCGGCGAATACGAGGAACGCCTGCGTCCCAGCATCTTACACTGGCCTTTGCCTGTACCAAGACCCAAACCGGAGTGGTTATGGAAAATCGGTGATGCGGAGTTGCGCAGCGTGTTAGAAGAGGCGTATGCAGCAGCCAATGCTGACCTCCGCGTCTTGGCGACAATAGGAACGCGGACAGCGTTGGATCGCGCGTTCGTCTTGAATGGAGCCGTGGAGACGGCCCCTTTTGTGCAGAAGATCACAGCGATTCAACAGAGGGGCGTGATCAGCCAAGAAGAGAAGGACCTCCTCAACACGTGCACTGATGCGGGGAATGCGGCGGCACATCGGAGTTGGAAGCCCACCCCGGAAATGCTCAACGCCTTACTAGATGGTGTTGAGGCATTCTTGCACCGCGTGTTCGTTCTGAACAGAGAACTCTCCGTTCTAAGGACGAAGATCCCGCCGAAGAAACGGAGAGCCAAGAGGTCCAGATGACCACGCAAGAGAATCCATCACCGACGCAAGCCAGTTCCGTGGCCTTGATCATCAACTGGTAACGCTCGGCACGTAGTCTTGCATCGCCACAAACAGATTTGGGGTGACCGACTGGTGAGCGGCAGGGCCGACGTTGAGAGGGACTAGAGCTAGAAGAGGGTCTTTAGCGTCTTTGTCACGCCAGCAATGAGGTCGGCAACCTCGGCTGCCGTTGGTTCCTTCGCTTTGTTGTGATCGCAGAGGTTTCGAATGTCACCCAAGTGCTGAATAAACCGCCACCGTGGTACGTCAGTGACACCCGCGTCCTTGAGCAAATCGTTCAAATTGCTGATGGTAGGTTTCTTTCGGATCACAACGGAGTGGTTGCTGCACACTTGGGCTAAGTGCTTTTCTAGTACCACACCAGCCACAGCGCCCGCTGCGCGCAAGAACCTCTGCTTAGCCAATTCAGCTGCGGCATCTAACTCAGAATCGAAGAGGTCGGCCATTACTAGTTGGCGTATGTCGAACAGAGAACTCTCAAAGCGTGCTCTCACTGCTTGGAGAATCGCGAGTTGCTGCTTGAGGTGCGGAACTCCAGCCTCTGGTCCCACAACCCTCTTCTCCCCGAATCCAACGCTTTGAGTTACCACCAAACCCTGTAGCGTATCTACGATGCGGTAGCTTTCGAAAGTAATGTCCTTTCTAGGCTTCGGCCTCTCGTAGTGCCCGACGAAGTCTGTCAGGCGTCCTGGGAGTAACTGCCTAATCATGGCTTGTGCTTCTGAGTACCACCGCTGATACGTCGTCGCGAACGGTGGCAATCCCGCGATGAAGGCCTCAGCCTTAGCGCCCATCTGTTTCTTCGCCGCAGCACGGAAATCTGCGGGGTTGCATTCCAATTGAATCGAACCTACAAGTTGCTCACCGATCGAGATTAGGGACTCTAGATCCTTCTTGTATCGATCTAGATTGGTCACTGCCATGCAGACATTCACCTCCGTAACAACGCGCGATACAGCAAGGTTTGGTGCAGCCCTCGGGACAGGTTGGAGTCCCTCGACACTGAAAGCACGGGGAACAATAGCCTTTTCGCCCGCCTAGGGCGGGCGGTGCCGGCCTGAGGACCGGCGCTCCCTCTCCCTACGGGGCCTTCACCACCCGTCCGTCCCGCATCACGAACTGGACGTCCTCCATCACGCGGATGTTCTCGAGCGGGTCTCCTTCGACCGCGATCACGTCCGCCGCGTAGCCGTCCGCGATCCGGCCGATCTCGTCCTCCAGCCCCAGCGTCCGGGCCGCCACCGTCATCGCTGACCGCAGAGCATTCGTCGGACTCAGGCCGATCCCCACCATCACCGCGAACTCGCGGGCCGCGGTCTCGTGCGGGAAGATGGTGTCCGAGCCGAAGGCCACCGGCACGCCCTGCTCGAACGCGATTCCCATCCGCCG